>JBGAIY010000423.1:0-6759 GCA_044225205.1 Myxococcaceae bacterium | reverse complement strand
GTGGTGGGTGGGGTGGTGGGCTTGGTGGTCGCCTCGCCTGAACTCGGAGCCCCTCTCGGGGCCGCCGGGCTCGGTTGGCTGGGCGGCTGGGTCGGCAAAGCGAGCGCCGAAGACTACAACGCACAGATCGACAACCTCGAACGCAACTGCCCGCGCCGCTCGAAGTAGTCACTGCCGAGTGAGCGTCTTGTACTTGATGCGCCGGGGCATGAGCGCGTCGGCGCCCAAGCGCTTTCGCTTGTCGTCTTCGTAGTCTTGAAAGTTGCCCTCGAACCACACCACCTTCGAGTCGCCTTCGAACGCGAGCACGTGCGTCGCCACACGGTCGAGAAACCAGCGGTCGTGGCTGATGATGACCGCGCACCCGGCGAACGAGTTGAGCCCTTCTTCTAAGCTGCGGAGCGTTTCGACGTCGAGGTCGTTGGTGGGCTCGTCGAGGAGAATCAAGTTGCCTCCCGACTTGAGCAGCTTGGCCAAGTGCACCCGGTTTCGCTCGCCGCCCGACAGGTCTTTGACCCGCTTCTGCTGATCAGCCCCTTTGAACGCGTACCAGCTCAAGTACGCGCGCGACGCGACGATGCGGCCGCCCAGGTCGAGCTGGTCGAGGCCTCCCGACACTTCTTCCCACACCGACTTGTCGCCTTCGAGCAGCTCGCGTGACTGGTCGACGTACGCGACCTTGACGCTGTCGCCGGTTTTGAACTCTCCCGAGTCGGGCTTTTCGACACCCATGATCATCTTGAACAGCGTCGTCTTGCCGGCGCCGTTCGGGCCGATGACCCCGACGATGCCGTTGGGGGGCAACTTGAAGCTCAGGTCGTCAATGAGCACCCGGTCGCCGAACGACTTGCGAATGTTCTTCGCTTCGACGACCAAACCGCCGAGCTTCGGCCCGGGCGGTATGAAAATTTCGCCGGTGCCTTCGTTTTTCTTGTCGCGCTCGTAGGCCTCGCGCATTTCTTCGTACTTCGCGAGCCGGCTCTTCGACTTGGCCTGGCGTGCCTTCTGGCTGCTCGACACCCATTCGAGCTCGCGGTCGAGAAACTTCTGCCGGTAGCTCGACGCCTTTTCTTCTTGTTCGAGGCGCTTCTTCTTTTGGTCGAGCCAGCTCGAATAATTGCCTTTCCACGGCACGCCTTCGCCGCGGTCGAGCTCCAAGATCCACTCGCAGGCTTGGTCGAGAAAGTACCGGTCGTGCGTCACGCAAACGATGGTGCCGGTGTATTCTTTGAGGTGCTGTTGCAACCACTGCACCGATTCGGCGTCGAGGTGGTTCGTCGGCTCGTCGAGCAGCAACAGGTCGGGTTTCTCGAGCAAAATTCGGCACAGCGCGACGCGGCGCTTTTCACCACCCGACAACTTCGACACGTTCATGTCGCCAGGCGGCAGGCGGAGCGCGTCCATCGCGATGTCGAGTGTGCGGTCGAGTTCCCAGCCTCCGGCGGCGTCGATGGCGTCTTGCAACCGGGCCTGCTCGGCCAGGAGCTTGTCGAAGTCGGCGTCGGGTTCGCCCATGGCGTTCGACACTTCTTCGAAGCGCTTGAGCAAGTCTTTGGTGGCCTTCACGCCGAGCTCGACGTTGCCTTTCACGTCGAGCGATTCGTCGAGCTGCGGTTCTTGGGGCAAGAAGCCGACGCGGGCTTTGGGGTCGGGCCGCGCGGTGCCCATGAACTCTTTGTCGAGCCCCGCCATGATTCGCAACAGCGTCGACTTGCCTGACCCGTTCGGGCCGATGACGCCGATTTTCGCCCCGGGAAAGAACGAGAGCCAAATGCCTTTGAGAATCTCTTTGCCGCCCTTGACCTTGCGCAGGTCTTGCATCGTGAAAATGAAGTTCTCGGCCATGCCGGTGGCTTAAGCGCAAGCCGCCCGACCCGGCAAGGCCGAAGCAATTCGCTTGAACCAACACGGTGGATCGTTCAACACCCCGCGCGGCAACCCACCTCGTCGACCACATGAACCCACGTGCCCTGAGCCCCCATTTCGTCGCCACGCTCGTCGTGGCGGCGAGCTGTGTCACCACGTCTGCGGTTAAGACCGACGCTCCCGCGCGCAACGCGCTGGTGGTGGCCGGGCAAGCGGTGCCTCGCGAGGCGCTGTTGCCCGAGCGCAACGACTTCGCCGTGCCAGCGGGCGTGGCGGTGCTGCACTACCATGGTTCGGGCGGCTGGGGCATTCAGTGGGGCGACGTCTACTTGTTGGCGGCGCCCTACTTTTCGAACCACTCGCTGGCGACGCTGTTGGGTTCGCGGGTATCGACCTTGCCCTTGGTGGTGCCGAACCTGGCCGAAGTGCGAGCGGGGTTCGTCAATACGCCGGTGGCGAAGACCCAGGTCGTGCTCATCGGGCATGGGCACGTCGACCATGCGGGTGACGTGCCGGCGTACTTCGAGCCAGAGCTCATCGCGGGCCAGCCGACCCTGTTCGCCGACCGGTCGACCGTGAATGAGCTGGGGCCGGTCACCGCGCGCTTCGGCTGCGTGGCGGTCGTCGACTACACCGACCCGCAGGCAGCGACCACGAAGTGCCCGACGAACCGCGTGCGAATCACGCCGATTCACCACGCCCACGCGCCGCACCTGAATTTGTTGGGCCTCGACGTCGCAGCGTTCGGAGGCATCGTGAAAGCGCCGCTGCCGGCCGCGCCGTCACGGGCCGACGACTACCGGCTGGGCAATACGTGGGCGTACCTCATTGACCTGCTCGACGAGCGGGGGCGCGTGGTGTTTCGCATTCACTACGTCGACGCCGCAGGTTCGCCTCCGCATGGCTTGGCGCCCGCCGCGGTCAACGCCGAGCGCCCGGTCGACGTGCACATCGGCTGCGTGCCCGGTTTCGAACAGAGCGACGACTACCCCGAGGCGGTGCTCGAATACCACCACGCGAAGTACGTGCTCGCCGCCCATTGGGAAGACTTCTTTCAGCCTCGACGGGCGCCCTTGGCGCCACTGCGAAACGTGCTCGACGCCAAAGCGCTCAACCGCTTCGTCGGTCGCGTCGAACAAGCGTTCGCGCAGGGCCACGCCACCACCCTGACGCCGTTGAACAAGTCGGCCGCGGCGTGTGGCACGCGTGGCTGCGGGCCGCATGGCCCCGGCTGGTCGCTGCCTGTGCCGGGAGAGACCTTTCACTTCGCGACCGACGTCGCCCTGTAGGTGTTCGCTGGCTTGCACCCGGCCAATGAGGCAACGTGAAGGGCATGGCCAGTTCGACCGATCATTTGTCGATTCTTCGCGTGTTGAACCTGGTGTTGGGCGGGTTGCAAGTCTTGGCGACCCTCGTCATTGCCGGCCTGTTGCTGGCGTTCGGCCTGGGCGTCGGCGCGATGATGCAAGACTCGCCGTTGCCCACCCAGGCCCAGGGCATGACCTTCGGGTTGATGGGCGTGGTGGGGGTGGTCATCACCGGGCTGTCGCTGGCCTTCGCGGTGTTGCACTTCGTGGCGGCGGGGCGGGTACGGGTCGGCCGGGGCCGCGTGCTCCAAACCGCGTTGGCAGTGTTGTCTCTGTTCAACATACCGGTGGGGCTCGCGTATGGGGCGTACGCGCTGTGGGTGTGTTGGTTCAACGAGCCGACGCGCGCCCAATTCGACCAAGCCGAGGGCCGGCCGACGTAAGCCACGTCACAAAAAGTCTCCCTCACCGAACGCCTGGTCTTCGTCGAAGTCGACCGGCGTGGGGGGCGGCGGAGCCGGCCGTGGAAACTCGCGTTCATGGGCTTCGGCTGCCGCCAACGGGTCGCGACCGTCGGCCATGACGCATTCGACCCGCGGCAGCACCGCGCGAACGTGGCGAACGGCGTCGACGCTGGGTGGAGGCCCATCGAAGACGACCCGCTCGAGCGCAGGCACATTCTGGGCCAGTGCCCGCGCAAAGAAAAAGTCAGGGCCCGAGTCGCCTCGGTAAAGTCGATGATCCCCCGGCTCGGCCAACCGCCCGAACGTCACCGTCGTGGCCAACGCCGCTCGCTCGAGCCGCAGCTCATTCACCCGCAGCGACGCCACCCGAAGACCCGCCCACGCGTCGACCGCCAACGCTTCGCAGCTCAGCGGGCCCGCCGTCGTGAAGTGAATCGAAACGTGCCTGAGCACCCGAGCAAAGGCCGTCTCTTCTTTCAGCTTCACCAAAACCTGTGGAAACAGGTGTTGCGCCGTCGTGAGTTCGACAAAGCGAACGCCGTCGAGCACCGATGACGCGAGCACATCGAGCGTGGCCCGGTTGGGCCGTACGTCGAACAGTGCGTCAGGCCCAGGCCACCCGCGTCGATGACCTGCTCCAACACTCCGGGCTCCGAGCCGTCAATGCCCTCGAGGTGCCGGGTCCCGTCGGCCGCGATGAACGCCCAGTACGCCGCCGCGTCGGCTCGGTGAATGCGCTGGGTCGGAGACTTGTCTCGAAACAACGACCGCAGCGACCACAACAAAGGGTGCCCCACCGCCGCCTTCACGGCTTCGGGTTCGGTCGGCGCCTTTCGCGAAAACGCCGCGGCGTGCAGCAGGCCATGGCGGTACTCGAGCGACGTCAGAAACGGCTTGAGCGGGCCCAGCCAGTGCTTCTCGTGCTTGCGCCGCAGCTGGGCGGCGGCGTCGACCTCGCCGAGCGCCGAACGTGCAATGAATTCACCGTACGGGTCACCCGCCTCGAGCAACGCATCGGCAAACACGAGTGCGGCCTCTCGCGTCGGCGATTCGGCCACTCTTTCAAGAACTTCGAGAACTCGTGCGTGCATGGCGCAGTCAGCAGTCAGGGTGAACCGGCGTCGCCCAACCAGAGCCCGCCGTCGAGACCGGCGTCGGGCAGCACGACCGGCGCTGGGGTAAACGGGGGCGGGTCGTACGCGCCGGTTCGGTGGCCGGTAAACCCCGTCGAAATCGTCAATGTGGCGGCACCCACCACCGCTCCGAACGCGCAGGCCCCGGCGTAGCCGACGACGACTTGGCCCTCGGCAATGCCGTCGACCACCGCGCCCACCGGTACGATTCTTTGAACGACCTGAACCGCGCCACACACCGGCACGCCGCCGTCGGTACCCGCGTCACCGGCGTCACCACCCGAGCCGCCCGCGTCGGGGTCACAGCGGCGACCATTGGGCAGCCGGTATTCGACCGACGCATCGAAGGTCTCTCCGACGCGAGTGAAGCGACCTCCCGCGAGCGACAACGAGAGCGCGACGCAATTCGCCGAACTCGCTGCTCCAGCGCCCAGGCCCAGCAAGAACTTGTCGCTCTGGTGGTGGTCAATCAAACCGGCGATGGCGACGGCCCGCACGCCCGCGTCGAGCGTGTGCTGCCGGTTGTCGACGACGACCAGCTTCTGCAGGCTCGCCCGGTTGGCAATGTCGGGCTCGTCGACGGCGACTTTCGACCAAAACGTCTCGCTGGGGCATTGCACTTCGGGCTTCGCGCAAAACGACGAGACGTCGAGCGTCAGCGGCTGGCCGTTGTAGACGCCGAAGTCGGCGACTCCACCCAACCCCGCCTGCGTCACTTCGCGCACGCCCCCGGCGAGGTCGAGCCGCAACGTCACCTTGTTGTCGTAGGTCACGTCGTAGTTGCCCGAAACCGACACGGTGTCGACTTGGCCGTCGAACTGTTTGAAACCGCAGGCGGTGAAGGCCACCACGAACGCCATGCTCAGCGAGCGCCGTTTCGAGTGCATCGGGTGAGCGTGCCACACTTCGCGGCGGGGCGTGCCCGTGGTTGAGTCTCGGCCATGAGCGCCTGCCTGACCCTGTTGCGCCAAGCGCAACGTGCCCTCGAAACCAAGGGGGCCACCGCCGCGCTGCCCCACCTCGAAGAAGCCTGGAGGCTCAAGCCCGTGCTGGCGGTGCGCGAGCTTTCCGTGCGACTTTCTCCGGTCGCGCCCATGGGCCGCAAGCCCGCCGAAGTCGCCGAGGCTGCCGAGCGCTTTTTGCTCGAGCCCCCCGGCCCGCGCATGTCGTTCGCGCTCGAACAGGTGGTCACCGAAGTGCCGTTTACGTCAGACAGCTCGAAGCCCCATTGGGCCAACGTGTTTCGGGCCGTTCGCCACACGAAAGACCCCCGCTTCGTCGACCTCGCGGCGACCCTGCCGAGCCAGTGGCGCATTCGGCCGTTGATGCAAAAGTGGCTCAAGGGGCGGCTGGGGGAGGCGGCCAAAGACCTCGAGCCGCTGGGCCGACCCGAGTTGACACAAGAAGAAGCCGCGGTGGTCTCGGCTCTGAACGCGGCTGGGGCCACCGCCCCGAGCCAAGCCGGGCCACGCAACGAAGGCGAGCTGCTCGCCGCGGTCTACGCCCACCCCGACGATGACGCCGCCCGGCTCGTCTACGCCGACGCCTTGATGGAGCGCGACGACCCACGGGGCGAATTCATTCGGCTCCAACTCGAACCGTCGCCCTCGCCGGCGACGCTCAAGCGCGCCAAAGCGTTGCTCAAACAACACCTCACCGAGTGGCTCGGGCCGTTGGCTCCCTACGTCACGAAGAGCGAAGCCCAATTCACCCGGGGCTTCTTGAGCAGGGCGGTGGCGAAGTTCATGAACGAGCATGAAGCCACCAAGTACGGGGCATTGCCCGAATGGGCGACCGTCGATCGGCTGGGGCACTGGGCGAGCAGCTACTCGCCGACCCAAAACAAGTGGCAGCATTTCGTCGGCCCCAACATGAAGGCGCTGCGCGAGGTCGAATACCTGCCCAGTGCGTCAATCGAACTGTTGACCTCGGCCACCACGCCCTGGCGACTCGAAAAGGCGACGTTCTACCGAATCGACCAAGACGACT
>JBGAIY010000422.1:0-6760 GCA_044225205.1 Myxococcaceae bacterium | reverse complement strand
GTGCGGCCGAGCAGGTAGTAGATCTCCTTTTGCCCCGTCTCGCTGAAGAACTTGCCGCCCACCCGCAAACACACCGGGTCGGTGTGACAAATTTCGACCCCCACCATCGGGTCGGGGGCGGGCTCGGTCGTCTTCTTCGCCATGCGGTCGCGCGTCGAAATCAAGAACGGCGAAAAGAGCGACACCTGGTCCATGCCGAGCAGGCGCGACACGTACCGGTAATGGTGAATTTGGTACTCGGGCGCGTTCGCGATTTCAATGAAGTGCCGCTTGGGGTTGATGTTGTAGCGGGTGAATTCTTCTTTGTAGAGCGTGCCCGCCTGCTCGAACAAAATCGACATCAGCTCGGCGAGTGGGCCGCGCACCTTCGGGTGAAACAGGTGCTGCTGCCACAACCGGTCGGTCATGGGCCGCTGCGCCACTTCGCGCTTCTTCGCGTACGGCCCGAGCTTCGAGAGAATTTCTTTCTCGCCCTGCCCCGTCTCTCCAATGAGCCCGCCGGCCACTTGCGCCGCCAACCACGCCGAGTCGTAGTCTTTTCGCCGCGCCGCCAGCTCGGCCAACGCCGAAGCCACCTTGCCCGGTGACGACGTCGTCGGCAGCGCCCGCCGCCACGCGTCGACCGCCTGCTGTTCGTACCCTGGCTGCGACTGCGCCAGCGCCGCGTACTGCTCCTGCAACTCGACGTTGTCGGGCATGCCCGCCGCGACCACTTTGTACACCTCGACCGCCGCGTCGGGCGCCTTCATGACGTTGAGGTACATGTCGCCCAGCGCGCGCCAAATCGCCATGCGCGCCAAGTGCGTCTCTTCGGTTTTGGGAAAACGCGCCAACATGCGCTTGTAGTTTTCGTCGAGCGTCTTCCACTTCTTGTTGCGGCCCAGCATCGCTTCGATGGCGCTGAACGCGTCGAGAAACCGCCAGTCGAGGTCGAGCGCTTGGTTGAACGCCGCCGTCGCTTTTTCAACGTCGAGCAACTCGTCGCGCGAAATTTCACCCAGCGCGAACCACACCCGCTTCGCTTTCTGTGGGTCTTGTTGCAGTACCGGCGTCGAGAGCATTTTCTCGAGCATCTCCGCCGCTTTCGCGCCCTGCTTCGTCTCGCGGTACAGCACGTAGAGCGCGTCCATCACCTCGAGAGCGTCGGGGTGCACCCGGTGCGCCGCGAGGTACGCGTCGATCGCCATGTACGGGTCTGACAGCCGCTCCCGCGCGAGCTTGCCCAGCCCCACGCCCACTTCGAACTTCGCGTCGCCGTCGACCACCTGCAACAACTTCTGGCGGTACTCGGCCGCCTTGTCGAAGACCTGCGCCGACTCGGCAATGACCACCATCGAACGCAAGCTGGGCTCGTGGCTGCTGTCGATGGCCAACGCCTTCTCGAAGTGATTTTCGGCGCGGTCGAGCTGCTTCAACTGCAAGTGCAGGTCGCCCAACGTCCAATAAATTTCGGCGACTTCGAGGTCGGTCAGGTCGCCACGGTGGTGCAACAAGATCGACTGGTACACCTTGAGCGCCTCTTCGAAGCGCTTCGCCTGCACCAGCAGGTTGCCGTACCCCTCGAGCACCGCCAGGTAGGTCGAATCGAGCTGGTAGGCCCGCTCATACGCGGCCAGCGCCTTGTCGCGGCGGCCGTTCTTTTCGCAGACGTACCCTTGGCGGTAGTACCGGCGGCACAGTTCTTTGGCGAGTTCAGAATCGTCGGGCGTCTGGGCGAAGCGCAGCGACATCTTCGCGACGACGATGTCGAGCATCTTCTCGCACCGCTCCCAGTTTTCGACCGAGAGGTAAATGTCGGCCAACGGCCGCGCCGCTTCGAGCGAGTCGGGCACCAACTTGAGTGACTCTTCGTAGTACGTCGTCGCCTGGTCGCGGTCTTCTTGGCGCTCGTAGTAGTGCGCCACTTCGAGAAACGCGTTCGACTTTTCAAGGGGGTCGTCGGTCTGCCGCGCCTCTTCGATCAGCGCTTTTTCGTACGACGCCCAGTCTTTTTGCGCCTCGTACAACCCCTTGTGGCTGCGAATGGCCGGCAGGTACGCCGCGTCGATTCGCAGGGCTTCGAGAAAACACCGCTTCGCGCTCTCGACGTCGATCAACATGTCTTCGTTGATCTTGCCGCTGCGAAACCACAGCTCGACCGCTTCGGGCGTCGGCCCCAGGGCCTGCGCTTCACGCTCGAGCATGTCGAGCGCGAACGGCCAGTTGCCGCTGCGCTCGTACAACGTGCCCAAGGCGTGCATCGCCGGCCGGCACTTCGGGTTCAACTCGAGCGCCTGGTGGTACGCCGTCACCGCGCGGTCGACCGCTTTGAGCTGTTGGTGAAAAATGTCGCCCATTTCGACACACAGCTCGGCCTTTTCTTCGGCGCTCGTGAGCAACTGAATGTGTCGGTCGACCACGCCGATGAGCTCGTCCCACCGGCCTTGCGCCTTGCGCAGCCGCTCGAGCGCCTTGATCGCCTGCAGGTTCTGCGGGTCGACCTGCAGCGCCGCGTCGATGCACGCGTCGGCGTTCGCCAGGTTTTGGTAACGCTCTTCCCAAATCGAGGCGCTCTTGAAGAGAATTTTGATGCGCTCGCGGTAGTCGGTCGCGAGCTCGATTTGCCGCTCGTACACCGCGAGCAATTCGGCCGGCCGGTCGAGCTTCGAATACAGCCGTTCCAGCGCGTCGAGCGCGGGCAAGTTCGAAGGGTCGAACTCGAGCGCCTGCCGGTACCCTTCGACCGCCGCTTCGTCGTCTTGCAGGTCGCGCTCGTACACCTGCGCCACTTCGACCTGAATGCGACCGCGGTCTTCGGGCGTCTGAGCGATGTCGCGCATGCGCAACAACGTGCTCGCCACGCCGGCGTGGTTGTTCTGGCGCTTCTGCAACAGCGCCACGTTCGACAACGTCTGCGCGTCGGGCTCGAGTTCGAGCGCCCGCTGCAGCGCGCTCTCGGCTTCGACCGGGTCTTCGAGCTGCTCGTCGTACACCCGGGCGATTTCGCGCAAAATGTCCTTGCGCTTTTCAATGCTGCTCGCCGCTTCGAGCTTCTGCTCGAGCGAGACCACGTATTCTTTGCTCTTGCCGCGGCGGTTGAACATCGACGCGAGCTGCTCGAGCGCCGGCTCGTTCGTCGGGTCGAATTCGAGAATCTTGCGCAGCGCCGCTTCGGCTTCGTCGGGTTCGTCGAGCTTCGCGTCGTGCACGCGCGCCAACGTCAAATACATGCGCTCGGCGAGCGGCCCCTTCGGCAAGTTGTCGGCGACTTCTTCGTACACCGCCGCGAGTTCTTCGTAGCTGCCCGTTTCTTCGGCCAAGCGCTCGACCTGTTCGCGAATGGCGTCGTCGTTCGCGTTGAGCTGCAGGGCACGGCAGTACTGCAGAAACGCCACGTCTTTTTGGCCGAGCTTCTGTTCTTGTACTTGCGCCAGGCTCTGCAGCGTCGCGACCTTTTCTTCGTCGGTCACCAGGTTCGGCAAATACCGGTCCATCACCTGGGCGTAGCTGCGCCAGTCGTTCACCGTCGAATACAGCTCGAGCGCTTGCTCGTACGCGGGCCGGTTCGCGTGGTCGATTTCGAGAATGCGCTCGAGCGCGGGGCCCGCCATTTCGGGCTTCGCCGCCGCCGAACGCCACATGTCGGCGACCTGAAACATGGTCGCCACCGCTTGCTCGCGTTCTTCTTGCCCCAAGAACACCTGGGTCTTGAGCTCGAGCACCCGCATCGCGTCGGGCCACGCTGTGAGCTGCATGAACACGCCATGCAACCGGTCGAGCTCGCCGATCGAATGCGGTTCCACTTCGAGCGCCCGGCGGGCCGCGTCGAGCGACTCTTCGCGCCTCGCGCTCCCGGCAATGATTTCGGCCAGGCGAATGCGAATGTGCTTCACGCCGGTCGCGTCTTCTTGCAGCGGTATCAAGCGCCGCAAAACGATGATCAGGTCTTCTTTTCGGTCGAGCGCCTCGAAAATGTCGCGCAAGGCTTCCAACGCGCCGCGGTGGCGCGCGTCGCGGTCGAGCGCCGCTTTGAAGAACGGTATCGCGTCTTCGGGGCGGCTCAGCCGTTCGAACAGCACCCGCCCCACCCGCTCGTTGAGCCGCACCAGTTCGCGCGGGTCGATCGTCACCTGCAACTTGGCGCTCAGCAGGTCTTTGAGTTCGTCGTACCGGCCCGCTTTGTCGAGCAGCGCGTTCAGCGCGTCGAACGCTTGTTCGTTGCGCGGGTTCTTCGACAACAGCTCTTGGTACAGCGAAATCGAATGGCCAATGTCGCCAATGCCCTCGGCCGAAACGACGGCCATTTTGCCCAGCACGCGTTCGCGCTCGGCCCCCTGCACGATCGACGCTTGCGCCTCGAGCACCGCGTAGAGCTTCTCGTTGCGTTTGGCCTGCTCTGACAGCACCTCGAGCGACCGGAGCGACGGCAAGTGCTTCGGGTCGCTCTCGAGCACCTTCTCGAAGGCCGCCGCCGCACGGTCAGGGTTGTCGAGCCGCTCTTGCGCCAGTTGACCCAACCGAAACGCCAGCGCCACCCGGTCGGCTGGCTCTTGGGCCAGGGCCATCATCGCGTCGAGCACGTCGGCTTGCTGCTCGGCTTGGTTCAGCTGCCCATACAGCCGGTCGAGCGCCGGCAACGCCCGGCCGCCCACCTCGGGGTCGAACCCGCGCGCCTTTTCGTAGAATTCGACCGCGCGCTCGGGTTCGTTGAGCCGCTGCTCGAACACCTGGCCCATGGTCAGACACACGCCCGCCGCGTCGGCCCGTTCGGCAATTCGCGGCAACTCCGACTCGTACGCCGAGACCAGCTCGTCCCAACTGCCGGCGACCTGCGCCGCCTGCTCGAGCCGCTTGCGCAGCTCGGCGTCGTTCGGGTCTTCTTTGAAGGCCCGGTAAAATGCGAGGTACGCCAGTTCGGGTTCTGACTGCGCGTCACGCACCTGCGCCAGCTCGACCAACAAGCGCTTGCGCTCATTCGTGTCGGGCGACACGCCGACCCGCGCCTCGATGAGCTGCGCCAACTTGGCCGGGTCTCCCGCCCGGTACGCCTTCAGCAGCACCTCGACCGCGCCGATGTTCTGCGGCTCCTTCTGAACGATGCCCTCCAAGCGCGCAATGGCGCCGGGGTGCCGGGCGTTCTCGGTGAGCAATTCGGTGTACAGCTCGAGCGCTCCCGCCTTGTCGAGCAACCTGGTTTCGCGCACCACCGCCAGCCGGTACAGCAGGTCGGGCAGCTCGTCGGCCGGCACCGCCTTGCGACGGCGCGCCATCACGTCGGCCAGCTCCGGCCAGCGCTGTTGCGCTTCGGTCAGCCGCTCCATGCGCTCGAGGCCCGCCGGGTGGTCGCCCTTGAGCTCGAGCAGCCGGCGAAACGTCACCAAGGCCCCGTTCGCGTCTTTGAGCTGCTCTTCTTGCAGCACGCCCATTTGAAACAGCAACGCCACCCGTCGCTCGAGGTCTTCTTCGACGTTCAGTTGCCGACGCAACACTTCGAGCAGTTCGGGCACGCGGCCCTGCATCGCCAAGAGCTTGCCCACCTGCTCCATCGCCTCGGGGTCGGTCGGGGCCAGCTCCATGACCCGCTTCCAACTCTCGACGGCTTCGGCGGCTTCGTCGTTCTGCATTTGCAGCCGCGCCAACGCCCGAAACAGCGTCGCCCGGGCCCCGTCATTCGAAGCCCGCGGAGCCACTTCGGTCAGCAGCGCGATGACCTCGTCGACCGCGTCGGCCGACTTGTACAACAGCAACGTCACGTCGAGGTTTCGCTGGTCGTTCGGGTCTTCGCGCAGGGCCCGCGTCGCGGCCACGAAGGCCATTTCGCTGTTGTCCATTTGCTGCGAATAGACTTCGGCCATTTTGCGCAAGAGCATCGACCGCTCAGACGCCTGAGGCTCGGCCGTGACTCGCGCCTCGAGCATTTGAACCAACTTGAGGTGCTCACCCTCTTGCGCGAACACCGGTTCGAGCGTGCTCGCCGCTTCACCCTTGAGTGGATTGTCAGAACGGGCCATTTCTTCCAATGCGCCCAAAGCCCCAGCGTGTGCGGGCTTACGGCGCAAGACCTCCTGAAACGTGGTGAGGGCGCCCCGTGGGTCGCCCAGGCGAGTCAGCTTCAACCGACCGAGGCGAACGAGCAATTCCAACGCCTCTTCTTCTTGCTGGTGGCTCTCGGCCAGCTGCACTTCACGTACAATCAGCGCCGCCAGCTCGGGCCAGCGCTCCATTTCGCCCAAAATTCGAGCCAGAAACTTGATCGCGTTCGGTTCTTCGGGGCGGCGTTCGAGAATCGCCGTGTAGCACTGCGCCGCCAGTTGCTTGTCGGCCAGCGTGTCTTCGGCCAGCGTCGCCAATTCGAACAGCAGGTTCGTCTGCGCCACGACGTTCGTCTCGAGCGCCAGCTGCCGCCGCATCACCACCGACAACTCGCGAAACGCCGACGTGCGCCGGTAAATGCGGGCCAACGCCTCCAACACGAAGACGTCTTTCGGGTTGCGCGCGAGCACCTCGTTCCACGCTTTGGCGGCGAGGTCGAAGCGCGCCAGGCGGTCGCCATTCAAAATGGCCAACCGCCGCCACAACTCACCGGCCAGCGGCTCGCCCACCCCGCGTTCGAGCGCGTCTTCGTACGCCGACGTGAGCTCTTCGAACGCCCCCAAGTCGGCGCACAGCCGCTCGAGCCCTTCACGCACTTCGGGGTCTGCTGGCGCCTCGGCGAACGAGCGCAGCCGCGAGGTCAGCGCCAGCGATTTTTGACCCGTCGCCTCCCGCAAGGTCGCCACTT
>JBGAIY010000421.1:0-6652 GCA_044225205.1 Myxococcaceae bacterium | reverse complement strand
CTTTTTTCAAAAAGGCGGTGGGCGTGGTGCCCGCCGTCTTGCTTCAAGCGCGAGGGCGGTGGGCGCGCCGTTTCCCACTCCCGGTCAACCGAAAAGACGACCGTTTCCCCGCTCACTGGCGAGCCAGTGGGCAGAACCCGTGGGGAGAGAACACATGGCAGAAGCAGCGAAGAGCGCGAAGATGCGCGAATACGAGACCGTGTTTCTGGTGAAACCCGATCTCACCGACGAGAACGTCGACAAGGTGAAAGAACGCGTGCGCGGCATCGTGAATCGCGATGGCGGCAAGTTCATTCGCTTCACGTTGTGGGGCAAGAAGAAGACCATGTACCCGGTCGCGAAGCAGCCCCGCGCCATTTACATTCACGCGCACTACCTGGGTGGTTCGAACCTGGTGGCCGAACTCGAGCGCAACCTGCGCAACCTCGACGAAGTGTCGCGCTACATGTCGAAGCGGTTGGCTGACGACATCGACCCTTCGACCATGGCCGAGCAAGAAGACCTGAAGCTGGCCGGTGACGTCGACGACAACAAGCCGTTTGGTGGCGCCGAGCGTGAAGACATGGGCGGCGAGTTCGACGGCGGTTTTGACAACGACATGGACAACGGCTGACGCCGACAGGAGATACGACCATGCGAGACAATTTCGAGAAGCGAGAGAAGAAAGACGACAAGGGCGGCGACGACGAGAAGCGTGGAGGCCGTGGTTTTTCACGCCGCCGCGTGTGCCGGTTCTGTGCTGACAAGAACGCGAAGGTCGACTTCAAAGACCAGTCGACGCTCAAGTACTTCGTCACCGAGCGCGGCAAGATCATACCCCGTCGCATTTCGGGCAACTGCTCGAAGCACCAACGGGCCGTCGCCAAAGCCGTGAAAATGTCGCGCGGCTTGGCCCTCATTCCCTACATCGTTTTGGCTGGGTGAGCGTCATGAAGATCATTTTGCGAGAAGACGTGTACAACCTGGGCAAGTCGGGCGAGATCGTGAACGTCAAAGACGGTTACGCTCGCAACTTCTTGCTGCCCCGCAACCTGGGCATGTTGGCCTCGGCGGCGAACGTGGCTCACCTCGAGCACGAGAAGCAGGTCATCGAGCTGCGTCAACAGAAGCTCAAGGGCGCGGCGGCCGACGAAGCGAAGAAGCTCGCCAACGTGGCGGTGAACATCAGCCGCAAGGTCGGTGAACAAGACAAGTTGTTCGGCTCGGTCACCGCGCTCGACATCGCCGAGGCGTTGGCCGCGGCGGGTCACAAGCTCGACCGCCGGGTCATTCACCTCGTCGACCCCATTCGCACGGTGGGCACGTTCGAAGTCGAACTGCGCCTGCACCGCGACGTGCACGCGAAGATCACGGTCAACGTGAAGGGCGAAGCGCAAGCGTAAGCTTCGTACCCGCTGTACGTGTGGCTCTCGAGCCGCGCCGAACCATTTCGGTTTGGTGCGGCTCGTCAGTTTCTGGGGTTAAAAGCAGCCTATGAGTTCTGGTTTTCAGCCGCGGGTGCACGAAGACTTGGCCGCCGAGCGGGCCGTGCTGGGCGCCATCATCATGGACAACTCGGTGTTGTCTGATGTGGCCGAGGTCGTCATCGCCGACGACTTTTCGAACCAGGCGCACGGGCAAATTTTCGCGGCGATGCTGGCGCTCGACGGGCGCCAAGAGCGGGTCGACCCGCTCACCATTTCTGAAGAACTGAAGACCAAGGGTCAGTTGGCGAGCGTGGGCGGCCCCACGTACCTCTCGCAGCTCGACCAGATGGTGCCGTTCAGCAACAACGCGGTCGACTACGCGCGCATCATCAAAAACCAGTCGACCCGGCGGCTGTTGGCGTTGGCGGGGCGTGAAATTCTCGAGCTCGCGTCGCAAGAGACCGGCGAAGTGCTCGAGCTGCTCGACGAGGCCGAGCGCAAGGTCTTTCAGATCGCCGAGAAGCGCCGCGCCGGTGACCTGATCGTCATGTCGGAGCTGATGGAGCCAGCGCTCACGCTGCTCGATCAGATGAAGAAGAACGCGAGCGGCATTACCGGCACGAGCACCGGCTTCATCGACCTCGACAACCAGCTCACGGGCTTGCACGGCGGCGAACTCATCATTTTGGCGGCCCGACCGGGCATCGGCAAAACGTCGCTCGCCATGAACATTGCACTGCACGTGGCGGCGAAAGAAGAGAAAGCCGTCGCGGTGTTTTCGCTCGAAATGCCGTCGGTTCAGCTCGTGACGCGTTTGTTGGCCACCCACGCCAAGGTCGACATGAAGAAGCTGCGCGGTGGCCGCCTGTCGCCGGCCGACGAAGAGCGCATTCAGCAGTCGGCCGCCGAGCTTTTCAATTTGAAGTTCTTCGTCGACGACTCGGGCGGTTTGTCGTCGTTCGACTTGCGCGCCAAGGCCCGGCGGCTCAAGCAAAAAGAAGGCACGATGGGGCTCATCGTCATCGACTACCTCCAGCTGATGCACCAAAAAGGCAAGGTCGAGAGCCGCCAGCTCGAGGTTTCTGAAATTTCGCGCGCGCTCAAGCAATTGGCGAAAGAGCTCGACGTGCCGATCATTGCGCTCAGTCAGCTGAACCGAAAAGTCGAAGAGCGCAAAGGCGGCAAGCCCATGCTCTCAGACTTGCGCGAGTCGGGCGCCATCGAGCAAGACGCCGACGTGGTGATGTTCATTCACCGTGAAGACGAGGGCGAAGAAGGCGAAGCGCCGCCGACGACCGCGCGTTCGGCGATACCGGTCGAGCTCATCATCGCCAAGCAGCGAAACGGCCCGGTGGGCTCGGTCGACCTGGTGTTCTTGGGCGAATACACGCGGTTCGAGAGCCGGGCGCGTGATTTTCAGGGGTAAAAACCGAGCCGGCGAAGGCGAAAGCGTCTAGACTCTGGCCCGTTGTGGTGACTCCCCTGCCCCCAGCCGAACTGACGAACAAGCTGGTGCTCGTCGTCGACGATGATGAGCACACCCGAAATTTGTTGCGTGACTTGTGCGAGTCGTCGGGTTTTCGCGTGGTGCAAGCCGAAGACGGCAACGACGCCTTGGCGCGGCTCGCGGTCGAGAAGCCCGACCTGATGCTGCTCGACTTGATGATGCCCCGCCGCGACGGGTTCTCGGTGCTGAAGTCGGTTCGGGAGAACACCGAATTGGCCGAGCTGCCCGTGATCATCTTGACCGCCATGGGAGACATGGACGGCAAGATTCGCGGCATGGAACTGGGGGCCGACGACTACGTCACCAAGCCGTTCAAGCTCATCGAGCTGCAGACGCGCATCAACTCGGCGTTGATGGTGCGCCAGTACCGCCGCCGGCTCATGGCGGCCGAAGAAGAACTGGCGCAGTTTCGGGCGCTCGACCCGGTGACGGGGGCGGGCACGTACTCGCAGCTCAAGGCCTCGCTCGATTCTGAGCTTGCGCGCAGCCGCCGGTATGGTCGGCCCGCGAGCTGCCTGATGTTCGGGTTCGACGACTACCAGGGCCTGCGGTACCAGTTGGGCCGTGACGCGTGCGATGCGTACTTGGGGCAAGTTGCTGGCGAAATTCGCAACATCTTGCGCGGGGCCGACCGGTTGTTTCGGGTCGACTCTGACGAGTTCGTGGTGTTGCTGCCCGAGACCGACTTGAAGGGGGCGCGCATTGTCGGCGACCGCCTCAACGAAGTGGTGAGCCGCGTCGTGGTCGAGGGGCCCAACGGCCGCATCAGGGTGGTCAGCCGCGTCGGAGGCGCCGTGTTTCCCCACGAGCGCATTCGCTCGAGTGAAGACCTGCTGCGCGAAGCGAACCGCAGCTACCGCGAGCTTCGTGAACTCACCACGAAAGCCGTCTTCGACATCGGTTGAGCGCTCGGGCGCAAGTCGAGCTGCTGACGAGCCGCGACCCAGCGCAGGTCGCCGTCGCGCTCGATTCGATCGAAGAGCGGTTCGACCTGCCCGAACCTTTGGTGGCGGCGCTGGTGCGCTTCATTCGCGCCGAACACGGCGCCCCCGACCCCACGCAGCTGGCCCGAGCGAAAGCCGCCGTCGAGCGCGAGGGGCTGCGCCGTTTGCCCGAATGGGCGGCCGCGAGAAACGTGGTGGGGTTGTTGGGGCTCGAGCTGGCGCACCCGGTGGCCTCGGTGCGGCACCGGGCCGGTGAAACCCTGTCGACCGTGAGCCCCTTGACGATGGAGGAGCGGCGGAGAAACCCGGCCAAGCTGACGTCGAGAAGCTCGGCCATGCGGGTCGCCTCGGTGGTGCCGGCGCTGGCCGAGGCGTGCGGTGTGGCGGTCGGCGCGCTCGCGGCGCAGGTACACCTGTGGGGTGGCCACGGCTTGCTCTGTCTGACTTCGGTGATGACCCCCGACGAATTCATGGGGGTGGTCGAACGCTTCGGTCTCCACTGGAGCCGGGAGCTGTGGCTCTCGCACCTCGACCTTGGCACGCTGTCGCCGCGAATCGCCTCGCTCGACGGCCTTCGGTCGCTCGTGCTCACTGAAAACCTGCTCACCGGCTTGCCAGCCGAGCTGGGGGCGCTGCCGTTGGAGGCGCTCGACGTGTCGAGCAACCGGCTGACGGTCATGCCCGACGTCGTCTACGGGCTGACCGAGCTGCGGAGCCTCGACCTGAGCTTGAATTCGGTGAGGTCGGTCGACGAGCGGTTGACGCGGCTGACGAAGCTCACGGTGTTTCGGGCCACGGGCTGTGCGCTCGAGCTGCCGGCCGATCTGTCGGCGCTGACCCAGCTCGACGAAGTGTGGCTCACGGCCGCCGGGCGGCTGCCGAAGGGGCTGCAGACGCTCGGCCGGCTTCGGCGGTTGATGCTGTCGGCGTCTCCCGCCAAGCCGTTGAGCCTCGAGGGGGCGTTCGAGCGAGGGTACGACGCGCTGGTTCACCTCGATGCTTCGTATTCGGGGCTGCGCTCGCTGCCTGACGACTTGGGGCGGCTGCGCAACCTCGAGCTGTTGTACCTCCACGGCAACGAGTTTTCGGCCGTGCCGCAGACGCTGGTGGAGTTGGTGAAGTTGCGTCGGCTCTCGTTGGGCCAAGGGGCGTTGCCGAGCGCCGAGGTGGAGCGCGTGCGAAGGCGAATGCCGTGGTGTTCGGTGACCGAGTGACGTTTTCACCGGTTTGAAACGCGAGTGAAGTGCGCCAGTTACACGTGCTGACCCAGGGCTGACGAGGGCCGACATGCTGGGCCTCGCCACGGCGCGTCACATCGGTTAGACGGCGAGCCTGCAAGTTTTCACGTGAAAGGCCTCACCGTGCGCATCGTTGTCACTGGCTCGCTCGCTTACGACTACATCATGAATTTCCCCGGGCGGTTTTCTGACCACATCTTGCCCGACAAAGTGCACATGCTGACGGTGAGCTTTTTGGTCGACTCCATGAAGCGGCTGCGGGGCGGCACGGCGGGCAACATCGCCTACACCTTGGCGCTTTTGGGCGCGAAGACGGCGGTGGTCTCGGCCGCGGGCCAAGACTTCGGCGAGTACCGGGAGTGGATGAAGCGGGCCGGCATCGACCCGGTTGGGGTGCGCGAGGTGGCGAATGAGTTCACCGCGAGCTGCTTCATCAACACCGACCAGGTGAACAACCAAATTGTCGCCTTCTACCCTGGGGCGGTGGTGCACGCGCGCGAGGTGTCGCTCGAGTCAATTGGTCTGCAGAAGAACGACTGGGTCATCATTTCGCCGACCGACCCGGAGTCGATGCAGCGCCACACCCTGGAGTGCAAGCGGGCGGGCGTCAGCTACATTTTTGACCCTGGCAAGCAGGTGCCCCGGCTCGACAAGGCTCAGATCTTGAACGGCATTGACGGGTGCGCGGTGCTGGTCGGCAACGACTACGAATTCGGCATGATGGCTCGGGCCACGGGCCAGACCGAAGCCGAGCTGATTGCGTCGGCTCCGCTGACGGTGATGACGCGAGGCGAAGAAGGCTCCCGCGTGTTCGTGCGGGGCCAGGCGCCGGTGGAGATACCGATCGCCAAGACGGCGGCGCTCGTCGACCCCACTGGGGCGGGCGACGCCTACCTGGCCGGCCTCGCGTTGGGCCTCTCGCGGGGCATGCCCTTGCCGACCGCCGCCCGAATTGCCGCGCTGGCCGCGACCTTCGTCATTGAAAAGAAGGGTTGCCAAGAGCACACCTTCACTCGGGCTGAATTCGCCAAGCGCTTCATCGACTCGTTCGGCGCCTCGCCCGAAATCGAGGCCTGGTCGCGGGGCTGAGCCCGCCGCCGTCGCATTCTCCGGCAGAACCACATTCGGCACCAAAGACCCACAGCGCAATCTTCCGTACTGGTCGCAATACTTTACGGGGTTTGAACGCTGGAGGTTTCCCTTGCACGTCGCGTTGAAGCGCGCGCTCCTGGCCCTGAGCCTGGGAGCGGTGGTTTCGGGCTGTTCACAGCAGCAATTGGCGCAGAGCGAGGCGCTGACGAAGTCGAGTCTTGCGCCCAGGCCGGTGTCGGCCACGTCGGGTTCGGCGTTGATGGGTACCGACGGTGCGCAGACCTACGCCACGTCGGTCGTCGTCAACCAGTACGCGGCGTTGAAGACGTCGGTGGCGGCTGGAGCGACCCTGTTGGCGGTGAACGACGTCACGACGCTCGACAGCGCGAACTTCGGCCCGTTGGGCGCGGGCGACCTGTTGATGATCATTCAAATGCAGGGCGCCGACATCGACCAAACCGACAC
>JBGAIY010000420.1:0-6792 GCA_044225205.1 Myxococcaceae bacterium | reverse complement strand
ATAGGTCGCCTGAAACGTCGCGGTGGCACCGACTCCGACCGCCGCCGGAGGCAGCGTCGTCAGCACGAACTCGGGGCACGCCGCCTGCGTCGGGCAATCGGCCCCTCCTTCGGGCTCGCCCGCCCCGTCTTGCATGGTGACCGACGAAATTTGAATGGGCTGAGGGCAAGCGTTGAACACGGTGAAGGTGTGAGCGGGCGACGTGCAGCCCACGCGCGCCGTGCCGAAGTCGGTCGGGTCGGGAGTCACCACCACGCACGGAGGCAGCGTCGTCGCGCGCAACGACACCGTGCCCGTGGGCGACGGCGGAGACGAAATCGAAAAAACGAGTTCGCCCGAAATGGGCGAGTCGTCATTCACCGGAGCCACTCTCACCGACAGCACCCACGCTTCTCCCGCCGCGATGACTTTGCTGTCGACCGGGCCACCCGCCAGCGTGAAGCCTGGGTGGGTGCCCGCCTTCAGGTCGACGTTGCTCAGGTAACACGGGGCGGCACCGGTGTTCGTCACCGTCACCGGCAGCGTCTTGGTGAGACCGCGCGGCACGTTGTCGAAGTCGAGCGAACTCGGCGTCACCGACCAGCTGCACGGGTCGACCACCGACACGTTCGCCGAGAGGGTCACCGGGGCCTTCGGCAGCTGCGGGTCGTTGGTCGACAGCGTCAGCACCGCCAGCTTGCTGCCCACGGCCGTGGGGCTCAAGGTGAGCTGCAGCGTCACCACGTCACCGGGGGCCAACCCGCCGACGGGGTCATACGCGTTCGACAGCACTGCGCTGAATTCGGCCGCTTGCGGCCCGCTCAGCTTGAACGGTGCGCCCTGTTCGAAAAACAGCGGCCCTTCGCCCACGTTCTTCACCGTGAGCCGGCGCGAGGCCTGCGTGCCTGACACCCACGGCACCGTGCCAAAAGGCAACGCCGCCGCCACTTCGATGCGGGCTTTGGAGCCGACACCGCCGTCACCAGCGCTCCCCCCGTCGACCGCCACCGCTTCACACTCGCCGCCCACACACTGCTGGCCCGCGAGGCACACCACCTCGGTCGAGGTGTATTCGCAAGTACCCTGGTTGCAGGTACCGACGGCGGCGAAAGAGCGCTTCGTCGTTGAATTCACACAGGTCTTCGCCGGAGGCTGCTGACAGACCTGGCCCGCGCACGGGTCGGCCAGGCAAGCTCCGGCCGAGCACCCATTCGCACAGGCCACGTCGGCGGAGTCGTACACGCAGGCGGCGGTGGCGGTACCCGAGCAGCTGCCCGGGCTCACGAACTGCCGCAACGTGTGCTGGTCGAGACACTTGGGCTCGGGCGGTGTGAGGCACTGTTTGCCCGCGCACGCGTTGCCCGCGCAAAAGTTGTTCGCGCACCCACCGGGGCACTGCTGCACCGTCGACGGGTAGGTGCACTGGCCTGCGTTGCAGGTGCCTGGCCCGCTGTACGAAGCCACGGTGGCGTCGTCTCGACATTGCGGAGGCGGCGGCGTTTCGCAAAAGACTCCGGCGCACGGCTCGTCGACGCAGTGGTCGTTTTCGCACGCGCTCGCACAGCGAATCGTCACCGGGTTGTACCCACAGCCGCCGTTGGCGCTGCACCGCCCATGCGAGGGAAACGCCTCGAGCGTCTTGGGCCCCACGCAGTGCGCGGCCGGAGGCGTGTCGCATGCACGTGCGCAGTCGCCGGCTTGTTCTGAACCCGCGTCGACTCCGGCGTCGCCGAAGGCGTAGTGCCCGGCGTTCAGGTCGAAGCACCCCGAACACCACACCGCGAGCACCGCCATGACAGCGCCACTGCTGCGTTCACCGTTGAATCGCATTGCACTCACCTCTGCTGTTCAGTCTTCACGTTGCCGGCACGACGCGACGCCGACCACGACGCGCTGGGCACAACGGCGCTTAGAAACGGCCCGACACCGTCACTCCGGCGCCGGAGGCGTCGAAGCTGGGTGAAATGGCCACGTACTTGGTGCCCGACAGCGACACCGCGTTGATCACCAAGCCCGCCGAAATCGCCGCCGCCCCCACCGCCACTCCAGCCCACGACAGACCTGGCACCCACCGCAGCTTGTTGAACTCATCGACCGACACGCGGGGCTGTGGGTTGGCGGCATCGACGCGCTGACCTTGCAGCAAGTCATACGTCGAAAAACTCCAGACCAGACCGACGACGCCGCCCACGAGGGCGAGCGACCCCACCACGACGAGCGAAATGCCCGCCGCCGAAGGGCCGCGGCTCGAAGCGAGCGTGACGCCAGCCGGGGCCGCCGGGGGGCTTTGAACGGTTGGGCCGTCGACCGCCGGCGACGAAGCGACCGGCATGGGCGGCGGCTCGAGCAGCGTCTTTTTCAGCGGCGGCACCGCGTAGGTCACCGTCTCACCGGCCTTGGTGATGGTCACCGTCGCGACCGAGGCCTCATGGCCCGGCATTTCGGCTCGCACCTCGTGCGGCCCCACTTCGGCCGGCAATGAAATGGCCGTCGGCGACACCCGCACCGCCCGGCCGTCGACCTTCACTTCGAGTTCGGTCGAAGCGGTCAACGCCAGCCACGAGACCGACGCTCTCAGCGCCTTGGCATGTTCTCTCGCGAATTGCTCGCGCTCTGCTTCGTGGGTGCGTTGCGCCCAGTCAATGGCGTCGTTGAAGCGCAGCCAGGCGGTCGTGAACGCGCCCTGCTTTTCGAGGCAGCTCGCCCAGTTGAGCAACGTGCCCAACACCGGTTCGAGCTCGTAGCTGCGCGCGAAGGCCGGGCACGCTTTGGCAAAATCGTTGGCCTTGAACGCGGCGCGACCCTCGTCGAACAACTTCGCCGCCTCGCTGGGTTCGGCGGCGTGCACCCACGCCGAAACGAGCGACACCGCGAAGACCACGCGGGCGTGGCGAAGTACCGAATGCATGTTCACGAAACCGCCTGACTGAGAAAAAGACCGGCCGACACGTCGAGCCGCGAGCCCACCACGCGCATGATGCTGTCGACCTCGAGACGACCAATGCCCAACCGCAACGCCACCTCGTCGCGCATCAGTTCGAGCACCGCCGTGCGCGCGTCAGCGAGCCACCGAGCCACCGTCGAACGGTGGGTGCGGTAGAGCAAACCCATTTCTTCGAGCGAAAGCGTGTCGAGGTAGTACTGCCGCAGCAAGTTGCGCTGCCTCGGCGTGAGACGCCCAATGGCGGCTCGAAACGCCTCACTGAACGAGCCGCGAAATTGTTCGCGAATCAGCTCGAGTTCGGGCGCGCCGTCGGTACCGAGCGAGCCCAGCAGCACGTCGTCGAGCTCGACTTCGCTGTGCCGCGCGGTGCGCAGGTCGAGCACCTGCCGCGTCATCACCACGTGCAGCCACCCCGCCAACGGCCCGCGGGCCGAATACCGAGCCAACCGCGGGCCACCCGCGTCGCGCGCCAACAACTTGGTCAACGTGTCGTGCGCCAACGAGTCGAGGTCGCTGCTCGAAAGACCAAAGCTGCGCAGCTGCGGCAACAGGCCACGAATGGCGCGGTCGAGTTCGGCGAGCGCCGCGCCGTCTCCCTCGAGACAGGCCGCCACCAAGAACAGGTCGGCGGCGTGTTCGGCGTCGGGGCCCTCGCTCGTGTCTGACAGCCGGGCCCACGCCGACTGAAACCGCTCGGCCGACAGGCGAACATTCGGCCAGCGAAGCGTCGCGTCGCTGTAGAGCTGGTTCGAACTAGGTGCGTTCATCGAGCAAATCTCGCGCAAAGACACGGGGGGCCGGCGGTGACGCCGTCGCTTGGCCTCGTACTGGCTCTGACCGCTTGGCCGCAACTGGCCGGGGCGACACCGGGTTCATCGTCTCTCGTGGTGGCACCGTCGCGACGGCCGGCGAGACCTCCCGCGCCACCGCCACCGAGTGGGTTTCGGTCAAAGCCACCACGACCGGGCGCACGACCAGCGCTCCGAAGAGCACCAGCGCCACGGCCCCAAGCGCCTTGCGCAACCAAACGGGTCGCCGCCTCGGCAACGCAAAGACAGGGTCGGCCCACACATGCTCGGGTTCGGTCATCGACTGGCTCCTCACCGGCACTGACTGGAGACGAGTCGCGTTGTCGCAATTTTGTCGACGATGATTGAGGTGCTTGAATTTATTGATGTTTTCGAGACAGGCGCGAGCGATACGCCCCAGGCGACTGCCCGAATTTCTGCCGAAACGCGCGCCCGAAGTGGCTGGCGTCGTCGAAACCCCAGCGCCTGCCCAGTTCGCCCACGCCCACGCGGTCTGCGAGGCCGAGCTGCAGGTCTTTGGCGGCGCCTTCGAGGCGTTGGGCCCGAATGAATTGAGCGGCGGTGACCCCGAGCACGCTGACAAAGGCCCGGTCGAGCAAGCGGCGGCTGATGCCCCGGCGTTGGGCGAGGCTGGCCACTTGGAGACTCGGCTCTCGCAACCGGTCGCCAATGTCGGCCACCGACTGAGCGACGTGGCGCTCGAGTCGAGACGTGCTCGGTTTTTGGGCGCACAGCCCCAACGCCGAGGTCACGGCGCGAGTGGCGGCGAGCCTTTGCTCGAGCGAAAGATGTTGGCCCGCGCTCAGCACCTCGGTGAACAGCCGCGCGGCGACGGCCTCTGCGCGTGACGTGCCGCGGCCGACGGCCGGCGTCAGGTCGAGCAACGGGTGAAGCCGCCGAAGCTGGGCGCGCGAAAAACGAACGATCAACACCCGCCCGCTTCGTACCGAGAGTCGGTGCGGTGAACCCGGGTCGAACCAGGTGAAGGCCGCCGGCCCGAATTCGACTCGTCGGCCGTGTTGCTCGAGCATGCCCCGGTCGTCGGCGACGAGCAGCTTCACCGCGTCGCTCGGCTGGGCGTGGCGCGAATCGACCGCCACGGGCAAGTCGGGCACCAACCAGTACGCCGAAGAGAGCGCAAGGTGCGCCTGTTCAGCGATGACCTGGGGCGGGGGCGCGAGGTGGAGTTCCATTCTTGGCCAAGGGTAACGCCGTTTTGGGCCAAGCGCCCGACCACCCACCGCCGCACCTGTTGGGCCGACCCTTCACCCTTGAGGTTCTCATGTCGCTTCACATCGTTCGAATGGCCGCAGTGCCGTTCAAGGTCGTCAATGCCCACTTGTTGATTTCAGGCCCCAACGCCGTGCTGGTCGATGCCGGTTTGCCGGGCTTCGAAGCGACCGTCGAGGCCACGCTTCACCGGCACGGGCTCGGCTGGGCGGCACTCAAGCTGATTGTCGTGACCCACGCCCACGTCGACCATGCGGGAGGAGCGGCCCGCATTCACGAACGCTCCGGGGCGCCCGTGGTGGCGCACCAAGCCGAATTGCCGTACCTGCGGGGAGACGCCCCGATGACGCTCTGCCCGACGGGCTGGGCCGGCCGCGCCTTTTACCACCTCGGCCTCATTCACCGCCGGTACCGCCCAGTGACACCCGACCTCGTGCTCACCGGCAACGAGCGGCTCGACTTGGCGCCGTATGGTTTCGCAGGAGAAGTCGTCACTTCTGGTGGTCACACCGCCGGCGCCGTCAGCGTATGCCTCAAGACCGGTGACGCGCTGGTGGGCGACCTCGTCGCGTCGGGCGTCGGCCTCGGCGGGTTGATGCGACTCGGTCGCCCCATTCGCCCACCGTTCGAACAAGACCCCGGCCGCGTTTCGGTCGCGCTGGGTGAGCTGCTCACCGCCGGCGCCAGCCGATTTCATTTGGGCCACGGAGGCCCACTCCCCGCCGAAATGGTTCGACGACACGCCGAAGTTCTCGGGCACACCGTCTCGAGCCCACCCCGACCGCAGCGGTTGCCGGCGCGACGCGCTTGACGATCGGTCTCGCGACCCCGGTTCGACGTGAGCCCAGGCTCGGGTGGCTGGGTACGCATTTCGTCTTCTCGCGAGCGAAACGCTGATCAGATCAACAGAACTTCAGGAGAGCGGTGCCCTCAGCTGCAGGTGGCTCGACACCGCTGGCCTTGAACAATGGTCGACACCAAGCTCAAGCGGGCTCAGAAAGAGCCGTCACGTGGCGTGAGGCCGAGCCGATTCTCTTCACTCTTGAGAATGGTGTGGTCGTCGGCTTTTGCTTTCTTTTCGAACACTTGTCTGCCCACGTGGGCGACGTGGTCGAGCGGTTGCAACCAAATGGCTCGGCGCGACTCCTGTGGTCGAAGTCTCTTCACACCGGGAAGTGTCGCCATGCATCGAGCTGTTGGCTGCAGTCGTCGTTTGAGGTGGTGGTCTTTCGTGTTCGCCGTTCTCGCCGCGCCCGCGTTCGGCGGTATCGCGACTTCGTTCGACCCCAAAGTCACCAACGGTCACTGGACGGGAGCGAACTCCCTGTACAGCACGACGCTGGGGATCGCCGGTCTTCAAGAACTCGAGAACTACGAACTTGAAAAAATGGGTGGCCTCATCGTTCCGATCGGGCCCTGTCGCATCTTGTCGACCATGGACATGAACTATCAGTACACGGGTGTCTGCAACCGGTCGAAGCTCGACGGGGGCGGCGCGCCGACGGTCGCCTACTACCTCAAGTGCAATTCAGGCGAGACGTTCGACTTCTCGGCGGGGCTCTGCATCTGTCCTCCGCCGAACGAAGTGTTCGTCACCCAAACCAACACGCAAATTTGCGGGCCGGTCGTGGTTGTCGACAAGACGCGCAAGCGAGCATCGGCGTGCTACGGCAACCCCATGCTGCCCCTGACGGGGGCGAAGCGAGAGACCGTCAGCACCGGGCTCTCGGTGGCTGGGGTCGAGTGGCTGTTGACCTACGACAGCTCGAGCATGTCGGGCGGCAAGGCTCCGGCCGACGAGGGCCCCGCGGCGTTGGGTCGCCTGTGGTT
>JBGAIY010000419.1:0-6822 GCA_044225205.1 Myxococcaceae bacterium | reverse complement strand
CGGGGGTGTCGAGCCGGTCGGTCACCAAGCGCTCGAGGGCCCACCAGAAGAAGTAGATTTCGGTTGGCCGACCCAAGGCCGTGGCGGCCGCCGCGATCGACAGGCCTTGGTGAATCGCGTCGTACTCGCCGCGATGAAGAAACAGACAAATGGGTTGCGGCGCGGTCACGAGATGGCCATTTAGAGGCAATTTCGACCGTTGGTATCACCCATTCGACCACCGAATGACAATCGTTAACAAAATCAGCCGATTGCTGCTGGAATCGTGAAGAGCATGTCTGCTACCTGGGCCCCCGATGTTGGATGAAACGACAGCACGTCGAAAAGACGCGCACCTCGACCTGTGTGCGACTGCAGAAGTTGCGCCGGGCGAGAATTCAACGTTGTTCAAAGACGTGCGGTTGGTTCACTGCGCCATGCCCGAGTTGGCCTTTGGCGAGCTCGACTTGTCGACCCGGTTTTTGGGCAAGACACTCAAGGCGCCCTTGTTGGTGACGGGCATGACGGGCGGCACCGAACGGGCGGGGGCGATCAACCGAGACTTGGCGCAAGTCGCTGAAGAATTTGGCGTGGCTTTCGGGGTGGGGAGCCAGCGGGCAATGGCCGAGCGCCCCGAACTGGGCCAAACCTTTGCCGTTCGAGCGCAGGCACCGAGCACCGTGCTGTTGGGCAACATCGGGCTGGTGCAAGCAGTGAAACTCGGAGTGGACCGCGTTCGTACCCTGATGGAGGCGTTGGGAGCGGACGGTTTGGCCGTGCATTTGAACCCTGGGCAAGAGTTGACCCAGCCCGAGGGTGACCGAGATTTTCGCGGTGGGTACGCGATTGTGGGCGAATTGGTGAAAGCGTTGGGCGACCGGTTGCTGGTGAAAGAGACCGGGTGCGGTGTTTCTCCCGACGTGGCGCGGCGGTTGGCCGAAGTCGGGGTGCGAAACATCGACGTGTCGGGGTTGGGTGGCACGTCGTGGGTGCGGGTCGAAGAGTTGCGCGCCGAAGGGTCGGCCCGCGAGGTCGGGGCCCAGTTCGCGACCTGGGGCATACCGACCGCTGCGGCGGTCGCTTCGGTGCGACGGTCGGTCGGCGCGGGCGTCACGTTGGTGGCGTCGGGAGGCATGCGTACGGGTCTCGACGTGGCCAAGGCGCTGGCGCTCGGAGCCGACTTGGGTGGCATGGCGCTGCCCTTGTTCAAAGCGCACCAGGCGGGCGGCATTGATGGGGCGCGCGCGGCGTTGTCGGTGGTGGTGACGGCGCTCAAGCAGGCGCTGGTGTTGACGGGCAGCCGAACCCCGGCGCAATTGAAGTCGAAGCCCCGCGTCGTGACTGGCGAATTGAAAGACTGGCTTGAGGCCTTGGCCTGAAGCCGTGCAGCGAAAGCTGAGCGCAGCATTGCAGAACACGGAGAGCACAATGGGTGAGATGGTCACTTCGAGGTTGTCGGGTTTTCACAAGCTGCCCATGGCCGACCGGCTGGGCACGGTCTCGCGAATGTTTCGTCTGTCGAACGACGAAACGAGTGCGATGAACGGCGAGGGGGGGCTCACCAACGAAACCGCCAACACGATGATCGAAAATGCCGTGGGCGTGTTCGGTCTGCCACTGGGTTTGGGGCTCAACCTTCAAATCAACGGTCGCGACTACATCGTGCCCATGGCGGTCGAAGAACCGTCGGTCATCGCCGCGGTGAGTTTCGCCGCGAAGATCGCGCGCGAAGGCGGCGGGTTCGTGGCCGAGGCCGACGACCCGATCATGATCGGCCAGGTGCAGGTCACGAATTTCGGCGACCCGACCGAAGCGGCGAAAAAGTTGGTCGCGCACAAAGAGCAATTGCTCGCGCTCGCGAACAGCTTTCACCCGTCGATGATTGCGCGTGGCGGCGGCGCCCGCGACATCGAAGTTCGCGTGCTGCCGGCGCCCGAGGGCCCGAAAGGCGAGCCGATTCTGGTGTTGCACCTGCTCATCGACACGCAAGACGCGATGGGCGCGAATTTGATCAACACGATGTGCGAGGGCGTGGCTCCGCTCGTCGAGCAAATCACCGGCGGCAAGGTGTTCTTGCGCATTTTGTCGAACCTGGCCGACCGACGTCTGGCGCGAGCGACCTGCCGCATACCGGTGCAGTCGCTGGCCGATTTCGACATGTCGGGTGAAGCCATTGCCGAGGGCATCGTGCAGGCGAGTCGGTTTGCTTCGGCCGACCCTTACCGCGCGGCGACCCACAACAAAGGCGTGATGAACGGCATTGACTCGGTGGCGATTGCTACCGGCCAAGACTGGCGGGCCATTGAAGCCGGGGCGCACGCCTTTGCTTGCCGCGACGGCCAGTACCGCCCGTTGTCGACGTGGCGTCTCGAAGAGGGCCACCTGGTCGGCCGCATCGAGTTGCCGTTGGCGCTCGGCATGGTGGGAGGCCCCATCAAAATTCACCCGCAGGTGCAGGCCGCGCTGAAGATTTTGCGCGTCTCGAGTGCGCGAGAGCTCTCGTTGGTCATGGTGGCGGTGGGGCTCGCCCAAAACTTCGCGGCGGTGCGCGCGTTGGGCTCGGTCGGCATTCAAAAAGGGCACATGGCGTTGCATGCGCGGTGTGTCGCGGTCACGGCCGGTGCTCGCGGGCTGTGGGTCGAGAAGGTCGCCAATGCTTTGGTGACCGCGGGTCACGTGAAGGTCGAGAAGGCGAAAGAGCTGCTCGCGTCGATGATGCGCGAGGAGGCGCTTGCCGGTACGTCAGCGCCGTAAAGGCGATGACTGAATCAATTGTCAGTTTTGGCCCGGGCAAAGTCATTTTGCTCGGTGAACACGGCGCGGTGTACGGGCAGCCTGCGCTCGCGGCGCCCATTGCGCGCGGGGTGAGGGCGGTGGCCACGCCGGCCGACGAGCTCGAATTCGAGTTGCCCGACGGCCTGGCCGACGCGCAGCTCGAGGCGTTGGAGCGGGCGCTCGCTCGGGGCGCGGCGCTGACCGGCCACCCCCGCGTCTGCGTGTCGGTCGAAAGCGACTTGCCCTTGTCGATGGGCTTGGGCTCGTCGGGGGCGCTCAGCGTGGCGGTCGCCCGGGCGCTGCTGCAGGCGAAGACGGGTCGCCCTCCCGACGCGAAGCGGGTCGAGCGCATCGCGTTCGCGCTCGAAAAAGAATTTCACGGTACGCCGTCGGGCGTCGACCACACCACCAGTGCCCGCGGCACGATGTTGCTGTACCACAAGGGTCGTGCGCGCGAGGTGAAGGCCAAGAAACCGGTGAAGGTGTTGGTCGCCCTCGTCGGGCCCCGCACCGCCACGAAGGTGACGGTGGCCGCGCTGCGAGCGCGACAGGCCGCTTGGCCGGCCCGGTACCGACGCGTGTTCGCCGAAATTGGCAAGCTCGCGACCGAAGGGGCCGCCGCGGCGACGAAGGGCGACCTCGACTTGCTCGGCGACTTGATGAACATGAACCAGGGGCTGCTCAATGGGCTTGGGCTGTCGAGTGAGCGCATCGAGGCGATGCTCTACCGCCTGCGGGGTCTGGGGGCATTGGGCGCCAAGCTGACGGGGGCGGGTGGTGACGGTGGCGCGGTGGTGGCGTTGTTCAAAGAACCCGAGCCCGTCTTGAAGCGCCTGCGCGAACAGGGCGTCGACTGTTTCTCGAGCCAGCTGGCTGGCCCCGCGGCGTTGTGAACGCCAAGACCGCAAGCCCCACCTGGCTCCGGTCGGCGGGGGCGATCGAAGCGGCCTCGGGGCACTGGCCTGTCGCCGTCGCGGCCGGGTGCGACCTTTCGCCAGCGTGTCGGGTAAACGCCGCTGAGTGGGCGCGCCGCTCCGTGGCGCGCCTCGATCACGCTGCCCCCGACGTCTGGGCATCGGCGTTCGGTGAGGCGTCGTCGGCGTCGAACGGTCTCGTGGTGAGGGCGGTTGGGGTGAACTCTGGTGGTCGTACGGAGTCGGCCGGTGTTGTTCGCCCCACGAAGGGGGACAGACGCGGGCGAATGTGGTGAAAGCCGCGCGCATGAAAGCGACCGCGGTGGCCCACCCGAACATTGCTCTGGTGAAGTACTGGGGCAAGCGCAACGAGCGTTTGATTTTGCCGCATCAGTCGAGCGTCTCGGTGACGCTGGGCCCGCTGTCGGTGACGACGACGGTTGAATTCACGCGCGAGCGCAAAGGCCCCGACTCGGTCGAAATCAACGGCAAGGTGGCGCAAGGCACCGAACGCGACCGGGTCGTCGAGGCGCTCAAGCTGGTTCGCGCGTCGACGAAGTCGAAGCTCGGGGTGGCGCGGGTGGTGTCGCGGGGCGACTTTCCCGCGTCGGCGGGGTTGGCTTCGAGCGCGGCCGCGTTCGCCGCCTTGTCGGTCGCCGCGCGGGCCGCCGCTGAGCTGCCGCGCGACACCAAGGCCGAGTCGATTTTGGCGCGGCAGGGCAGCGGTTCGGCGTGCCGCAGCGTCGAAGGCGGTTTCGTGCGGTGGAACCGCGGGCGCCGCGCTGACGGCAAAGACAGCTTCGCCGAGCAGCTCTTCGACGAGCGCCATTGGCCCGACCTCCGGCTGCTCGTGGGCATGGTGAGCCGCGAAGAAAAAGAAGTGAAGTCTCGCGACGGCATGCGTTCGACGGTTGAAACGTCACCGTACTACGCGGCGTGGGCGAAAGACGCCGAGCGCGAGGCGAAGGCGATTGTCTCCCTGCTCAAGAAGCGAGACCTCGAAGCCGTGGGGGCGCTGGCCGAACGCAACGCGTGGCGCATGCACGCGAGCGGTCTGGGGGCGAACCCTCCGCTGTGTTACCTCAAGCCTCAAACGCTGAGCGTGATTCAGGCGCTCCAGGCCGAGCGAAAAAGGGGCGTGGGCATTTGGTTCACGCTCGACGCCGGCCCCAACCCGGTGCTGCTCACGAGCGCGCAAGACGAAGCGCGGGCGGTCGAAGTCGTGAAGGCCTTCGGCGCACCAGAAGTCGTTCGCTGCCAACCCGGGGGCGACGCCGTGCTGACGACGGGCCACCTCTTTTGAGTCAGTGGCTCGGTGAACCCGCCGCTGGTGGTCGCGGCTTGGAGATGGCGGCCGCTTCAGCACTGGCGCTCGAAGCCTTCGCGTGCCGTCGTTGTGCTGGCGAAGTGTGCTGAAGCCCAGGAGGGGAGCCCGAAACCGGCGCCTTCGGCCAGCGCGACTCCAACGAAGAGCATTCTCAATGGCGCTCGTTTTTGCTCGCGTGGGTCAAATCGTGCGCGGCTTGTTTTGGGCAGCCGCTCATTCTCGCCCATTGAAGCCGCGCGCCGGCCCTCGGGCCGTGACCCTGAACCTGTTCGGCGCGCTACGCGGCGCGAGGGTGGTACCAGCGCCGAACGGTTTCAGAGAGCGAACGGTCGCGAATGGGCTTCGACAAATAGTCGTCCATGCCGGCGGCGAGGCAGCGTTCGCGGTCTCCCTGCATGGCGTCGGCGGTGAGCGCGATGATGGGGGTGCGAGGCCCGGTTTCTGCCGCGCGAATGGCCCGGGTCGCGGCAAAGCCGTCCATCACGGGCATGTGGCAGTCCATCAGAATGAGGTCGAAGTGCTTTCGGGTGGCGTGGTCGACGGCGTCGCGCCCATTTTCGGCGAGGGTGACCCGGCAGCCGAGGCGCTGCAAGAGCCTCAGCGCCAGTCGCTGGTTGACGGTGTTGTCTTCGACGAGCAGCACCTGGGCATTGCTGGGGTGAATCTCCGCGGTTTCGGTGTCGAGGTTCGCCGACAACGAAGTGTGCGGTACGAGGGGCGCTCCGCGGCGATTGGCCGCGGCGTCGGCGGCGCTGAGAATGGCTTGCACGAAACCTTCGCTGCGGGTCAGCGGCATTTTGAACCACGCGTCGAATTCGGGAGGGGGCGTCGCGCGCCCCCGCTGGGTGTACGACGCGAGCAACAGGCCGCAGTGGCCCAGGTCGGGGCTCGCCCGAAGCGCTGCCGCCACGCCCCCGAGTTCTGACGCCGAGGCCCCGACGAGCACGATCACGTCGGGTCGGCACGTCGCCGCCTTGGCGTGCAGTGCTTCGACGCCCGCGACGACGCAGGTGTTGATGCCGAAGCGCCGCACTTCGCGGGCCATGAACGCCCCCGTACGTGCGTCACCCGACACGATTGCGGTGTTGAGCCCGGGCAACAACCCCGGTGCGTCGTGGGGTGGCGGTTCGACGACTGGGGCCTCGAAGGTGAACGAAAAGGTCGACCCGTGACCGGGCTTCGAGCGAACGGAGACCGTGCCGCCCATGAGTTCGGCGAGCCTTTTTGAAATGGCGAGGCCGAGCCCGGTGCCTCCGAAGCGCCGAGTGGTCGAGCTGTCGGCCTGGGTGAAACGGTGAAAAAGCGTTCGCTGCGCTTCTTCTGAAATGCCGATGCCGGTGTCTTCGACGTCGACTCGCAACCTGGGCCCTTCGCAGAAGACCCGCACGTACACCGAGCCGCACTCGGTGAACTTGACCGCGTTGCCGACGAGGTTCAGCAGCACCTGACGCACGCGGGTCGGGTCGCCCGAAATCGACAAGGGCACGTCGTGGTCGACGTCGAGGTTCAGTGTCAGGCCTTTTTCTTCGGCATTGGCCGACAACAGCTCGAGCGCCTCGCCCACGGTGTTTCGCACCGCCATGGGCTGGTGTTCGACGGTCAGCCGGCCGGCTTCGATCTTCGAGAAGTCGAGAATGTCGTTGATGATGGTGAGCAGCAGCTCGCCCGAGCTGCGAATGGTCGACGCGAACGCGGCTTGGTCTTCGTCGAGCTTGGTGTCGAGCAGCAGGTTCGTGAACCCAATGATGCCGTTCATGGGCGTGCGAATTTCGTGGCTCATGCTGGCCAGAAAGTCGCTCTTCGCTCGGTCGGCGGCTTCGGCGCGTG
>JBGAIY010000418.1:0-6826 GCA_044225205.1 Myxococcaceae bacterium | reverse complement strand
GACCGGTGCCGGCATCGACGCCGCTGTCGCTCACCGGGGTGCCCGCGTCGACGCCGCCGTCGCTGGGCGAGACCTGAAACGACCAGACGTTCTGCCCGGTACCGTCGTCGGCCACGAAATAGACGGTGTTGCCACTGCGCGTGAAACCGGTCGGGTTCGACGAGCCTTCACCGACTGCCAGGTCGGCGACCTGAACGGTGCTGGCCGCGCTGCCCTCGGAGTACCAGAGCTCGACCCCGGTCACCCCGTCAGAGGCCGCGAACACGACGCCGGGCCCGACGTCGAACAGGTCGTGGGGGTTGCTGCCGAGCGGGCCGGGCAACAGGTCGGTCACCAACGACGTGCCGGCGGCGGTGCCGTCGGTCACCCACAACTCGAAACCGTGGGTGGTCTCGCGCGCCGTGAAATAGACGAGGCCGTTCGACGACGTGAACGACGACGGCGACGAATTGTCAGAGCCCGGCGCAATGTCGAGAACCAGCAGAGTGCCACCGTCGGTGCCGTCGCTCGACCACGGCTCGAGCCCAGCGCCCCCACCCGCGCCAGCGAAAATCAGCTTGTCGGCGAGCGCGGCGAACGGGCCATTGCCGACCCCCACCAGACTGACCGGCACGGTGCCCGCAGGCGTGCCATTCGACTTCCACAGCAAGGGGGTGCCGAACGACGCGAAGGTCGCCGAGAAGAACTGCACGTTGCCCACGCGCGTGAAATTGCTGGGGTTGTAGACCATGCCGCCCGCGTCGGTGCGCAAGGGGGTCGTACCCGCGCTGGTCGCGTTGGTCACCCACAGCTCTGGCGCACCCGAGAGATACCCCGAAAGCAGCGTCACGCCGTCGAGGGGCGCGAGGGCGCTGTAGGTCATGACGCCTCCCAACGAAGTGGTACCGGCATCGGTGCCGTCGGCGAACCACAAGGTGTTGCCGTTGGCCGTGAACAGAACACCGCCGTCGAAGGGCGACATGACCTGGAGCGAGGGCACGGCGAAGTCGGCGACCGGCTTCGTACCCGAGGCGGTGCCGTCGGAGACCCACAGTTGGTGGCGCGTCGGCGCGGCCGGCACCGCCCCGAAGAACGACCGGCCGCGCGAAGCGGTGAACTGAAAGGGCGACGGGCCGGCGTCGGTGAGCTGCTGGGCGGCGCCTCCGGTGGTGAACCACGGTTGAAGCGACGGGCCATTCATGCCCGCAAAGGCGACGCCATTGCCCGCGGCGGCCAACGGCGGGCCCGACGTGGAGTCGTACTCGGTCGCCGGTGCGTACACGACGTGCGTGCCGCCGGTCGTGCCGTCGGTCACCCACAGCTGGGTCGCGGTGGTACTCAACCCGGCTTGCAACAACAGTTCGGTCGGGCTCTTCACGAACAGCCGAGCGCATGAAGAAAACGGGTAGACAACCACCGCCCCGGCGTCGGCGCTGGGGTCGGTCGCCATCAGTTGGGTAGCGAGCCCGTCTGTGCTGCCACAGAAGAAGATGCGGTTCTGAAAGGCGACGAGCAGTTTTTGTTCGTCGAAGGTGTTGGCCGGCGAAGCGACAATCGATACCTGGGTCAGGCGCTTGGTACCCGACGTCGTGCCGTCGGTCGACCAGACCTGCGTGCCCAGGCCGTCGTTCGCGAGAAAGAGACGAGCCCGTTGAGCGGAGTGAACGAGCCCGGCCACGAGTCGCCACTGGGGTTGATGGTGGCGACCAAGCCGAAGCCGCCGTCGTTGTCGGCACGAAAGAGCTGGGTGGGCGGCAAATACGTGGGTGACGGGCCGACGCCGCGCAACAACACCCCGCCGTCGATGGCGATCATCTCGGGGCCGGGCTCGCTGACGCTGACCTTCTGCATGCGGCCGACGAAGCGCGCCGTCACGCCGTCGGTCGAACACAGATACGTGTCACTCGACGAGTACGCTCGGCAGGCGAAGTACAGCACGTCGCCCGAGGCGACGAAGGTGTACGGGTAGGTGCTGTTCGAACCGCTGGTGAGGTCGGCCACCAAACGGGTGCCCCCGTCGGCCGGGCTGTACGCGTACAACTCGTACCCGAGGTTCGGGGCGTTCGTTCGGGCGCAGCCGTACAACTCGCCCTTGAAAACGGTCACCGGAGACTCGTTGTAGTCTGAAGCCCAGAAGGCGGTCGACACGACGCTCGTGCCCGCCGCCGTACCGTCGGTGCGCACGAGCGAGGCGTTCGGGCCCGGGTAGTACGCTGCCCCATTGAACACGGTGATGGCCGCGCCGATGCCCCGGCCGCCTCCGCGGTACGAGTCTGAGAACCCCGACACCGGCCCGGGCGCCAAGTCGACAATTGGGCCGGTGCCCGCGGGCGTGCCGTCGGTCGCCCAGACCTCCGTGGCGATGCTGTTCTCGCTGGCGACGAACACCGTCTTGGGGCCCAGGTTGGCGAAGGCCTTCACATACGACGTGGCCAAGCCGGGCTGAATGTCGCGCACCAAACGCGTGCCTTGCGTCGTACCGTCGGTCGACCAGAGCTCGGCCCCAGCCCCCAGGGCCTTCGCGACGAAATAGACCCGGTCGCTGCCGGCGAAGAATTTGCTCGGCGCGAAGTCTTGAACGCTCGCGTCGACCGAATTCAACGGCGGCATTGGCGCGACCGACAGCGCTTGCCGAGCGGTGCCCACGGCGACCGAATTCGACCGGCTCGAATCAACACCGCAGCCGACGAAGCAGAAGAACGACGCCCACACCAGTTGGCGCATCGCGCGAGTATGGCACTCGAAGCGCGATTCGCCAGACCGATGTCGGGCGTGGGCCACACCCACCTCGCACCACACGCGCCCCAACGGGTTACGGAGTCGCCGTGACCTGCACCGAGGTCGAAGTGCCGATGCCCAGCGCAAGGCCGCCCACCAGCGCCGCGGCACCGGCGATGGCCGCGCCGAGCGTGAGGCCGAAGAACGTCGGCCCATTCTCGCCGTAGTCGTTGGCGGCGAAAACGGCGCCAATCGACCCGCCGATGAGCGCCGCCGTACCCAACGTCGTCAACACGACGGCCGCGGCCAAAGCGCCGATGCTGCCCGCCTTCGCGTCGACCCGCACCGCGCGGCCCGCCGGGAGCAAAAACGTGCCACTCCAGCGAAGGCCGATGCCGCCGACGACGTACAGGTCGGCCGACGGCAGCAAGACCGAACACGGGCCGTGGCAGACCTGGAGGTAGCCCGAATCGGCCTGGGCTCGGTTCGGCGACATGGGCCCCTGCACGAGCCGATACAATTCGAGCGAAGCGTCGTCTGCCGCGAACTCGACCGGCACCTGGCCGGGAGCCGGAGCGTTGGCTTGCGCGCGGCGAGCCTCGGCGGCGGCGGCGTCGAGCGGTGGCAACGCAGGGGCGTCGGCTTGCTTGACGATGGTGGGGCGCAGGCTGGCGGTGGGGTCAATCAACAGCGCCACGACCAGGGTCACCCGAGAATCGAGCGACGGGCACTCGGGTTCGGCGCTCGACACGTCGCGCGTGCCGAGCAACGCGCCGGTGGCGTCACGCAGCGTCAAGTGCGCACGCCACCCAGGTTCGGAGCGCTCGACCACGCCGTCGACGACCAAGGTTGGCTCACCGCCGAACACCGGGCGACGCAGGCGCGTTTCGACCGCCCGCCGCACGTCGGCCCCGTCGCTGCACCCAGCCGGCGCCTGCCACGAAAGCCCCCAGCTGGTCGCCCCGGGTTGCGCCAAGACCAGCGACATCGCAAGTGAAGTGAAGAAGGGCGTCATGGCTCGGTGGGGGCCCCGGTCAGCCAATGAATCACGTCGACGGGCTCTCCGAAATAACGGGCGAGCGTGACGACCGCCGCTTCGCTCTCGGCGTGCCCCGCGAGGCACCGCGCCGCGTGCTCGGGCACCTCGAGCCCCGCCTCACAAAACGTGCGCTGCCAAGTGCGCTTGAGCGCGAGCGTCAGCTTTTCGGCGAGCGCCCGTGCCTGCCGCGCGTGCCAGTCGGCAGGGCCGGGCAGCTGCGCCCGGTGCGGTGCGACCCCGGCCACGGCGTTGGTGACCGCGTGTTCGACGTCGCGCTGCTGCAAGGCGTCGCTCCACGAAAAGGTCAGCAGGTCTTTGGTGCCCGGCAACGCAATCGAGAACTGCAGCTCAGCGCGGTGCGAAATCGTCTTTTCGACCGCGTCGTACGAAAACGAATGGGCGACGCTGCGGTAGCGCGTCACCGACTTTTGCACCGAGCGCGTGGCCGGGCGGGTCTTCATGACGGTGCGCGTGCCAGAGCAGGTGGTCATGCTGCCCGACGCGCCGAGGCAACTGTACGAATACGACTCCGTCGCCGAATAGCTCTCGGTGTAGCTCTCGCTTTGGGTCTCGGTCGTCGTGTACGGCTCGCTCGTCGACCAGGTCGCGACCAAGGTCACGGGCAGTGCCGTCGCCGTGGTGGGCATGAAGCCGGCCACGCGCGCTTCGACCTGGCCGCTGGCCCGCGGGTCGGCCCAGGCAGACGCGTTGAACGCTCGCGCCGCCAGTTCGGTGAACACGCCCGCGGCTTCGGCCGGCTCGACCCGTGGCTCGACCTGCAGCGCGGAGCGACATTCGGCCGGCACGGGCGCGGCCTGCACCGGCACGCGCAACGCCCCGCAGTAGCGCCACACGAGCTGGGCCAGGTACGGCGTGGCCGACGCGCCCCGCAGGGCAATGCAGTGCGCGACGCTCGCGTCGTGCAACGCTCGCAGCTCGGCGCGAAGGTCGAGGTTCGACCGCTCGAGCAGTTCTTCGACACCCCGCAGTTGGTTTTGCGCCGAGAGAAACTGGCCGAGGTCGCGAGCGCCTTGCAGCCGAGTGGCGAACTCGTTCTTCACGTCGCCACGCAACTGGTCGACCGCGGGCACCGCGACGTTGGCCTTCGCTTTCCACTGCTCGGCCATGATGAGGTGCGAGAGCGCCTCTTTGAGCGCTTCGCGGGCGCGGGCTTTCTGGCCGTCGGCCGCCGCGTCTTCGGCCAGCAACACCAGCACCCGCCCGCGGCCGGTCTGGGCTTCGACATCACCGGGTTGTTCGGCGAGGCGCTCTTCCCACTCCGCGAGTGCAGCCGGGAGCCGATGGGCCTGAACCAATTCTTCGACGCGGGCCTGCCGCGACAGACACCCACTCAACAGAACGAAACCGACCAGAATGCTACGGTTCACGCCCGACCAACGAATCGATGTGCAGCAAGTGGGTCGACGCGGGAAACGCGGCTCGAAACCGCCGCGCGCGGGCCTTGGCGTCGTCGAGCCGCCCCAGCGACACCAACACTTCAATCGCCAGCACTTCTCGCTCTTGCACGAGGCCTCCGGCAGCGAACTGCGCGGCGTGAGAATCGAGCGCGTCGAGGGCCGCGCTCGGTCGACCCGACTGCACGGCGTCCATCGCGTCTTGCAGCAGGGCCAGCTCGGCGTCGGCGTTCGCTGCTTTCGTCGGCACGGGCGGCGGAGGCGTTTGCGCCACCGGAGCCTCGGGTTCTGGCGCGGGCGCCGCGGCCATGCGCTTGGGCGCGGGCTTGGGTGCGGGCGGGGGCGGAGCTTCAACGGGTGGCTCCGCGACGTCGGCCTGCACCGGCGCGGCTTCGTCGGCGCTCGGCGGTTCGACTGGGGTGGGCGGTCGCACGTCAGCCTGGGCCGCCGCCACGGGCCGCGTTACGTCGGTGCGGTGTTTCTGCAAGACCACGCCCCCGGCCACCGACCCCGCCACGGCGGCGACCATGACGGTCTTCGTGAGGCCAGAGAGCGCAACCGCGCCCAGCCCCTTGGCCGTCGCGACGCCCACCGCGCCTTTCGCGGCTCCGGCTCCGGCCGCGCCCTTGACGGCGCCTGCCCCGCCAGCCCCCGCAGCGCCAGCGCCGCCACCGGCGGTTCCTCCGTGACCAAGCTCACCGCCGCCGCCCGGGGCACCACCGTCGCCACCACCGTGGCCGCCATCGCCGCCGGGGCCACCGCCGCCCGGTATGAGCAACGTGGCGAGGGCGCTTTCGAGCGACACCAATTGTTTGGCGGTGGGCGCGTCTTCAACCGCGCTCTCGAGCATCGAACGAAGCTCGTCACCGACCTCTTGGTCTTCGAGCCAAGGCGTCGCGTCGTGAATGGTCATGACACGGCCTCCTGTCGTTGCTGTTGGGCGACCCACTGGGCGATGATTTTTCGCGCCGCGTACAGCCGCGCGTACGCCGTTTGCGCCGGGCACCCCACCGTGTCGGCGACTTCTTGCATCGGCAATTGCTCGAGCTCGAAGAGCACGAACACCGCGCGTTTGTCTTCGTCGAGCGCGTCGAGGGCCCGGTCGAGCTTTTGTCGAGCCTGGCGCCGGGCGATGGCAGCGGTGGGCAAGTCGCCGCTCTGGGTGCGTTGCACCGGCGCTTCGTCGAACGTCGTCTCGCGTTTGAGGTGCGCGCGCTTTCGCCAGTCAGACGCGACGCGCAGGCAGATGCCGAAGACCCACGTCTTGACTGAAGAGCGGTGCTCGAATTCGGCCAGCCGGCGGTGAATCACGACGAAGGTCTCTTGTGCCGCGTCTTCGACGTCGGCCGCCGGCACCCCGAGCCGTCGAAGCGAACGCCACACGAAAGTCGAGTGCGCCGCGTACACCTGGGCGAACGTCGGCACCGGTGGGGCCGCTCCTCGTGCCGGGGCAGGTGGCGCTTCGACCGCGTTCATGACGGCGGCTCATATGCCAGGTCTTCACCCACGAAGGCCACCCCCTCGCGGCGAAGGGCGAACCTTTCGCGCATGCAAGTCATGCACATAAGGCCCTGAAATGCGTCACGAATTTCTGAGTCGGTGTGACAGCAATGCCGGCCGGCCACGGCGGCCGCCAAGAAGCCGGCCTGGGGTCTCGGCCTGGCGGCCGGGTTGC
>JBGAIY010000417.1:0-6843 GCA_044225205.1 Myxococcaceae bacterium | reverse complement strand
TGGTCGAGCCGCCCGACCTGGGCGCCCCGTTCGGTCAGCCACCTGAAGAGCACGGCCGTGCCTTGGGGCCCCGGGTTGTCGACCGACGGCGCGGTCGACTCGCTCGCGGCGCTCCCCGCGGCCAACCCCATGGCGACGGCCACGCCCAACAGCACGCCGAACACCGCCGTCGTGCGCCAATTCATGCCCCGGTCACCTTCGCCGGGTCGAACTCGCCGAACTGAGCAACCTTGTTCAAGAATTCAGCCGCGTCGACGGCCGAAACCGCGCTCTGCGAATAAAAGACCCGGTCATACCAACTCAAGAGGGCCGAGACCTGCGCCGTCACTTCGAGGCTCGCGCCCCGCGCCGGCAGCTCGTCGGCCACTTCGCGGTTGGTTCTGACCCGTTCGGGTCGCGCCAACCGACGTTGTTCGAGTGTCGCCAAGAGGGCGGAGAGGCCCTCGCGAATGGCTTCGCGTGGGTCTTCGGCCAGCCGGGCCCTCGCGCGCTGCCAGTGAAGCGTTGGGTCGAGCAGGGCCGCAGGGCCGGCCTCGGTGCGCGGCAGGCGCTGCTTGGCCAGCCGCCGCGAACGAACCCGCAGCCCGAACCACGCCGCCACCAGCGCGGCCGCGATCAGCACCAACACCCGGGTGATGTTCGAATACGTCTGGGCTCCGGCGGTTTCGAAGAGCGACTCGAGCCAAGCCAAGAACCGCGCCAGCAGCACCTTCAGCGTGACCCCGCCGCGGTGGCGGGCGTTGACGAATTCGGGCCGCCCGTAGACGTCGGCGAGCGCGGGGCCGGCCGCGACGTCGGCGGGCCCCGTGACGGCGGGAGACGCCAGCAACCGGCACGCGGCGGCGCGTTGGTCATCGGGCAGCGCGGTGACGACCGAGTCGGTGCACCCGTCGGGCTTCGGTCGCGTGGCGTCTGGCCCGCGGCCGAGGTCGTCGCCGCCGAGCGCATGGCCGACCGGGCCCGCGCTCGAGACGAACAACGCCGGCCCCAGCACCCACCAGCTCACGTCGTCGGCTCCGCGGGCCGCAGCGCCAACTCGAGGTCGAGCCCTTCACGTCGCACCCGCATGTCGACGTAAAAGATCACCTGAAAGACGATGTAGATGGGGTCGATGAGCGCGCTCGCCGCCACTTGCAGCAGTTCGGCGGGCACCAACAACGCCACCGGCACGCTGTCGCTCGTGGGGTCGAGCGCCGAACCGTACATGACGTGCACCATGACCGCCGGCAGGCCAGTGAGCGTGCTCACCAAAAACAAAATGCCAAACACGACGGTCACCAAAATCGTCAAGCGGCCCTTCACCCAGCCCGTGAAGCCCGGCCCGACGCGGCCAGACGACAGCGCCCCGGTGCGCCGAACGACCTTGAACGCCGACAGGGGCTCGGCCGCCGTGACCTGCGCCGTCAAAATGAAACGCAAAACGAACCACAGGGTGAGCGCCACCATCGCCACCAACAACACCGGCACGGCGACCACGACCAAGGCCGGTTTGGCCCGCCACACCCCCAGCCCCACCAACAGCACCGCGGGCGTGAAGAAGACCGCCGCCACGCCGGCCGCCAGCCCGAAGCTGAGCAGCACGGCACCGACGGTGGTGAACAAGCGCCTCGCCGCGGCCCTCACCGCGTGCCCGACGGTCGGCGCGGGCCCCTGACCCGTCAGCCGAGGGTAGATGTACGCCGTCGCGGCGACGCCGGTCACTTGCGACACCAGCACCGAGCCGAAGAGAAACCCGAACGCCGCCGCGGCGAGCGCCCCCAATTCGCCAGGCTCGAGCTCGGGCGGGTTCTTGAGCCAGCTCATCGGGTCGAATGCCGCGCCGTGCAAGGCCTCACGGAGCGTGCGCTGCAACAGCACGTCGAGGCCCTTGGCCATGGCGTACTGCACGAGCTGAAAGCCGAGCAGCACCTGAAACAACGGCCGCCAGTGCGCCCGCCAGAACGTCGCCGACCGGTCGACGATTTCTCCCAGGGCCAGCGGGCGCAACCCAGTCATGGCTCGCGAGTGTACACCGCGGCTCAGCTCAGGCAGCAGTTTGCGTCACGACCGCCGCAACAGCGCCCGCGCGTCGTCGGCGGTGAGCAGGCCGTGAATGCTGGCGTACCCCGCGACCCAGGGGCCGCGCAGGGCCAGAGCCGATTCGGGGGTCACTCCGCCGAGCGCGAACGCGGGGCAGGGCAGCTGCCGCGCCAGTTCGGCGAACCCTTCGGGGCCCAGCGTCGCCCGCGTGTCGTTCGTCTTTGAATTCGGGGCGAAGACGGGGCTGACGAGCGCGAGGTCGGCGCCGGGTTGCGCTTCGGCCAGCGAATGCACCGCGTGGCTGAGCCACCGGCCCGTGGGCAGGTGCGGGCGAACGTCGCCCACCCGCAGCGCGTGCGCCGCCACGTGCACGTGGGCGCCCACTTCGAGCGCCACGTCGAGCCGGCTGTTGACGAACAGCGGGGCCCCCACGCCTTCGCACAACCGGCTCAGGGCGCGGGCTTCTTCGAGAAATGCGCGGGTGGTGGCTTCGGGGTGGCGGTGCTGCACGGCGACCTGAGGCCCCGCTTCGAGCACCCGCGCGACGCGCGTCAATTCGGCGTCGCGGCCTCGCGACCAGTCGGTGATGAGCATCACCCGAAACGGCAAGGGGCCGGTCTTCACCTTCAGTGGCCGACCAAACCCGACAGCGGGCTCGACGCCGAAGCGTAGGCTTTCATGGGCATGCGCCCCGCGAGAAACGCCTCGCGACCCGCTTCGACGCCCAGCTTCATGGCGCGCGCCATGCGAACCGGCTCTTTCGCGGCGGCGATGGCGGTATTCATCAAGATCGCGTCGCACCCCAGCTCCATCGCCACGGCGGCGTCGCTCGCGGTGCCGACCCCCGCGTCGACGATGACGGGCACCTTGACCGCTTCGAGAATGAGCCGCAGGTTGTGGGGGTTGCGAATGCCCAACCCCGAGCCAATGGGCGCGGCGAGCGGCATCACCGCGGCGCAGCCCATGTCGGCCAACTTCTTCGCGGTGATCACGTCGTCGCTCGTGTACGGCAACACGGTGAACCCTTCTTTCACCAAGACCCGCGCGGCTTTCAGCGTTTCTTCGACGTCGGGGTAGAGCGTCTTTTCGTCACCCAGCACTTCGAGCTTCACCCACTTCGACAGGCCGAGCTCGGCCGCGAGGTGACAGGTGCGAATCGCGTCGTCGGCGGTGTAACAACCCGCCGTGTTCGGCAGCAGCTGAATTTTCGTGGTGTCGACCCAACTCAGCAACGACTGCGCGCCCTTCGCCGCCAAGTCGAGCCGCCGCACCGCCACCGTCACCATTTCGGTGCCCGACGCTTCGTGACACGCCTTCATCACTTCGAAGCTCGAATACTTGCCCGTGCCGACGATGAGCCGCGAAGTGAACGTCTTGCCCGCCAAGGTGAAAACAGGCGCCTGTGAATTCGTGCTGCTCATGGTGGTTACCCTCCGCCGACAAAGGTGACGACTTCGACCACGTCGCCGGCCGACAACACCGTCGTCGCGTGCTTCGCGCGCGTCACCACCTGCGCGTTGACTTCGACCGCGACCCGGTCGGTCTTCACGCCGACCCACGCCAGCAACCCCGTCACGGTGAGGGCCGCTGGTACGTCGCGCGGCTCTCCATTCAGCGTCACGCGCATGCTGGGGGGTGAAGTCGAACCCGACGTCATGGCCTGGGGTTATCGCAAACCCAACGAGCTGACGAGCGTCGCGGCGCCCGCTCGGCCAGGGCCGGCTTTTGCGTTTTGTGAGCCGGCCGTGTCGAAGAAGTCATGAGGCTCGCTTGTTTTATTTTTGTGGTGATTCTCGAGGCTTGCGGCCCGGTACCCCGGGGGCTCGCGGGCGAGGGCCCCAGCGAAGCCGAGCTGGTGGCCGCGCTGGTGAACCCACAAGCCGCGCCTTATGGGCACTTCGAGGTCGCCTCGCGCGACAGCATCGAGCTTGTTCCCGACGGAGGCGGCGTCGAGCTTCGTCTGGTGCCCGGTCAACCGAAGGTGAACAACGGCATTCGGGCCGAGGTGAGCGTCGACGCTCCGTTCGTCGACGGAGACACCGTTCGCTACGAGTGGCAAGTGTGGTTGCCCCGCGACTTTCAGCCCGACCCGCAGAACCGGTGGTGGGTGTTCGCCGATTGGCACGACCAGCCCGACCGAAACCTCGGGCAAACGTGGGCCGACTTTCCCTCCCACAGCGCTCCGTTGATCTTGGGCTACGGCCACCTCGAAGGGGGCCAGGTCGTCGAGGGCTTTTCGGTGCCCGAGACGTCAGACGTGCTCAGCGTGACGTACGGGGTCGACTACCGGCCGCTCGGGCTCCTTCCGCTCCGGAGAGACGAATGGAACTCGATTCGCGTCGACGTGACGTGGTCGCAGAACGCCCGCGGCGCCATGACCCTCACCGTGAACGATTCGCCGCCTCTGAAGGCCCAGGGCCCGAACATGCTCAACGCGTTTCAGCACTATTTCAAAGCCGGCCAATACCGAAACCCCGACATCAACACCGCCAACCGGGTGCGGCTGCGCCGCGTGAACATCTTCACGTGTGCCAACAGCGGGTGCCCGGAGTAATACGGGCGCATGGCGTCTTTGGTGTTTGCTCCGGGGCCCCGGCCGAATGTCGTGCGCGACGCTCGAGGCCAATTGCACGAGATACCCGCTGGTTGGCAGTGCCTGGCGCCCGGAGACGCCGGCCTCACCAGGCGAGTGAAAGCCGCGGGTGACACCTGGGCCGTCGTCGAGAAGGTCGGCCGCAAGACGTTCTCGCGGGGCGTGTGGGCCCCAGCCGCCACCATTTCGGCCGCGAGAGCCGAGCTCGAAGTCGAACGAGCGTCTCCCACGTATTTGAAGAAGCGCGCGAGTGACGTGAAACGCCGCGAAGAAGCGCAGCTGCAATACGTCGCTGACTTCGAAGCCGAAGTGCTGGCGTTTTTGGCGTTCGACTCAAGCTTCGGCCAACTTGAAAACGCCGTCGCCCGCGCGGTCACCGCGCACGCGACGCCGGTCGGCAGCGGTACCGTCGCGCGCACCAAGCGCATCGAACTCGACCGCCGTGCCGAAGCGGCGGTCATTGCGTGGTTGCGTCACCAAACCACCGCGTACGACTCGATGCGCGTCGCCCGGGTCAAAGGCGCCCGCCGTGAGGTGCGCCGGCAATTGGCCGAAGTGTCGCGACGGTTGCTCGAGCGCCACCGCGCCCCTGCTCCACACGACCTCGCCGGTTGCCCACTTTGCCGCTGGTGGGCCTCGACGGGTCAGCGCCAAGGGCAGCTCGGTTGAGCCGTCACGTACGCTCAAGGCGATGCGCTCTGACGCTTTGCTCTCGGGGTGAACCAGTTTGCCTCTTCACGTCGAGCCACGCGAGCGGGGCGCCACGCTGAGTGGTTTGTCGGCGTTCGATGCGTGGTGGGCAATGCGGCTCGAGCGCCGGTGTTCCTCGACGTGAACCAGTTCGCCTCTTCACGAAGGCCTCAAACAACGCGAGCGAGGTGCCATGCAGGCTGGTCAGGGCTCGATGCCCCGACGAGCGAGCCATGAAGCAAGCGCGCACCGCTCAGAGCTTGACGCGAAAGTCTTGGTTCAACCCGACGGCGACCGCGTCGTGGCCCAGCACCACTCGGCCCTGGCCTTCGACGATGACCCGGCCCGGCAGCGGCACGAACCCCAATTTCGGTCGTGCTTCGAGCCGGTACGTCAGGGCTCCGTCGACCCCGGCGTCGCCCAGGGCGAACGTCCCTTCTTGCGCTCCGTCGAGCGCGAGGGTGAACGGGCCGAGCTTCGTCGTGCCCTTGGCGGTCACTGATAAGCCCGCGGTGGCGCTGTCGATGTGCAGCCCGTGCTCATCGCTCGAGAGGCCGGTCGATTCGAACGACAACGTCGACCCTTGCCCCAGCGTCAGGTCGAGCGTACCCGCGCGGGCGGTCGCGTTCGACACGTCGACGGCGACGCGCACCTGGCCACCGTCGATGAGCACACCCCGTGGCGTCGGGCGAATCGTCGCGTTCGCATGCACGATGGCGTTGGCGGTGGCCTGCAGGTCGACCTGTTCAGGCACCGCCACGTGTACGCGGTCGGCGAGCGCGTTCACCGAGGCCAACAAGGCGCCTTGTACGAAAACCTGCATCGCGCCGCCGGCCGAGGCCACCCGCAGCGGCCCGACTTGCGCCGCCGGAGTGCCTCCTTCACCGAACAGAACGCGCGCGCTCAACGGCACCGACGCGTCGGCGGTCGCTTGCACCGCGACCGCGCCGTCGCTCAGTTGAAAGTCGCCCGACAGGGTCGCAAAGACGTTGCGATTCGCGCCCGCGACGGTCATCTGCCCCGGGCTCACGTCGACGAAGCCGGCCCGCCCCTCGAGGCGGAGTCGGAAGCTGCCCTGGTCGACCACACCACCCAGGTCGCTCAGCAGTTGGTCGAGGTCGAAGTGCAACGGCAAGTCGTTGGCGGCCAGGGCCGGTCGTTCTGCCAAAACATCGCCCCGAACGAGGCGCTCGACCGCCCGGCGCACTCTGGGCGCACTGGTCAGGGCGAGCAGCTTCTGCAGCGACGTCTCGCTCTTGCCGGTCGAAAACCAGTGTTTGAGCGGGTTGAGCGAAGGTCGAACGAGCGACCCACGTGGGCTCACCTGGCCGTCGCGCGACACCCCGATGCCGTCGAGCGCGACTTGAAACGCCGAGTTCGCCACGTCACCGGCGAAGGTGCCATTCAAGAATGAAAGGTCGGCGGGGTTTTGAATCGTCACGGGCTCCGTGAAGGCCAGGTCGGCGAACGCCAATTCGAGACCGTCGGCCCCGGCGCTGACGTGTGCGTTGAGCTTCAGCGTCGTGTGCGGCCCCACCTCG
>JBGAIY010000002.1:0-62321 GCA_044225205.1 Myxococcaceae bacterium | reverse complement strand
CCCCCCACGCATTCGAGCCCCGGGCTGCACGGCGCCGCCCCCGAGCAGGTGCAACTGCCACCTTGGCAGCTGTCGGTGGTCGCTCCCACGCACGAGCGACACACTTCGCCGTTGGTGCCGCAGGCCGAGTCGTTGTTGGCCAAGCCGCGCCCGGTGTAGCAGCAGCCGCTCGGGCAGGTGTCGGGCGAGCAACCCGCGCAGGTGCCGCCCGCGCCAACGCCGCCGTCGTCGCAGGTTTGGCACGCGTTGCCGCTGGTGCCGCAGGCGGCGGGGCTCAGGCCGAGCCGGCAACGGCCTTGGTCGCAGCAACCGTCGCAATTGGCGGGGCCGCACGCCGGTGGCCCGCCCGCGTCGGTCGAGCCCGCGTCGGTGGCGACCGCCGCGTCGGTCGCGCCGGCGTCACCGAAGTCGCCCGCGTCGGCCGGTGCGCCCGCGTCGGGCACGCCCGAGTCTGGGTCGTGGCCCGCGTCGGTCGGGCGCACGCACGCGTTCAACACGTTGGGCACGCATTGGCCGTCGCAACAAAACAGGCCCGAAGGGCACGTGCCCCCGTCGTCGCACGCGGGCAACACGCCGTTGGGGCTGACCACCACGGTGCACCCGGCGACCGCCGCCGCCAGCGTCGTGAGCACAGTGGCCACTGCGATTCGGCGAGACGTCATCAGGCGTCACCCAAGAACCACCAAGTTGCAACACCCGTCGCCACGGCGGAAAGAATGGCGCTGATCAACGCGACCGTCAGTTGGGTGTTGCCTCGACTGGCGAGCGCGTCGAGCTGCGGTTGCGAGAACCGACTCGCGGTGCGACCGTCGAGGTCAAAGAGTGAACCTTCGAGCGTGGCTTTTGTTTGAAACCCGAGCACGGCAAACGTCACGGCGGTGACCGCGAAGGCGCCGCCGAGCCCCATCATCAACGCCGGCTTCAGCTTCGAGGGCTGCTCGACGCTGACCTGGGCGTTCGGCACCGACTCGCTCGCGGTCGGCGTCAGCGGCGGCTCTGGGGCACCCGCCGCGAGCGTCGGCGCGTCGGGCACTTTGAGCTGCTGGCTGATGCTGCGGGCAAAGCCGGTCATGGCGACGACCGCGTCGTCGCTCGGCGAATCGGCGCGCTCGGTGAAGTCGACCATGGCGACGGTTCGTGCCTGGTCGGCCGAAACGGCCTCGAGGTGCACCGCGAGTTTGCCCCCCAATTTGCCGACGTCGACGCTCACCAGCACCGCGGTCGGGCCCAGAATGAACGCCATTTTCGCGAGGCACTGGCTCGCCCCCGCGCAGTTTCGGGGGTTCGCCACCCCGGCTGCTCGCAGCAGTTGGGTCGTCGTCTCGTTGTCGAGCACGCCCACCGTGTGTTCGTGCAGCAGCGCCCGGTGAACGCGCTGGGCCATGCTCAGCGCGTGGGCTTCGGCCCCGGCCCGGCGGCTCGTCACCAAGACCCCGACGACCGGTGCCGGCGCTGCTTGCGCGAGTACCCCATGGAGCAGCAAGGCCAATGAAACCGCCGACGTCAGCATCTTTGACCTCAGGGGTTGAGTTGCCGTTCGAGTTCGTCGAGCTGTTCCCACACCTGGCGGCGCGCGTTGTCGGTATCGGCTCTCGCCGCCTCGGCGCGCACGTCGGCCAGAAATTGGCGCAGCACCCGGTCAGGCCCCCGGCGCGACTCCGAAGCGGCGAGCTGTTGCTCGACCGCCGCCAGTCGACCGGCGATGCTCTGGGCTGAAACCACGGTGCCGGTCTTCGAGGGGGCTTTGCGTTTCGGCACGGCGGGTGGGGCCGTCGGGGCCGACGGCGTGGCGCTCGCGGCGTGCGGTGCCGCCGGCAGAACCCGTTCGGGCGTGAGGGTGAGCACGAGCTGCAAGTGTTCTCCTCGGTCGACCGTCACTTCGCGGCTCACCGGTTCGTACTGCTTCAAGTTCGCCCTGAGGTGGTGGGGGCCTGGCTCGAGCTGTTCGATTTTGAAAGGAGCGATGCCCAGGCGCTGACCGTCGAGAAAGACGTCGGCCCCGGTCGGCACCGAGTCGACTTCGAGCGTCGTCGGGCGCGCCGGGGCCGCGCGTTCGACCTGCACTTCAGGCGCCGGGGCGCGCGCGGTGAGGGCCGCCCCGCTGATCAGCGCCACGAGGCCGGCCGCCGCCCCGCCCGCCAGCAACCATTGCCGGCGCCGATGCGGGTGTTCGGCCGCGGTCGAAACGCCAGACACCTTCGTCTTGAACGTGGCCGACAGCACCATCGGGTTGACTTCGCCGACCATGGCCGACTCGATCAGCTTGCGCCGCTCGGTCATTCGGCTCTGAAAAAGCGACTTCATGTACCGCGAGATTTCGGGGCTCCCGACCCGCGAGTTGTCTTTCTGCAGGTACACTTCGAGCGCCTCTTGCATCTGTTGGGCGCTCGAAAACCGCTTGGCTGGGTCACGGTCGAGCGCTTTGGCGATGATCGCGTCGAGCGCCTCGGGCACGCTCGGTGACCGCTCACGCGCCCGCACGAGCGGCTCCTTGCTGACCACCTGGCGCAGCAATTCGAGGTCTTCACTCCCGGGAAACATGCGGGTGTTCGTCGCCAGCTCGAAGAGCACCATGCCCAACGAGAAAATGTCGGCCCGGTGGTCGACGTTGTCGGCGAGCGCCTGTTCGGGCGCCATGTAGCGAATTTTGCCCTTGAGCTTGCCGCTGCCCGTCGAATCACTCGCGACTTTGGCAATGCCGAAGTCGACGACTTTGACCCCACCTTCGTAGGTGACGATGAGATTCACCGGCGAAACGTCGCGGTGAACGATGCACAGAGGCTGGCCGGTGAAAGACGTGCGGGTGTGGGCGTAGTGCAGCCCTCGGCCGCCATCCACGATGCGCACGCCCAACGCCAACGGCAGCGTCACGCGCCTTTTCACCCGTCTTGCGAATGATCGCCAGGTTCTCTCCGTCGAGGTACTCCATGGCGATGAAGAACGACTCGTCGTGTTCGCCCAGCTCGAAGACCTGCACGACGTTCGAATGGTTGAGCTGCGCCGCCAACCGCGCCTCGGTCAAAAACACTTGAACGTGGTCTTCGTCGCGGTCGAGCCCGTGCACGAGTCGTTTGATCACCACGACCCGGTCGAACTGGTGCAGCCCCGGCTGCGCGCCAGTCAAATTTCGGCCATGCCGCCTTTGGCAATGGGGGCGACCAACTGGTAGCGACCAATGGCTTGGCCAGGCGCCCAATCGGCCGGAGCAGCGTGCATTCTGGCCTCGGGTCGAAGGACGCTCAAACCTGAACCCATGAGCCGACGCGCCCGAACCGTGGGGTCGTCGTCGTGTTGAGGGAGCTGGTTTGTGAGCGCTGGGTCGAGCATCACGGGTGACACCGTCATGGCGCGAAGGTGGTGAAACCAGGCGCTCGACCTGCAGATTTTGCTGACCAAGTGGGCTGGTGTGTGCCTGGTGTCTTTGCGATCAACCACTTCGCTTCGGCACCGGCGCACCTTGTCGCACGTTTCAGCAGAAGCGCGGGTTTGCCGGGTCCTGCTGACTGCGAATTGACAACGCCCGACGAGTTGCGCATTGAATGTCGCACCATGACCAAGCGAACCCCCTCATCGACCTCGGCGGCACACAGGGCGGTGGTGGGTCTTTGGCAGGGCTGAGCCACGAACGTTTCCAATTCGGGTGGTGCTGCCGGCTGATACCGAAACGCCGGTTTCTGCCTTTCTGAAGCTCTCGCGAGGCGCGAAGCAGGCCTTTTTGCTCGAGTCGGTCGAGCAGGGCGAGCGGGTCGGGCGCTGGTCATTCATTGGGGTGCGGCCGCGCGCGGTGCACCGGTTCTCGGTGGGCGACGACCGCTCACCGTTCGACCATTTGCAGGCCATGGTGGCCTCGCACCGTGGCGTTCGCGCGCCCGGTTTTCCTCCCTTCAGCGGGGGCGCCGTCGGCTTCTTGTCGTACGACGCGGTACAGCGCCTCGAGCCCCGGGTGCCGCTCGCGAAGAAAGACGAGCTCGGTTTTCCCGAGGCGGTGTTCTTCGACGTCGACACCTTGGTGGCGTTCGACAACGCCCGGCGAGAAATGCAGCTCATTGCCCAGGTGCGACCGGGCGACGGCGGGTCGGTCGACGCGCTCACCGCCGCCGCCGAAAAGCGGCTCGCCGCGCTCGCGAAGGCGCTGCGAAAACCACTCAGGGCGCCGCGAGGGCCACGCACCAAGGCGGTACCGGCGCTCACCCCGCGGTCGACACCCAACGAGTTTCTCGAAGCGGTGAACCGGGCGAAAGAATTCGTCGCCGCGGGTGACTGCCAGCAAATCGTCGTCTCTCAGCGCTTCGACACCACCACGTCGATGCCGTCGGTCGAGCTGTACCGAGCGCTGCGGCGGGTCAACCCTTCGCCGTTCATGTTCTTTCTGCGCGACGGGCAACGCGAGCTCATCGGGGGCTCTCCCGAGCGGCTGGTGAAAGTCGAAGACCAGGTCGTCTCGGTGCGCCCCATCGCCGGTACCCGTCGCCGTGGAGCCACTCCGGCCGACGACGCCCGGCTCGAAGCCGAATTGGTGCATGACGAAAAAGAAAACGCCGAGCACGTCATGTTGGTCGACTTGGGGCGCAACGACGTCGGTCGGGTCGCCCGCATCGGCTCGGTCGCGGTCGAGCAGTTTCGCGTGGTCGAAAAATATTCGCACGTGCTGCACTTGGTGTCGCAAGTCAAAGGCCAGCTGGCCGAAGGGCGTACCAGCATCGACGCGCTGAAGGCCGCTTTCCCCGCGGGCACGTTGTCGGGGGCGCCGAAAGTGCGCGCCATGCAGATTCTCGACGAACTCGAACCGTGCCGCCGCGGGCCGTACGGAGGCGCCGTGGGCTACGTCGACTCGAATGGCGACCTCGACGTGGCCATCACCATTCGCACCTTCATGCGCGTGGGCCGAAAGCTCTCGGTGCAGGCGGGTGCCGGCATCGTGCACGACTCGGTGCCCCAGGCCGAATACGAAGAGACGCTGACGAAGGCGAAAGCGCTCTTCACCGCCGTTCACCTCGCCGCCACCGGAGAATTGCCGTGATTGTCATCATTGACAACTACGACTCGTTCACCTTCAACCTCGTGCAGGAGCTGGGGGTGCTCGGGGCCCGTTTCGAAGTGTTTCGAAACGACGCGCGCACGGTCGGGCAGATCATGGCGCTCCAGCCGAAGGGCGTGGTCATCAGCCCGGGCCCGTGTTCTCCGAAAGAAGCGGGCATCTCGGTCGAGTTGATTACCCGGTGCGCGGGCGTCGTGCCGGTGCTCGGCGTGTGCTTGGGCCACCAGGCCATTGGCGCGGCCTTCGGTGGGCGGGTCGTTCGCAACGAGCGCATCGTGCACGGCAAAGCGTCACCGGTGCGGCACCACCGAGCCGGCGTGTTTCGCCGAATGCCGTCGCCCTTTCAAGCGGGCCGCTACCATTCGCTCGTGGTCGACAAGGCCTCGCTGCCGTCGAGCCTGCGCATCACCGCGTGGACCGACGAGGGCGAAATCATGGGCCTGCGCCACCAAAAGTACGACGTCGAGGGCGTGCAATTTCACCCAGAATCGGTGCTCACCGAGCACGGTCGCACGCTGCTCGGTACGTGGCTCGAGCGCGTCACCCCGGCGCGGAGGCCAACGCCATGATCAGCACCGCCTTGGCGCGCGTCATTGACGGGCAGCGACTGACCCGCGCCGAAATGAGCGACGTGGTGGCACACATGCTGTCGGGCGCCGCGACGCCGGTTCAAACGGCCGCCCTGCTCGTCGCGCTGCGCACTCGCGGCGAGACCACCGAAGAACTCGTCGGCGCGGTCACGGCCGTGCGCGCCCAAGCCCACGTCGTCGAATTGGGCGCGCTCGTCGGCCCGGTCGTCGACACCTGCGGCACCGGAGGTGACGGCGCGGGCACGTTCAACGTTTCAACCGCGGCCGCCGTTGTGACGGCGGCGTGCGGGGTGACGGTCGCCAAGCACGGCAACCGCTCGGTGTCGTCGAAGTGCGGCTCGGCCGACGTGCTCGCGGCCCTCGGCGCGAACGTCGAAATGCCCGTCGAGCGCATCGCCGACTGCATTCGCGCGACGCGACTTGGTTTTTTGTTCGCCCCCGCACACCACCCCACGTTTCGTCACGTCGCGGCGGTGCGCCGTGAGCTGGGCGTGCGCACGCTGTTCAACTTGGTTGGGCCACTGGCCAACCCGGCCGGGGCACGGCGCCAGGTCATCGGCGTGTTCGACCCGAAGTGGGTGCCCCTCGTCGCCGACGCGCTGGTCGAACTGGGCACCGAACACGCGCTCGTCGTGCACGGCTCGGGGCTCGACGAGCTGACAGTGTGCGGCGAGTCGGTCGTCGAAGAAGTGCGGCGGCACGGCGACGGCCGCGTCGAACGCCGCTCGTTTCGCTTCGAGCCCGAGTCGCTCGGCTTCACCCGCCGCACGCTGGCTGAAGTGCAGGGCGGCACACCCGACGAAAATGCCGCCATCGTTCGCAAGGTACTGGCTGGCGAGCCCGGCGGCGCCCGCGACCTGGTCGTGCTCAATTCGGCGGCGGCGTTGCTGGTCGCCGGCGCCGTGACGTCGCTGCGCGACGGGGTGACGCGTGCGAGCGAAGCCATCGACCTGGGGGCGGCCGAGCGCCTGCTGGCGCAGTTCGTTCGCTTCACCAAGAACGAGTTCACCACGCTCGACGCCATTGTCGCCTCGGCTCCACCAGAACCCGTTGTGGCGTTGGCGCCGAGCAAGCGCGTCGCGAGCCTTGGGTTCGCCGCGTCGCTGTCGTCGTCGGTCGCCGAGCCACTGCGCGTCATCGCCGAAGTGAAGCGCGCCTCGCCGTCGGCCGGAGCCATTGCCGCCATTGCCGACCCGGTCGCGCTGGCCCGGCGATACGCCGCAGCTGGGGCCGCCGCCATTTCGGTGTTGACCGAACGCGCCCACTTCAACGGTTCGCTCGACGACTTGCGCGCGGTTTCGGCCGGCCAAACCGCGCCCACGTTGCGAAAAGACTTCGTCACCACCCCAGCCCACATTCACAACGCGCGGCAGGCAGGTGCGAGCGCGGTGTTGCTCATCGCCGCGGTGTTGGGCTCTCGGCTGAGGCACTTCGTCGAGGTGACGCGGGCCGCCCAGCTCGACGCGTTGGTCGAAGTGCACGACGAAGCCGAACTCGAACTCGCCCTGCGAGCCGGAGCCGACGTCATCGGCATCAACCACCGCGACTTGCGCACCTTTCACATCGACTTGTCGCTCTCCCAGCGGCTCCTGCCTCGAATACCTCCGACGGTGAGGGCGGTGTGCGAGAGCGGCGTGCGGTCTGTGGACGACGCGAAGCGGCTGCGCGACCACGGCGCCACGAATCTGCTCATCGGTGAGTTTCTGGTCAGAGCCGAAGACCCGGGCGCGCTGCTGCACGAATTGGGGGCGCTGTGAACGCGGTCAGAATCAGAAATAGCGGCGTCACCAGCGTCGACGACGCGCTGCGCGCAGCGAACCTCGGCGCCACGAATCTGCTCATCGGTGAGTTTCTGGTCAGAGCCGAAGACCCGGGCGCGCTGCTGCACGAATTGGGGGCGCTGTGAACGCCGTCAGAATCAGAATTTGCGGCGTGACCGGCGTCGGCGACGCGAAGTGCGCTGCGCACCTCGGCGCCACTACGAATCTGCTCATTGGTGAATTGTTGGTCAGAGCCGAAGACCCGGGCCCGCTGCTGCACGAATTGGGGGCGCTGTGAACGCCGTCAGAATCAAAATTTGCGGCGTCACCAGCGTCGACGACGCGTTGCTCGCCGCTGACCTCGGCGTCGACGCCATCGGCTTGAATTTTTGGCCTCGGTCGAAGCGCTTCGTCTCGTCGTTGCGCGAGGCGAAAAAGATCCTCCGCGCGCTGCCGCCGTTCGTCACGGTCGTCGGCGTCTTCGTGAACGCCACCCGCGCGCACATCACCGAAACGGTCGGTGCCGTCGGCCTTCACGCCATTCAGCTCCACGGCGACGAGCGGCCGAGCGAGTTGCGCGGCTACGACGTGCCGGTGTTCAAAGCGTTGCACGTGCCGACGGCGCTCGAGTCGGTTTCGGCCGTCAGCGTGCCGTCGGTGCCGGGGTGCCCGCTCTTGGTCGTCGACGCCCAGCAGCCCGGGTACGGCGGCGGCGGCGTGTCGGCCAATTGGGCGATGGCTCGGCGTATTGCCCAGCGGCACCGCATTCTGCTCGCCGGTGGCCTCACGCCGCGCAACGTGGCCAAGGCCATTCGCACCGTGCGGCCGTTCGGCGTCGACGTCGCCAGCGGGGTCGAGTCGGCGCCGGGCGTGAAAAGTCGACGTCTTCTCAATCAATTCGTACGCGCCGTGCGCGCGGCACAGGAGTGAATGCCATGACGCTCTCGACACCCGGTCGCTTTGGGGCCTACGGCGGGCGCTACGTGCCCGAGACGCTCGTGCCCGCGCTCGACGAACTCGAGGCCGCGTGGCTCGCGCGGGGCCCGGCGTTTCAACGCGAACTCGACGAACTGTTGGCGCGCTACGCCGGCCGGCCGACGCCGCTCACCCGGGCGCGAAACCTGCCGGGGGTCGAACGGGTGACGGTGCTGCTCAAGCGCGAAGACTTGCTGCACACCGGCGCGCACAAGCTCAACAACGCGCTCGGCCAAGTGCTGCTCGCCAAGCAAATGGGCAAGACGCGGGTCATCGCCGAGACCGGGGCGGGCCAACACGGCGTCGCGACGGCGACCGCCTGCGCGCTGCTCGAGCTGCCCTGCGACATTTACATGGGGCAAGTCGACGCCGAACGCCAACAACCCAACGTGCTGCGCATGGAGCTGCTCGGAGCTCGAGTCATTCGGGTCACCAACGGCTCGAAGACGCTCAAAGACGCGTTGAACGAAGCGTTGCGTGACTGGGTGACGAACGTGCGGCACACGCACTACGTGCTCGGGAGCGCGGCGGGGCCACACCCGTTTCCCTCCATCGTGCGGGCGCTCCAGTCGGTCATCGGCACCGAGGCGCGGGCGCAGTGTCTCGAGCTGGCGGGCCGACTGCCCGACGCCGCCGTCGCGTGCGTGGGCGGCGGCTCGAATGCCATTGGCCTGTTTTCGGCGTTCGTGAACGACGCGTCGGCCCTGGTCGCGGTAGAGGCGGCGGGGCACGGGCTCGACACCGGCCAGCATGGAGCGTCGTTGCTCAAGGGCACTCCCGGGGTGCTGCACGGGGCCATGAGCTACGTGCTGCAGACCGCCGACGGCCAAATCGCCGAGGCCCATTCAATCAGCGCGGGGCTCGACTACCCGGGCGTCGGGCCCGAGCTGTCGGCGCTCAAAGACAGCGGGCGGCTGACGCTGCGTTCGGCGACCGACCAACAGGCCCTCGCTGCCTTGCAAACGCTCGCTCGCCGCGAAGGCATCATTTGCGCGCTCGAGTCGGCGCATGCGGTGCATGCGGGCCTCGAGCTGGCGCAGACCATGCCGGCGGGGTCGGTGGTGCTGATCAACGTGTCGGGCCGCGGTGACAAAGACCTGGCCACCATCGCCCGAGCCACCGCGAAGGGAACCCAGCCATGAGCCCACGCCTCGAAGCGGTTTTTACCCGCACCCGACGCGAGTCGCGCGCCGCCCTGGTCACGTATCTCATGGCCGGTGACCCCTCGCTCGAAGCCTCGCACCAGGCCGCGAGGGCCTGCATTCGCGGCGGCGCTGACGTCGTCGAGCTCGGCTTTCCCTTCAGCGACCCCATTGCCGACGGGCCCACCATTCAGCGGGCCGCCGAACGGGCCCTGCGAGCTGGCACCACGCTCGGCTCGACCCTCCAGCTCGCCCAGGCCTTGCGCCGAGAATTCGCCGAAACGCCATTGGTTCTCATGGGTTATCTCAACCCAGTGCTGGCCATGGGGTACCCGGCGTTTTTCACGCGGGCCGCCCAGGCGGGGGTCGACGCGGTCATCGTGCCTGACCTGCCACCAGACGAAGCGGTCGAGGCGCGCTCGCTCGCCGGCCGGCACGGTGTCTGTCTGGTGGGCATGCTGGCCCCCACGTCGACCGCCGCGCGCCGCCAGGCGGTGCTGTCGGTGGCCAAAGGCTTCACGTATTTCGTTTCGGTCACCGGCGTGACGGGCGTGCGCGACCCCGGTTCGTCACTCGGTGATGAAGCGGCGGCGCACCTCGCTGCGATTCGCGCCGAGTCAGCGGTGCCGGTGGTGGTGGGGTTCGGCATTGGTTCGGCTGATCAGGCCCACGCCGCCGCTCAGCACGCCGACGGCGTGGTCGTCGGTTCGGCCATCGTCGACCGCATCGCCCGCGGTGAACCGTTGCAACCCTTCGTCGCTTCGCTGCGAGCCGCCGTCACTCGTTGAAACCCTCACGCCGAACCCTAAGGTGCCCCATGTTGATTGTGATGAAGCCTCGCTGTTCTGCAGAAGACATTGCCCAGGTCGAAGGTCGCATTCGCTCGCTCGGGTTCACGCCCCACGCCATACCGGGTTCGAACCGGTTGGCCATTGGCATCACCGGCAATTCGGGGCCGGTCGACCCGGCGCTCTTTTCGTCATTGCCTGGAGTGGCCGACGCCATTCGCGTGACCCAGCCGTTCAAGCTCGTCAGCCGCGAAATGAAAGACGAAGCGACGGTGGTGTCGGTCGGCGGGGTGAAAATTGGCGGAGGCCACGTCGCCGTCATCGCCGGGCCCTGCGCGGTCGAGTCTCGCGAGCAAATTCTCGAAGCGGCGCGGGCGGTGAGGGCGAGCGGGGCGACGTTGTTGCGGGGCGGGGCGTACAAGCCGCGCACGAGCCCGTACGACTTTCAGGGGCTGCGTGAAGAAGGGCTCGAGCTGCTCGCCCTGGCGAAGCGTGAGACGGGCCTGGGCATTGTCACCGAGGTGAAAGACACCGAGAGCCTGCCGCTCGTGGCCGAAGTGGCCGACATGCTGCAAATCGGCGCGCGCAACATGCAGAATTTTTCGCTGCTCGAAAAAGTGGGTGAGCTGCGCAAGCCGGTGCTGCTCAAGCGCGGCCCCAGCGCGACGGTGAAAGAGCTGCTCATGGCCGCCGAATACATCGTCGCGCGGGGCAACACCCAAGTCGTGCTCTGCGAGCGCGGCATTCGCACCTTCGAGACCAGCAGTCGCAACACGCTCGACATCAACGCCGTGCCCGTTCTGAAGTCGCTCACCCATTTGCCGGTCATGGTCGACCCGTCACACGCAATTGGCATTCGCGCGCACGTGCCGGCGGTGGCCCGTGCGGGTGTCGCCGCCGGGGCCGACGGCCTCATCGTCGAAGTGCACCCGCGGCCGGAGCAAGCGCTCTCCGACGGCCCCCAGTCGTTGACCCCGGCTCAGTTCGACGTGCTCATGCGGCAAGTTCGCGGCTTGATTGAAGTGCTCAAGAGCAGCTGATTTCAGAACGGAGCGGGGCTCCTCAGCTCGAGCGCTCGGCCCGTCTTCGGGTGGGTGAAGGTGAGTTGCTCGCAATGCAAGAGGAGGCGCTCCTGGCCGCCGCCGTGGCCGTAGAGGCGGTCTCCGACGATGGGGGCGTTGAGCCCGAGGGCGTGCGCGCAGTGCACTCGGAGCTGGTGCGTTCGGCCGGTCAGCGGCGCCAGCGACAGCCGCGTCAGGGCGTGCGTTCGCTCGAGCACCTGCCAAAGGGTCTTCGCTGGCTTGCCGTGAAGCGCGTCGTGCACTTGACGAGGTCGGTCGTCGACGTCTCGGCGCAACGGCAGCTCGACGGTGCCTGTGGTTTGCGCCACGACGCCCTCGACGAGCGCGACGTAGCGCTTGGCGACCTGCCGCGTCGCGAACTGCCGCTGCATGGCCGAATGGGTGCGTTCGTCTTTCGCGAGCACCAACAGCCCCGAGGTGTCGAGGTCGAGGCGGTGCACGACCCACAGCCCAGGCAGGCGCGCCGCGACCGAGTCTTGGTGGGTTTCTTCGCGCCCGGGCACCGAGAGCAGGCCCTCGGGCTTGTCGATGACGCGCAGCCAGTCGTCTTCGTAGACGACGGCGAGCGTGGCGTCGGTGGGCACCCGGCTGATCAACCGACGCGGCGGCGCGACCTCGGTGACCAACCCCTCGAGCATGAAAGGCAGCAGGGGAGCGCACTTGCGCTGGCACGCGGGTACATGCGCGCCTTGCACCCGGCCTGACGCTTGAGTGGGGCCCCACCAGAACTCGGCCAACGCGACGGGCCGAAGCCCGAGACGGAGCGCATGCGCCAGCAACTTCGGCGCCGCGCATTCTCCCGCGCCGCCCGGGGGTTGGCCGGGGGCGAAGAACGAGGCGATGGGGCGCCTTTCGCCCCGGGCGTTCGGTACGCTCGGCAGCTCGACAAGGCGGCGCACCATGTTTGCCGACGCCCGGCTCGCGAGGCGTCGGCCGGCGGCGAGTCGGCGGTCGGCTCGGCGAATCGCCTGTTCGGCGACTTCGGTTTCGGCGGCGTGCCGGGCCAACAGGCGCTTCTTGTCGGCCTTGTCGGTTTGACTTTGGCGGTCGGCCTGGGTGGTGAGCGCGGGTTCTTGGCGCCACAGGGCCCGCTGGGTCTTGTTGTCGCGGTGCCGTGCTTCGAGCGCGAGCAGTTCTTTTCGGTGGCGCTCGGTGATCAGCGCCAGCTCGTCACGCCGCTGACCCCGTTCGGCCGTCACCCGCGCCCGGTCGGCCTCGATTCGGGCGTGCAACGGCTTGACGACCGCGTCGCTCTCGGCGTCGAGCCGCTCGCGTTCATTCACGTCGAACAAGGGAGGCGCGAACCCTTGAACCAACCAGCGCCCGCGCCACTTGCCTGAGAATGCTTTGAGAAAACCGAAGGCACCCGAAGGTGTTTTCACGACCAACACCCCGAAGACTTTGCCGTCGTCGAATTCAGTCGGGTCAAACGCCGACAATTCGCGCTGCAGCGCCGCCAGCGCCCCAGCCGTCACCGCAGGCGGGCCCAACTCGTCAAACGCACTGGGGAAAATGGGCGGTACGTCGAGCGGCGCCAGTGAAAGCGGTGCAAACCCTGCGTCACGGCTCTCGAACTCGGGCGTTTTCACAGGCGTCACGTGGGGCCATGCAATCAATAAATCGGTGTCGCGTTCAGTTCGGTGTCGAGGCTCGTGAAGAAATTGTCGAGCACCGACCAACACACCGCAGGTGGGTCGATGTGAGGCGGCGTCGTCTGCCGAAGTCACCCGCTTGCTCGAAGGAGGAGCAACATGTTCACGAATCAACGGGGCAACGCGGGCTTGGCGGGCATCATTGGAGTGGGCGTACTCATGGCCATGTATTTGGCGTCGGCCGGCCTGCTGGTGAAGGCGTACCGTGAGGGTGGAACTGCTGACACTTCGAGCGGTTGTCAGGTGACGTGTCGGCAGACTCAAAAATCTGCATCACGCGGCTGATCATTTTGAAAAAGATGCAATAGAATGTTCTGATTCGTCGTTACAGCATTTCAAAGGCGCCATTGTGGCGCCGACGGGCCTGGCACGAGTGAGTTCCCTTCCAGAAGCACGCGAAACACCTGATAACCCAGCGCACGGAGAATCAGGTGGGGGTACGAATGCACCTCACTCGATGCCCAGGCCCGGCCTTTTTTTTCTGCCCAATCGTTGAAGTGTGCCGTCAGAAAGCTGCCGAGCCGCGACGGTCATGTCGCGAAGTTTGGCGAATTCGACTGGCGAACTCGGCGGGCTCCCTCGTTACACTTGCGTAAACCGAACTGAGCGTCTGCTCGTTGAATGCTGGCAAGGAGGTTGCTCTTCCATGCGCATGCCCTCGAAAACGAGTCAAAACACCCATCGGCGGCCACGACCAGCGGCGAGAAAGCCGCGGGGTTTGCAAACCATGAGTCACACCGCGTGGCTCGAAGTGCAGAAGGCGATTCAAGAAATGGCGCAGCCCAGCGACCGCGCCGACCTCGAGCGATAAAGCACCGACCAGACGACGGCGATGAAGCGACTTAGACCTCTTCGTCGTCTTCTTCTTCGTCTTCGTCGACGTCTTCAATTTCGAGTTCGTCGTCTTTCTCGGCAGCGGGCGTCTCGATCGGCTCGATGATTTTGGGCACCGCCGACAACCGGCTGCGGCGACCCTCACTGGGTTTGCTGGCCTGACCCTCTCGCTGATCTGCTCCACACTTTGGGCAAATGGGGTCTGGCTTCTTCAAGTCGTAAAACTTCGTGCTGCACTTGAAGCACACGTATTTGGTGCCGAAGTCCTTCGCGGGCATGAATTGGTTCCTTGCGAGGCGTGAGATGTTGCGAGGCGGCGGTTGCTAGCGTTGCAACGTTTCCAAGTCAACGACTGGCGAGGTACGATGCCTGCCGGTACAGTTGTCTTTCTAAAGGCCGGCTCCCTTCGTGAACGTTACCTGTAACAAATGCGGCAAGCGTTACGTGATCGCCGACGAGAAGGTCGCCGGTAAAGCTTCGGTCAAAATACGCTGCAAGCAGTGTCAAAACCTCATTCAACTGTCGGTGGCTGGGGCTTCTTCACCTTCGAGTGCCAGCGTGGCAAGCGGCCCCACGGCGCCTGCTCCCTCGGCGGCTCCCTCGGCTTCGGTGGGAGGCGCGGTCTCGGTGTCGGCCCCAGCGCCCGCCAAGGCGGCGGTGGCGGCTGCCGCGGCCGCCCCCCAGCGCAGCCCCTGGGACGACGAAGCCACCCGGGCGATGCCCGCGCCCGACCTGACGACCCAGTGGTTCGCCATGGTTCAGGGCAAGCAAGAGGGCCCGCTCGACCTGCGCGCCTTGATGCAGAAGGTGAACGCGGGCGAAGTGACCCTGCGCACCTATTTGTGGAAGCCGGGCATGGAGTCGTGGCAGCGGGCGTCGGAAGTGCCCGACGTGTGTTCGATTTTTTCGGGTGGTACCGGGGCGAACGCCACCGCGACGGGGCCGGTCAGAGCGGCACCCGAGACCCAGAAGGCGCCCCGCGCGTCGTCGCCCCAGCGTGACGTCGCGACCGCGAACGAGCTGCCGGCGGCCGAATTCGCCACGGTCAGCCAAATCATCGCTTCGCCCTCGGCGCTCGTGCAGCCTGGCGCGGGAGCGACCGCGGCGAGTGCTCCGGCCGCTTCGTCGGAGCCGCTCAAAGACCTGTTCAACGACGTGCACGACGGCCAGGCCAACGGCACGGGTTCGGCAGGGGCGGGTGACCCCGACGACGAAGAGCCGACGAAAGGTGGCGGCACGGGTTCGAGTGACCCGTTCGCGGCGTTGGGAGAGCCGGCGCTCGGCGACGTGCCACCGCCGGGTGAAGCGACGAAATTCTTCATCGCCCAAGCGGGTGTCAACCGCCGCAACCCACCGTGGAAAATCGCGCTCTTCGTGCTGAGCGCGGTCGTGGCTCCGGCGACGGCGCTCTATCTGTTGTCGACGCTGCACGTGTTGCCCCAAGTGACCGTGACGACCGAAGACGGCGAAGTCGTGCACGAAGACTTTTTTTCTCCCACCGGCATTGGCGGTCTCAAAGACATGCTGACCGGTGACCAGAAGCGAAAGCAGGCCGAGGCCGAAGAGAAGCGCAAGGCGGCCTTGGCGGCGAAAGAGCGCGCGGCGGCGGTGGCGGCGGCCAAACCGAAAAGCGGCGGTGACTCGGTCGCGGTCGCGGCGGCCAACACCAAGCCCGACAAAGCCGACCCGAACCCGACGGCGAAGCCCTCGAATGTGGGGCTGGCCGACTTCTACAACGACGACAAGAAGACGACGAAGGCGCCCAAAGACCGGAGCGGCGACGCGCCGAGCAACGCGGGCGGCACCGAGGTGAACTCGAAAGGCTTGTCGAACGACGCGGCCATGAAAATCGTCGCCGACAAGAAAAAGTCGTTCGACCAGTGCATTGAAGCGGCGCTGCGCCGCAGCCCGAACTTGTCGGTGGGCAGCGTGGTGGTGACGCTCACCGTGGGCGCGTCGGGGGCGGTCAAGGCCGTGACGATTGAGCCCAAGAAGTACGAAAGCGCAGACTGGGCGGTGTGCATGATCGCCGCCGGCAAGCGAATCGTCTTTCCGTCGTCAGACGGCGACACCGACGTGCAGGTACCGCTCAAAGTCGGCGTGACGATGTAAGTGTCAGGCCGGTCAGACGACCTTGCTTTTGGGCGAAGAATCTCCGAGTGTCGCGGGCTTCATGTACCTGGGTCGCGTCATTGGCACCGTGGTTGCCACCAAGAAAGCCGCCGGGCTCGAAGGCACGCGGCTTCTGGTGGTTCAGCCGCTCGATCATTTGCAAAAGCCGGCCGGGCCGGTCGAAGTTCGTACCGCGCCCCGGCGAGCCCGGCTACCAGGGGCGATGCTCGAGGGCAGCCGAAAGCAGCGCGCTGGCGTGGTTGCTGCGCGGACGCCGATCGACAACGCCGACCATCGGCGCACCACGTCGACGAAGTCGACCTGCTGAACCTCTGTCGCGTGTTGGGTACGGTCGTGGCGACCGAGAAACACCCGGCCTTCGCGGGCCGCAAAATCATGATCGTGCAGCCGCTCGACGAGCAGCAACAGCCGTTGGGCAAGAGCTTTCTCGCGGTCGACCACATTTCGAGCGCGGGTCGGGGGGACGTGGTGTTGGTCATGAACGAAGGCAACGGCGTGCGCCAAATTCTCGAAGACAAGACGCTGCCCATTCGGTCGATCATCGTCGGCGTGGTCGACGCGGTCTCGGTTTCTCGCGACGCCGGCCCTGCGAAAGGTTAGCCGCCATGCCGGTCGCTCCACTGCCCAAAGTGAAAGCCGAATTGGCCGCGACGGCCCGTCGCCTCTACGAATTGGGCTGGGTGGCGAACCACGACGGCAACCTGTCGCTGCGGCTCACGGGCGGGCGGCTGCTCATCACCCCCACGGCCGTCTCGAAGCACGACGTCGACGAAGCGATGTTGCTGGTCGTCGATTCGAACGGCACGGTGCTCGAGGGGCGCCGCAAGGCCTTCACCGAGCTCGAGCTGCACCTCGCCATTTACCGCGCGCGCCCCGAAGTCGAGTGCGTCATTCACGCCCACCCGCCGACGGCCACGGCCTGGGGGCTGGTGGGGCTCGAATTGGCGCCGCTCGCCATGCCCGAGGCGGTGGTTTCTCTGGGCGACCGCATCCCGACGCTCCCGCGGGCGATGCCGAAGACGCCCGAGGCTCCGAAGTTGGTCGAAGCGGCGGCGGCGAAATACGACGCGATGTTGTTGCAGGGCAACGGGGCCTTTACCTTCGGCAAAGACCTCGAGCAGGCGCTGCTGCGAATGGAGCTGGTCGAACACCAGGCCAAAATTCTCACGGTGGCGCGGCAGTTGGGCCCCGTGCCGCCGCTCGACGCCAAAGACGTGGCGATGTTGCTCGAGGCGCGCAAGAGGGCTGGCTTTGGGCCTCTGTCGGCCGCGAAAGCGTCGTGAGCGCCGGCCCGGCGATTGTCGTCGAGAACTTGAAAAAGACGTACCGGGGGCTCTGGGGCCCAGGCCACGACGCGTTGCGCGGGCTGTCGCTCACGGTCGACCGCGGGGTCGCCTTCGGGCTCATTGGCCCCAACGGCGCGGGCAAGACCACCTTCATCAAGTTGCTGTTGAACGTGGCGCGGCCGAGCGCCGGCACGCTGTCGGTGCTGGGTGGAGACCCCGAAGACGTGTCGATTCGCGCGCGCATTGGGTACTTGCCCGAGCGCATGCACCTGCCCGCCGCCTTGAGCGGGCTCGACTTTCTGAAGAGCGTGGCCACCTTCAAGCGGCTGCGGGCGGCGGCCGGTGAGTTGCGGGCCATGCTCGAGCGGGTGGGGCTCGAGGCCAGCTCCCAGCGCATCGGCGGCTATTCGAAGGGCATGCGTCAGCGCTTGGGGCTCGCGGCGGCCATGTTGGGCCAGCCCGAATTGCTCATTCTCGACGAGCCGACCGACGGCATCGACCCGGTGGGGCGGGTCGAAGTGCGGGCGTTGCTGGTGCAAGAAAAGCAGCGAGGCGCCACCATTTTGCTCAATTCTCATTTGCTGAGTGAAACCGAGCGAGTTTGCGACCGCATCGGCGTGCTCGAGCACGGGCTGCTCAAGCTCGAGGGCTCGCTCGACGAGGTGCGCCAGCGAGCGAACGGGTGGCGGGTGCGCTTTGCGTCGGTCAACGCCGAGGTGCTGCCCACGTTGGTGGCGGCGGGCTTCACCCCGGGCGAAGCCGGAGCGGCCGACTGGTATTTCGCCGGAGCCGACCCCGGAGCGCTCAACGCCGCGCTCGACCGGGTGCGCGGCGCGGGGGCGTTGGTGGTCGAATTGAGCCCGGCCACCCGCGACCTGGAGCAAGTGCTCACCGAGGCCCTCTCGTGAGCCAGCTCTTGCGGGTGAGCCTCGACCTTTTGCGCGAAGCGGTGCGCCGAAAATGGTTCTTGGCCCTCTTCTTGGCCATGACCGCGGTCTTGGTGACGCTCGGGTTGTCGCTGCAAGTCGAAGTGGTCGACGGGGCCATCGCCGGGTCGAAGCTGTTCGGTTCAATGTTCAGCAACGACATCGTCTCGGCCGACAAAGTGTTGAGCGCGCTGTCGATGGCGACCGCCTACGCGAGCTTCTATTTCGGCGCGTTCTTCTTGGCGGTGGCGTGCAGCGACTTCGCCCCCGAGTTGCTGGCTCCGGGGCGAATTGAACATTTGCTGTCGCTCCCGGTCGCGCGGTGGCAGCTGCTCTTCGGCACCTACCTGGGGGTCGTGCTGTTGGCGGCGACGGCGGTGGTGTACGGCGCCGGCGGGCTCACCGTGTTGTTCGGCGTCAAGACGGGCGTGTGGGGCGCCAAGCTGTTGCTGGGGTCGTTCATCGGCTGGGTGGGGTTTTGCGCGCTGTACGCGGCCATGTTGACGAGCGCGTTCTTCGTGCGCAGCGCCGCCATGTCGGCCGCGGTGGGCGTGGCGACGTTGATTCTTGGCATTCTGTCGAGCTTTCGCGAAGACGTGGCCGAGGTGATGAGCGACGGCTGGCCCCGCGCGGTGTTTCGGGTGGCGATGTTGCCGTTTCCCCGGTTGGCCCTTCTGGCGAAGGCGTCGGCCTTGTTCGCGGCGGGCACGCCGCTGCAACTCGCGTCGACTGGTCGGCTGCTGGCCGGTGCGCTCATTTTCGCGGCGGCGCTGTTGTCGGTGGCGGCGTGGCGCTTCGAGCGAAGCGACTACTGATCAGGCGTCAGGGCAGCTCGCTCACCGACTGCAGGGCTTTTTCTCTGAACGACTCGCGGGCCCGCAAGAGCGACCCCGAATGACGGGGCTTGACGGTCTGCACCCATTCGACGTCGGGGAGGGTGGTGTCACCTTCGATGAGGTCTTGGTCGGTGAAAATCAGCTCGGTCGTGCGGGGCGTGGGCCCGCGGTGCCCCGGCTCGCGGCCCGCCGAAGTCTGCGCGAGCACCGGGAGACACCACAACAAGGCCAGGGCCGAAGCGAGTCGAATCATGAAGGCATCATCGGGCGACGCGACATGGGCGCACAAGGCCGGGGCCACCGAATTGGCCGCCGGTTCGAGGGCGGGCGAGGCATGGGCCCATGAGCGTCTCGAATTGGGTGGTTGACGCTGTTTATTCGTCGGCGGAGTTTCACATTCAACACCTGGCGGTCTCGACCTACCACGGGAGGTTTCGCTCGATTCAAGGCAAGCTGTCGCTCGACGAGGCCAACCCCAGCGCCTCGTCGACAAGTTGATGGGTGAAGAGCACTCGCGTCGACAAGCTCGCAGCCCCAGGGTGGAACGTGGAGGGTCGCTCGACCGCGGCCGCTACGGCATGAAGTGGAACTTCGCGCTCGACACCGGAGCCTCGTATTGGGGTGATCGGGTCGACCTCGAGCTTCACCTCGAGCTGTTGCGCGTGGGGTGACTTCAGCTCGCGGCTTGCTGCTCTTTGATGCCTTCGAGCAGCCACTTCTGGGCCGCGTCGCTGTCAGAAAAGAACGCGAACGTTGGCAGGCCGCTGGCTTCTGAGAGCCGGCGAATTTGGTTTTGGCTCAGTACCGACGACACCAGGTTTGCCGCGCGGCACACCCCTCGCGATTTCGCCTCGGCCATGAGCCCTCCGTGAATGGCCTGCACTTCGGGCGTCTGGGGTGGGTAGTCGCTGATGTCGGCCAGTACGCAAAAGCGACCTGACGCTTCTTGGAGCGCGGCTCGAACGGCGCGGTCGTAGTCGCGCGCGACGGCTGAATCCCAAAAGCCCCACATGGACAGGTGGAGAATTTGCTTCGAGGCGCTGAACCGAACCTCGAAGCCGATGCTGGGTCGTGTACCCGGTGCCATGCGTGCCCCCGTTTGTCGCGCCAGCTTCCTGTGGCCCCTTCACCCGGGCCTACTCTTGGGGTTGCTTCGCGTCGAGTGGTATGGCCGGGCCCAAGTCTTTGCCGTTGTTGATGACGTGCTCACCGCTGGGCACGGGCGCCTCGGCGCCAGGCGCGGCGCGACCGAAGCGAAACGGCACGTCGTACGAAAACCCGCCGCTGGGGCCCCCGGCTTTGACGTGGAGCACGGCGTCTTGCACGGGCAGCTGGCCGTAGTGCAGCTCGACTGGCTCGACGAATTCACTGGGCAATGAGTTGGCGGGCAGCTCGAAGCTGGTGCGACCGATGACCATGTTGGCGTTGGCGGGCACCTCAATTCGCACGGTCACCGGTGTGTTGAGGGCGACGTTGCGGTTGATGCGGGCCATGAGCCTCGCCTTCGAGGCGGTCAGTTCGAGCTTCTCCCACTTCACGGTGACGGGGGCGGCAAGCCGCGTCGTCGTGGGGGCCGGGGCCTCGGCGTTCGGGGCGAGGGGCGGTGTCGTCGACTTGGTGCAGCTGCTGAAGCCGAAGACCGCGAGGGCCAAGACAACGGTGAGGTGACGTGACGTTCGCATGAGAACCACCAAGGGCGAGGCGAAGAAGAAAACAACTACTGACAGACTCCGTTGCTGCAGGCACCGGTGCAGACCGCGCAGGGCACTCCGCCCGAACCACACGCGGCGCTCGTGTTGCCGCTCTGGCACGTGCCGTTCGACAGGCACCCGTAGCAGTACCCGGGGCGGCAACTGGGCGAGGCGCTCTTGTACGGGTAGGCGGTGGTCGGCGAGGTGGCGGTGTCGATGAACGAAGCCGCCATGCCCGAGCAGCGCAGCGCGTCGAGCATGTCGCCCAGGTGAAGCGACGGCTCGCGGGTGTCGACGACGTTGGTTTTGTTGCCGTTCGAGTCGGTGCTCCATTCGTGGCGGGTGTAGCCGCTGGGCCACGGAGACGTGTTGAGGTGCGGAGACTCGAGGGCGTTGTGCAATTGCCCCAGGCCCGAAGGCGCGGTCTGCGAAATAGACCACAGCATGGCGGCGACGTCGTTCTCGTCGATTTGCTGCAGCATGCCGCCGTCGGGTTTGGTGCGAACGATGAGCTCTTCGATGGTCGACGCCGGGTAATACAGCCGTGAGCCCAAGCTGAACCAGAACATGCCGCCGCCCTGTCGGTCGAAGTAGACGGGGTCGTTGCGCACGGCCGAGCTGTGAAAGGTGGCCCAGCCCTCAGACCATGCCTGCCCGGGAAACGTCTTGATGCTGACGATGTGCGTGCCGCCTTCGGCCGGAGACGTGCCGTAGCTGGCCATGGCCCAGTGGCCGACTTCGTGGGCCATGACGGCGTCGCCCCAGTACGGCTGATCAGACGTGTCGCCTCCCATGAAGACTTGGCTCGCGAAGCCGGCACCCGGGTAGTCGAGAAAGCACGCGCCGCAGCTCCAGGTCGTGCCCAGCGCGAACCAGACGACCACGTCTTTGCCGCCGTTGCCGCGGTGCAACTTCGCGTCAAAGACGTACACGGTCTGCAGCTCGTCGTACACGTTGAGCGCCCCCGACCCCTGGGCCGTGGTGATGGTCGTCGTGCCGCCGTTGGCCAGCGTCGAAACCGCGGTCGACCAGCTCCAGAGCCGCGGGCTCGAGAAGTCTTGGCCGGGTTGGTATTCGCCGGTGCCGACGCCCGGGTCGACGACCGCGTAGCGAATGCCCAAGTAGTCACCGCCCATGGCGCTGAAAATGACGCGGTCGTTCGCCGTCGGAGCCGCGGGCACTTTGATGGTGTACTGGCCGCTCGCGTTCGTGGTGGTGGTGTCGATGACTTGGGCGCTGGTGCCGGTGCCGGTGACCGAGCGCACCACCACGTTGCGGGCGACTTCGCTCGAGGTGCCGGTGCTCCAGTCAGAATCGAAGAAGCCTGAGCTGTCGACGACCGGCGTGCGCACCTGGTACTTGAGCGTGGCCGTCAAACTGACGGTGCTGACGCTGGCCGCGCAGTAGCCGCCCACGGGGCCGGTGACGCAGCTGCCCGTGCCGCAGCTCTCGCCCGCCCCCCACGCTCCGGTCGAATCGCACGTCTCGAGTTGGCCGCCGGTGCAACGCGTGTCGCTGGGAGTGCACGAGTCGCTCGCCGCCACGCAGCTCGCGCCCGAGCCGTTGGGCTTGCACGTCGACGAACCGGTACAAGCATACGTCTTCACTTCGGGGCTGCCCTGGCCCGTGGGCACCGAGCAAAACTGCACGGTGGTGGCGTTGAGGCACGACCCGCCGACCGGCACGCCGTGGCAGGCGTCGCCCGCGTCGCTGCCGCCCGACGAGGTCGTTTGGCACGAGCGGTTGGTGGGGTTGCACACCAAGCCGAACGCCGTGCAGTCGGTGCAGGTGCCACCGAGTGGCCCGCACGCCGTGTTCGTGGGGCTCTGCGGAGGTCGCACGCACTGGCCATTCGCGCAACACCCGTCGGCACACGTCGACGAATTGCAGCCAGTGAGCGTCACACACTGAAAGGTGCCGTCGCACGTTTTCCCACTCCCGCAGGTGACGCAGGCGTTGCCGCCGGTGCCGCATTGCTCAGCGGAGCGTTGGGCGATGCACACGCCCGTGGCCGAGCAGCAGCCGGTGCAGTTGGCGGGAGAACACGAGCCGGTGGTGCCCCCGTCTGATCCACTCCCGCCGTCGGTCGTGGTGGTGCCCAGGCACATGGCGGCCCCGGTGCTGGTCGAGCAGGTGAGGCAGGTTTGCTTGAGCACCCACTTGCCCTGGTCGCACTGCAGCAGCGCCGAGGGCGAGAATTGGCAGACTTGGTTGCCCTGGGCCCAAGGCGGGCAGGCTTGGTCGGCGGTGGCGACGCTCAAGTCGCACGAGGTGCTGGTGGCCGAATCGGTGCAGCCTTTGACGCCCGGGCAGGGCACCGAGACCAGCTTGCCCGACACGCAGGCCAGCACATTCTGGGCCGACTCGCAGGCGAGGGGGTCGGCGCTGGTGCAAGAATCGCCAGCCTTTTTCGGGCCCCCGCAGCTGAAAGCGCCGAGGGCGAGGCCACACGCGGCCACAACGTGAATTCGTCTCATGTCAACCTCAACTCGAACGCCGGGGCCGCTTTTTGCCAGAAATGTCGCTTTAGCCTGCTTTTCTTCAAACGTGACTCACCACAAATTTTCGGCTTCAGTCACAATGCAATAGAAGTCAACGCCAGCGCACGAAGGTCAGCAACGTCTTCGATTCTTTTGAGATGTTTTGAGAAACGGGCAAGGCACACCGGTGATGACGCCACAGACCCAGCCTGCGAACGGTCTGCCACCCGCGGGGTTTCGTGTGCTGATCGTCGAAGACAACCCGCACATCATCGAAATGTACAGCTACGTGCTCAAGAAGCTGGCCGCCAATGAGCTCAAGGGCACGACTCCGCTCGAAGTGCACTTCGCCGCCGACGGTCACGCCGCGCTGGCCATGCTGCATGACGCACCGTTCAGCTTGGTGATGACCGACCTCTACATGCCCGTGATGGACGGCTTTCAGCTGGTCGAGCGCATGCGGGCCGAGGCGGCGCTGAAGACGATACCGATTGTGGCCATTTCGGCCGGCGGGCTCGACGCGCGCGAGCGGGCACTGAAGGTGGGGGCCAACATTTTTCTCAAGAAGCCGGTGCGGTTCGCCGAAGTGATGGACACCGTGAAGCAGCTTTTGCGCATTTCGTGACGCCTTGACTGGAACCTTCGACCCCATGACTCGAGACAAAGTCAGCGGCGACGCGCTCTTCATTTTGAAGAGTCTCAAAGACAACACCCGCCAAGGTCGCTCGAACAAATTGGCCGACGTCAAACAGACGCTCGAGACCACCGTTTCGCTCGAGTTCGACAGCTACTTCTTCTTCTTACGAAAATTTCACTACATCGCGATGGACCGCGAGGCCCAGCTCAAGCTGACCGACCAGGGCGAGCGGGCCGTCGAGGGCGACTTTCTCGACCGGTTTGCAAACGAAGTCGGTGAGTTTTTCGCCGACCAGCTCTCTTCGACCAGTGAAGACGTCGACCTCGTCAGCAGCGAGACCATGCTCGAGCCGCCGCGCCCACCACCGCCGCCGGCGACCGACTTGTTGATTGAAGAAAAGCCACAGCCTCCCGCGCCTCCCCCGGCGGTGGCGCGCAACCGCAAGCCGACCGGAGAAGAGCCGGTCGCGCTGACCGCGGTCGCTTCGGTACCCGTAGTACCCGTGGTTTCACCCTTGCCCCATGTGACGGCGCCCGACATGAGACCTTCTGGTGGTGGTTTTCCTTCGTCTCCTGCGCCGCTGCCGTTGACGGCGGCGGTTTCGTCTTCGCCTTCGTCGATTCAAGCCGGCAAGGCCCAAGAGCTCGACCCGCGGTACCAGAAGCTCGACCAGCTGGGCCAAGGGCCGTTGGGCACGGTGTTCAAGGGCAAGCACAACGCCTTGGCGGTCGACGTGTGTGTCAAAGAACTCAAAGACATTTTTGGGTACTTTTCGTTCTTGCAGCGCGGCGAGGTGATCAAGCGGCTGAAGAAAGAGCTGTGTGCCCAAGCCCAGGTGCGGCACCCCGGCATTGTCAGCATCACCGACCAGAACACCGACGTCGCGCGCCCCTACTACGTGATGGAACTGTGCAAGGGCAGCTTGCGTGAAAAGCTCGACGCGAACGCGGGCAAGGGGCTGCCGGTGTCGCAAGCCATTCGTTACTTCTTGCAGCTGGCGTACGGGCTGCGGGCGGCGCACCAGCAGGGGTTGACCCACCACAACGTGAAGCCCGAAAACGTGCTCTTCGACGCCTACGGCAACGTGAAGTTGGCCGATTTTGGGCTCTCGCGGGTCATTGAAGTCGATGCGTCGAAAGGCATGCCGCAGGTCTTCGTGGGCACGGGCGGCATGGCCTACATGAGCCCTGAGCTGATCAGCCGCTCAAAAGAAGCGGGCCCCTCGAGCGACGTCTACGCGTTGGGCATTTTGCTGTACGAAATGCTGACCGGTCAGCTGCCGGGCCGCCGTTCGCCGTTGCCGAGCGAAGTGAATTCAGAGGCTCCCGCCAAGCTCGACCCCATTTTCGACAAGATGACGCAAGACCGAAAAGAGTCGCGCTACCCCGACTTCGAAGCGGCCCTGGGCGATTTTTACAATGCGTTCAGCAACAAAGAGTACTTGGCGAAGGGCGACCTCTTGCTGTGGAGCGAGGGCGTGACGCCGGCGTGACACGCGCCCGAGGCTCACGTGTCGGGCAAGGTGAGACAACAGCCCCACTGTCAACGAGAGTGCTCACCCCTTAGTATTCGGTTGGTTTGGGTCGCTGGCCGCGGCGACCATTTTTCCCTTTGAGGTGCTTCGTGATCAGCCATGTGACGCAACGCCTCACGTTGGTGGGCTTGCTCGTCGTCGTTTCGTCGTCGGCGTGGGCGCAGTTCGAAGGGCTCGACTTGAGCGACTCGGCGCCGGCTCCGAAGAAGAACGAGAAAGCGCCCGCGCCCAAGACCACGAAGCCGCCCGAAGCGAAGAAGCCAGAGCCCGCGGCCGCGCCCGCCGCGTCGGCGGCCGACAAGTCACTCGAGCTCGACCTGTCGACGACGGCCGACGTGAAGTCGGTGTTGATTTTGCCGCCCATCGTCAAGGTGACGAGCTCGACCGGCGGTTTCAGCGGGTTCGACACCAAGAAGGTCTCCGAACGTTTCGATTCGGCGGCGCATAAACGCTTGGTGTCGGCGTTCGAAAAACAGCTCGAAGGCAAGGTCATACCCGCCGAATTGACGATGGGCGTGATTGTGAAAGAGGGCCTGACCCCGGCCAGCATTCGCACGCCGGCCGGCTTGGAGAGAGTCGCGAAGGCCACGAACGTCGCCTACATCGTCGTGACCGAGTTCAACAAAACGGGAGCGCTCGTCGGCACGATTTACGACGCCTCGGGGGCGACGCAGGGCCAGCAGAGCTTCGTCAACAACGCGGCCGGCATCACCCCAAAGCACGCCGACGACATGGCGAGCTTCGTGTCGAAAGAACTGGCGAACGTGGCGAAAGCGGCGGCCGCGGCCGCGGCGCTGGCGTCGGCCGCGGTGGTGAAAGAGCCGCCGCCCCCGCCTCCCGCCGAAGAAGAAGTGACCGAGGCGCCGACCGAATTCGTGACGGCGACCAAGAAGTCGTCTTTCGAGCCAGACCCGTCGAAGCCGCGGTTCGTGGTGACGGTGGGCCCGGGCGCGGTCGTGCGTTCGCTCAACGTGACGGGTGACCGCGCCGACTCGTTGGCCGAGCTGCGCAACAACGCGGTGGTCGGCTTGGGCGTGTACGCGCAAGTCAGCCCGCTGCAGTTCATTGCCGCGACGGCCGGGCAAAAGTGGTCAGACCTCGAGCTCGAAGTGCACTGGCGGCGCGCGTTTGCTTCGGCGCAGGGGCTGTCGGGGGCGTACGCGGGCCAAAAGTGCTCGATCACCGAAGACGACGTGCAGTTGCGCGGCACCTACCGCTACAAGGTCGGCGACGGCGCGTACTTGCCGACGGTGGGCTTGGGCGGCGGCTTTAGCCAAGAGCGTTCGCTCATCGGCTGTGCGTTGCCGGTGGTGAGCACCACGTACCGCGGCGCCGACGTGCAGCTGCGCGTCAAGCAGCCCCTCTACCAGCAAATGGTTTCGCTCGACGTGGCCATTGGGCCGCGGTTTTTGATTGCCGGGCCCTCGGCGTCACCGGGGTTCAGCTTTTCAGGTGAAGCGTGGGTTGAATTCAAACCCATTTCGTACTTGTTCGGCCGTGCCGGCGGCCGAGTGTCGAGGTTGCAGGTTTCTGACAACACGGGGTTGGCCGTCGTCGACACTCGTATGTTTTTCGCACTCGAGGTAGGGGCATTTTTCTAATGCGTACTTCTGTATTGATGGTGGCCGCCGCGGTTTTGCTCGTGGGCGGCTCGGCGTACGCCAACTGTTTTGGCACGCCCGACATTGAAGACGACTGCGACGGCGACGGCTGCCGGCGCGGGTACGGCGACTGCAACGACAGCCCCGACGGTGGCGCGAAACAGCACGGCGTGTGCGCGACCCCGTCAGGCACGTTGCCGGCGTTGGCCGAAGTGTGCGACGGCATCGACAACAACTGCAGCGGCGCCACCGACGAAGGCGACCCCGGTGGTGGCGGTGCTTGCACGGTGCCGGGTGGCAAGGGGCTGTGCGCGCCGGGCGTGTACCACTGCCAGTCGGCGGCGGTGCAGTGCGTGGGCAACGTCGGCCCCGTCACCGAAACATGTGACGGTTTTGACAATGACTGCGACGGCTTGACCGACGAGCAAGACTCGCCCAACCAAGCTCAAAAGTTGGTGCAGACCTGTTTCGACGGGCCAGGCACTCCGAACGTGGGCATTTGCAAGTCGGGGCAGCAGGCGTGTAACGCCGCGGCCGACGCCGGCGTCGCCAGTTGGACCTCGTGTGGCGGGTGCGGCGCGTTGGCGACCTGTGCGAGCCAAGTGGTGGGCACCAACCCGCCCGCTCAGGCCGAAGGGTTGTGCAACGGCAAAGACGACGACTGCGACGGCACCGTCGACGACGGCAACCCGGGCGGAGGCATGTCGTGCTCGACCGGCAAGTCGGGCGTGTGCGCCGCGGGCACCCTGCAGTGCCACGGCGATGCCGGGGTGTTGTGTGACCAAAACGTCAATTCGAGCAACGAGGTGTGCGACGGCAGAGACAACGACTGCGACGGCGACACCGACGAACAAGGCGCTCCGGGCTCAGACAAGTTGGTGCAGAGCTGCTACCCGTTCGGCTCGGGCACGCCGGGGGTCGGCGAGTGCAAGTCGGGCCAGCAAGCGTGCAACGCGCCGGCAAACAACGGCAGCGCCACGTGGTCGACGTGCGGCGTGTGCGGTGGCTTGGCGAGCTGCCTGACGCCAGTCGGGCCAACGGCCGAAGTGTGCGACAACAAAGACAACGACTGTGACGGCACGTTGAACAACGGCAACCCGGGCGGTGGCGGGGCCTGCACGTCGACCAACGTCGGCATTTGCGCGCCCGGCACCAACACCTGCCGCGTGGTGAACGACGCGGGCGTCATTCAGTGCGTTTCGAATGTGACCCCGGGCACGGTCGCCGAAACCTGCGACGGCCTCGACAACGACTGTGACGGCGACACCGACGAATCGGGTGGCGTCGGGTCGTCGAAGTTGACGCGCTCGTGCTACCCGACTCCGGCCAGCACGTATGGCACTCCGGGCTCGGGTACGAACACGTGCCGCAATGGCACCCAGGCCTGCAACGCGGCCGCAGGCTCGGGCAGTGCGTCGTATTCGACGTGCGGCAGCTGCCCTGGGCTGGCGAGCTGCGTGATGCCGATTACCGCGGTGGGTACGCCCAACCAGCCCGAATTGTACTGCAACGGGCTCAACGAAAACTGCGACTCGCTCGGAGTCGACAACGGCTTCAACGTCGGCGGCACCTGTGTGGCGAGCGGCGTGGGTCGTTGCGCGTCGGGCGTCATTGCCTGTGCCCCTGACGCCGGCACCCAGTGCAACCAGAACAGCCCCGTCGCCGAGACGTGCAACAAAGTCGACGACAACTGCAACGGGTCGACCGACGAAGGCGACCCGGGTGGTGGCGGCACGTGTCCCGTCTCCGGCAAGCAGGGCCCGTGCGCCGTGGGCGTGCGGCACTGCCAAGGCGGCAGCTTGGTCTGCCCGCAAATCACGTTCCCCGGTATGGAAACGTGCAACGGCATCGACGACGACTGCAACGGCACGGTCGACGACGGCATACCCCAGGTGGGCATGGCCTGTTCGACGGCGGGCTTGGGTGAATGCCAGCCGGGCCACTGGGTGTGCAACGGCACGAGCTTGCAATGCGTGGCCAACAACACGCCCCAGCCCGAGAGCTGCGACGGCAAAGACAACGACTGCAACGGGTTGGTCGACGACAACGTGGCCGCGCGCAAGTGCTACACGGGGCCAGTGGGCACCTATGGCGGCACGTGCCCCGGTTCGTCGTGCACGCCTTTCGGCGACTGCCGCGCGGGCACGCAGACCTGCGTCTCGGGAGGCACCGGCCAGTGGAACGCGTGCACCGGCGTGACCCTGCCGGCCACCGAAGTGTGTGACGGCGTTCACGACGAAGACTGCGATGGCAACATCGACAACGGTCTCATCATCGACAAAGACGGCGACGGCTCGCGGGCGTGCGGCACGTGCGACGCGCCGGCGGCTCCGGCGTGTGACTGCAACGACAACCCCGACGGCGGCGCGGCCATCAAGCCGGGCAAGCTCGAGTTGTGCAACGGCCTCGACGACAACTGCAACGGCAACGTCGACGAAGGCAGTGGCCCCACCGGCAAAATTTCGCGCAATTGCTATTCGGGCCCGGCGAACACGCAGGGCAAGGGCATTTGCGTCGCCGGCACTCAAGAATGCAACGCGGTGGCCGGAGGCTCGGAGTCGTACGGCCAGTGCGTCGGCCAGGTGACGCCGGTGTCTTCGCCCGACGCGGGTGAGACGCTGTGCAACGGCAAAGACGACAACTGCAACGGCGCGGTCGACGACGGCTTCGACAACGACAACGACGGCTTCGTGTCGTGTGCCATGTGCTCGGGCTTCGACGGCGGCTTGTGTGACTGCAACGACGGCGACTTCGGCATCAAGCCCGGCGCGGTCGAGGTGTGTGACACGGTCGACAACAACTGCAACGGCCGGCTCGACGACGTGCCGCCGCGCAAGTGTTTCTCTGACAGCAACGGCATGAACGAGCCGCCGAATACCTACACGGGCACCTGCCCCGGCCCGACCTGCACGCCCAACGGCGCGTGCGTGGCTGGTACGCAAACGTGCACCACCGCGGGTGCGTGGGGCGGCTGCGCGTCGGTCGTGTTGCCCATGGCCGAGGCGTGCAACGGCAAAGACGACGACTGCAACGGCACCGTCGACGACGCGAACTTCGACATGGACGGCGACGGCTTCAAGTCGTGCGCGTTGTGCATGCCGCTCGACGGCGGCGCGTGTGACTGCAACGACAACGACAAGAACGTGCACCCGGGGGCGCCCGAGGTCTGCGACAACGTCGACAACGACTGCGACGGTACGACCGACGGCGTCAACACGGCCTGCTATTCGGGCCCGGCGAACACGCGCGGCAAGGGCCTGTGCCACGACGGCACGCAGGCCTGCAGTGGCGGCGTGGGCACGGGCGCCTGCGCGGGCGAAGTGACGCCGGCGCTGTTGCCCGACGGCGGAGTGCCTCAGTACGCCGACGGTGGCTTCAACGAGCCCGAGCTGCTCTGCGACGGCAAAGACGAAGACTGCGACGGCGTGGTCGACGACGGCTTCGACCTCGACGGCGACGGCCAGACCACCTGTCAGGGCGACTGCGACGACAAAGACCCGTTCAACAAGGTGGGCGGCGCCGAAATTTGCGACTGCAAAGACAACAACTGCAACGCGACCATCGACGACAACAACGCGTGTTACGGCGCGCCGTGCCACGACCTCGACCGCGACGGCTTCACCAACTGCGAAGGCGACTGCAACGACACGCCGGGCCAGGGCGAGGCGATTGGGCCCACCCGCAGCGAAAAAGTGGGCGACGGTGTCGACAACGACTGCGACGGTGCCATTGACGAAGACACCGACGAAGACGGCGACGGTTGGTCGACGGGCCAAGGCGACTGCGACGACCACCTGCGCGACATCAACCCCGGTGCGCTCGAGAAGTGCGACGGCTTCGACAACAACTGCAACAACCAAGTCGACGAAGGCTTCGACGAAGACCACGACTTCGTCGCGGTGTGCGCCGGTGACTGTGACGACCACAACGCCGACGTGAGCCCGATTCGCAACGAAGTGTGCGGCAACGGCAAAGACGACAACTGCGACGGGCGCATCGACGAAGAGACCGACGTCGACGGCGACGGGGTCAGCACGTGCCAGGGTGACTGCAACGACTACAACCCGGCGGTGCACCCGGCGTTCGGCTCGGTCGCGGCGGCGGCCGAGGTGTGCGACGGCCAAGACAACGACTGCAACTTCAAAATCGACGAAGGCTTCGATGTCGACGGCGACCACGTCTCGGCGTGCTTCGGCGACTGCGACGACAAAGACCCCGCGGTGAACCCGTTTCAAGTCGAGGTGCCGGGCAACGGCAAAGACGACAACTGCAACGGCCAAGTCGACGAAGGCATGGTCGACCGCGACGGCGACGGCTTCTCGCCCAACTGCGGCGACTGCAACGACAGCAACCCCGCGGTGAACCCGCACGCGAAAGAAGTGTGTGACCGGGTCGACAACAACTGCGACGGGTACGTCGACTCGGCGAAGGGCGTCTACAACCTCTGCGCGGTGTGTTTCGACGCCGACGGAGACGGCCAGACGAACTGCGACGGTGACTGCAACGACGCCGACAAAGCCGTGTACCGCGGCGCCGCCGAAATTTGCGACGGCAAAGACAACGACTGCGACGGCATGCTCGACCTCGACCCGGTGACGGGCCTCAAGGTGTGCCGCGAGGGTGACGACGGTGGTGTCGACGCGGGCCGGCCCGATTCGGGTGTCGCCGACGCCGGCGCGGGTGACGCGGGCTCGGTCGTCATGGAGCCGGGCGATGCGGGTACGGGCACGAAAGATCGCTCGGTCATCAGCACGGGGTGTGGGTGCAACAGCAGCGACGGTGCGGCTCCGTTGGCCTTGGTGGCGTTGGGTCGCCGTCGGCGGTTGGCCGTCGGCGGGGCTCGGCGGGGTAGCGGCGGTGGTGGCGGGCTCGGTGTTGTGGCTGGGGTGCCCGTCGACGCTCGAGGCGCCCGTCGACAAGACCGATGGCGGCACCTTGCCGGTGACCGACGGAGGCAACGTGGCCGACGCGGGGTTCGACGCCGGCTTCATGCCGCCGGTCGAGAACTGGCCGTGCCCCGGGTTGGTGCCGGTCGAGCACTTCGAAGCGCCCATACCGACCACGACGGTCGTCTTTGCGCACAGCCGTGACTACAAGGTCACGACCATCGACTTGGCCAATGGCGTGGTGCTCGACGACGCCACGCACGAAATCGCCGCGCTGGTCATCGTGCGAGACTTGCCCATCGGGGCCGACCCGCTCGACCCCACCACGCTCGACGAAATTGCGTCGCGCGACATTGGCGGGCTCGACACGCTGCAGGGGTCTCCGTTGGTGCGCGACCGAATCGAGCGGTTCAGCAAGGTGTACGACGATGACCGCGGCTCGAAGAATTTCAGCACGTCGCAAGACGTGAGCTTCGCCACGCCGACGAATGCGTACGCGGTTCGCAACCGCTTGTTGGCGTACTTCTCGAACAAGACGCCGTCGTCGCTCGGCACGTTGCCGGTGGTCGACAACGCCCGCGCCGAAGCCGACATGACGTTGTCGCTGTTCTTTCGCGTGACGCAGACGCAGGTCTTCGTCGGAGCGGCGGTGACTCCGGCGTCGAAGTTCAAAGAAAACCAGTCGCTCATGTCTGACTTGGCCAACGGTTCGCACTTGTCGGGCACGAACGGGCGCGTGGCGTACGCCTGCGAGCACCGCACGACTCCGGCGCTGAAGACCGACTTCATTTTCGTCATCGACAACACGCCGAGCACGGTGGTGTGGCACGCCGCGCTGCAAACCGCTTCGACCAGCTTGTTCGACGCCTTCGAGCGGTCGGGGCTCGACTTTCGAATTGGCGTCGTCACCACCGACAGCGAAGTGCTGCGGGGCAAGGGGTTCACCAAGAACATCGACGACTTCAAAGAAGCGGCGCAGGTGGGCTTGGGCGGCAACATCACCGAAATGGGCATTGAATACGGGTTGCGTGCGATTTTGCGGGCGAAAGCGCAGACCGATGACGCTCACAAGCTGCGCGACGACGCGGGCTTGGTGGTGTTGTTCATGAGCGACGAAGACAACAACAACATCGTGCCCATTTCGACCTACGTGCAAGACTACAAAGACCAGCACGCGATTGCGTTCTCGATTGTCGGCCCCTTGCCGGCAGGGTGCACGAAGGTCGGGTACGCGCAGGCCAGCGCCGCGGGCAAGAACTACATCACCTTGGCGAACCAGACGGGCGGCAGCTCGGGCAGCATTTGCAACGAGAACGTCAGCGAGGTGATTGAAGAAATCGTGATTGGGGCGCTCGGCGCGTCGAGCCGCTCGGCGTTGATGAAGCGGCCCATTTCGGCTTCGCTGGCGGTGCGTACCGACGCGGTGGCCAGCGTCGCCCGAAGCCGGTCAAACGGGTTCGACTACGAGCCGGGCAACAACAGCATTTTGTTCTTCGGGCAGGCGGCCCCCAAGGTGGGTGCCAACTACGACGCCGCCTACGCCTTCTTTCAGTACATTCAGTAGCGAAAATGGGCCGTCAGGCGGCCCGTGGGCGGCGCGTCGGCGTGATCTGCTTGACGCGTCTGTCAGACGAGGGCAAAAGGCGCCTCGCTGTTGAGAAGTCTGCAGAAAACGCCCAGATAGCTCAGTTGGTAGAGCAGGGGACTGAAAATCCCCGTGTCGCTGGTTCGATTCCGGCTCTGGGCACTTTGAAGTCTGCGGTTTCGCTGAGTTGTCTCTCGCGAGGCTGTGCAGCGAGTGCATTGAATCCCGAGTTTCGTACGGAGTTCTGCACACTAATGGCACACTGATTTGGGCCGAGATGCTGGGCGAGCAATGGTGCCGCCATGTCGCCGGTCATGCGGCCGTAGACGCGCTCCATCATGCGGCCGTCGCGGTGGCCCATGACGCCTTGGCCGATGAGTTCGGCGGGCACCCCCTGGTCGCGGAGCCAGGTTCCTGTCGTCCGCCGCAGGTCGTTCGGTGAACAGTGGTCGATGCCGGCACGCACGCACGCCGCCGCAATGTCACGCCTGGCGTTGCCCCACGGCAAGAAGAGCGCGTCGCCCGTGCCCTGCGCGGTTTCGAGCGCTCGTTTAATGAGGCTGGCCTGCCAAGCGGCGACGATGGGCACGGTGCGCTGGCGGTAGGCGGTCTTCTGGCCGCGAACAAAGACGCGGGAGAGGTCTTCGGCGATGTCGCCGCGGGTGGCGCGCTCGGTGTCAGACCAGTTGGCAGCCGTGGCCACGATGAAGGCGACCCGCGCGCCTTGGTCGGCCGTCAGCTCGCCCAGAAGCCGGTTGAGTTCGATCGGGGTCAGCGCACGCTCAACAGGTTGATACTTGGGCGAGAAGCTGACGGGCATCACGCTGGAAACGTCGCCAGCCCAGAGGCCGCGGCGCTTGGCGAGCTTGAGCACCTGCCCGAGGGCGATGAGTTCTTTCTTGATGGTGTGGTCCTTCACCAGTTCGGCCCGACGAGCCGAGATGAAGCTGTCAACGGCCGTTGCGCTGAGGTTGCTCAGATAGAACGCGTCAGCGGCGCCGATGGCACCGGGACCGAACACACGAAGCAGGTGGCCCGTTTTCGTGCGGTAGAAGTCGAAGGTGTCTTGGGCCATGTCGCCGGCGGCCACTTCTTCAGCGCACTGCCTCAAGAAGGCTTCGGTGGCGGAGAGCATGGTGGCGGCCGCCTGGGTTGCGTAAGCCGGGTCAGCGAGGTCGAGTTCGAGCTTCGCGGCGACGGCTTCGGCGGCTCGACGGGTTGTGGCACCTGTCGACTCTCGTCGTTCGAGACCTTTCGCGTCGATGTACCTGAGGTACCAACACCGAGACTTGGGGCGACGATAGAGGGTGACGCGGGGTTTGAATCGCATTGCATCTTCTCCGAAATGAAAGTTTCCCAGTGATGCGCCTTCACGCGCAACAGCCCGCGGCCGCCCGGGCTTCTTCCTGAGCATTCTCGCAACAGTTGGTAGGCCCTTGAACGGCTGCAACCGAGGGCCCTGATCACATCATTGACGCCGACCCACACCGTCAGCGGAATCACTCGATCGGGAGCGTTCATGGGTCGACCTCGTCCGCATCGGTGCGCTGATCCGTTGGCGCCAGCGCGAAGCCTTTGCCCTCACGTCGCACGAGGCCCTGGGCAACGAGGTGGTCGACCGCCTTGCCGACGTCGTCCTTTCGACGTCTCACGGCTTCGGTGATGGCCGCTTTCGTGAGTGGTTCCTCCGAGGCGCGAAGAGTCTCAAGAATCTTCGTCGTCTTGTCGGAGTCGGCGGGTGCTTCGACGTCTTCGATTTCGACCTCGCCGGTGCCGAGCGTCAGGGTGACGCGCTTTGTGCCGCCGCTCTCGAATTCGCGCGACTTGGTGTTCTCAAGGGTGAATTTGACCACCCCGGAGCCTTTGCCGGTGCTGACCTTGCGCTGACGCAGCTCGATGTCTGCCGCGCCGTTGAAGGCGCTGCTCCCGCGGCCGGCCATCGCCAAGTTGCCTTCAGCGCGCTCAACTCCCTTCGACGTGTGATGAACCACCAAAACCAGGCCGTGCGTGTTCGAGGTCAGAAGCCGCTTGATGTGGTCGACGAAGCGGCTGGCGTCTTGGGTTTCGTTCTCGTTGCCGTCCAAGACCGCGGCAAGGCAGTCGAAAATGGCAACAGGCCGTTCCGCCGCTGCGAAAGCCTTCACGAGGGCGTTGAACTTGCCGTCTCCCACCTTGAGCCCCTTGCGGTGCCACAGGCGGAGTCGGTCCAAAGCGGCATCAGGGAACGCCATGTTCTGCAGGCGGTCGTGAAGGCCCTTTTCGGAGTGCTCTTCTTCCACGATGAAGACATCGCGACCGTCGGCCGCCGCTGTTTTGGCGACCGCCAGGCTCAGCCACGTCTTGCCGGAGCCTGGTGCCGCAATCACCCACACTTGGCCGACCGTCGGTATCAGGTCGGGAATGAGCCAGCTCATCGGGGGAAGGTTTTTGGTGCGTTCGAGAAACGCGCGAAGGGTCTCGAAGGGTGGGGGTCCCGAGGTTCCCGAGGGTTCCCGGACCTGTCGGCGGGCCTGGTTCCGCGTTCCGGCCCCAGGGGTGGGAACCGGAACGACCGCCGGCGTCATCGTGAGCCCCCGGGCCAGGCCAGGCGCCGACAGAAGTCGCGCATTCGCGACAGTTCGAGCCGAAACCGTTCAAGCTCCCGGTGACCAACGGGGTCGCCGCCCGCCACTGGTTCACCGGAGAGCGCGAACGACGCCTCGAGCGCGATCCACTCGATCGCGCCGATACAGCCAGCCATTTCGAGCAATTTGGCCTGAGCCTCGGTCAAGCCGCTCAGACAGACGCAATGCGCTCTTTCGGTCATCGCTCACCTCGCGCTTGAGCGAGGAGTTCAGCCGTCGTGACCCCCAGGCCTTTGGCGACCCGGTTTAGCGTTCGAGGAGTCGCCAGGTCGAAGTTCTCGAGCTGAACGATGGTCTGAGGGGTCGTTCCGCCTCGACAGGCCATCACTTGCAACGTGATGCCCTGCAGGTGCCGCAATCGTCGAACAACACTGCCGAGACCGGGGTGAAGCCGTTTTGAAAGTGTCATTGTTCAAGCAGCTATAGCTGCGTGAACGACGACAGAAAGTCGTCGGTGACCTCCACATTCTCGAGAAATGTTCCCATCAATTTTGGGTCGAAGTTGTTCGCTGTTCGCGTAGACCGAAATTCGTCTTCGAGTCGGTGCAGCATTCGGACGAATGTGTAACCGAACATCTCGTCACCCTTGGTCTTGAAGTCGCCCACGACAACGCAAAATCGAACGAACGATGCCCAGAGTTCTCTGCATTTCTGCTGATCAGCCTCGCTGATGTCGGCGCGCGCCCGCTTCAAACATGGCGACCAAATCGCGATACGCTCGCTTCTCGAGAGTGCGGCGGCCTCCTCGGCGAACGTCAGGCCCAACACTCGCGCGACGCACATGAAGTCGACCAACGAAAACGGTCGCTCGACAGGAACTGAGACAGCGCGATGGAGCCAATACGTTCGCGGTTGCAGGCGGCTCAGGCGTCGGTCACCAAAACCCAATGCCCACAGCGGAGCAGGCAGGCGCGTTTCTTCAAGACGAAAATTTCTTGCCCACGCAGGTGCGTCGGGGGCCTGGCTCAACTGTTCTGCTGCGGAGAAGAAGCGGAGTACCTTTCGCCGAAACGCTGGGCTGAGGGGCGGCGCGGGGCCTTCGTCGTGCGGCTCGGTGTGCGTGCAAATGAGCATTTTGGCGACTTCGTCCACGCCATGACGTTGTCGGAGGTACTCGTAGCCGCCGAATTGTGAGCGAAGTGGGTCAACACTCGCGGGTCGCCCTCTGCGTGCCGCATTTGGAAGCCGAGGAGGCATTCCTCACCTCTAGCAGTCGGGTCTGACACAGACGGAAGGCGTCGTGAACTTGATGGCGAAATTGTTCGTCTGATAGCTTTCGACCATTTCCGACGGGGTGGAGAGGGCGGGTGTTGAATGTTTTTTCGTCGCTGGGTTTACGCGGCATTGATTGCCGCCGGGTGCGCTCCGGCCCCGGGAGCGGTTCACTGCGGGCCCGAAACCTGCTCGGGGTGCTGCTCAGGGGAAACGTGCATCACGACCCTCAGCGATACTTCGTGTGGCCTTGGTGGCGCGGCGTGCCTCACGTGCTTCGTATCCCAAAAATGCAACGTCTCAGGCGAATGCGTAGGCGGTTCTAGTGACGCTGGGTGCACACCGTCGTGTCAGTCGCTGGTGTGTGGCCAAGACAACGGCTGCGGTGGACGCTGCGAAGGCTGTGCTCGCGCTGGGGAAACCTGCAACAAAACAACATGGAGCTGCGAACCCGGCTGCTCGATGGTACGGGGCTACCCAGACGTCGACGGTGACGGTTGGGGCGACGCACTGGCCCCTGGCGAATTAATGTGTGCACCACTGCGGGCTGGCTTCACACAGAACCACACCGACTGTGCGGATAGGGATTCTCGGGCTCACCCGGGCCAGACCACCTTCTTCACCACGCCGATCGTCGGTCCAACAGAACTTCCGCTTCAGTTCGACTTTGACTGCAGCGGGGCACAGGAAGAGCAATACGTCGTCGCCGGTGGCAACTACTGTTATTCAACATCTAGGGACCCGCTACCGGCATACAACGAGTGCACCAAGCTTCATGCGCCCCCACAGCCAACGTGGACTCAGTCTATTCCTCCGGCTTGCGGGGAAAGTGGTTTTTGGCTGACGGCTTGTGACTACAAGAGCGCAGCGGGTTGCATCAGGGTGGGTCAGAACCAAGCTCAGGGTTGTCGGTGAGACAACTCCGAGCACGAGGCACTGGCGAGTTGGCGAGTGAGCGGCCAGCCAATCAGTACCGCGACGAGCGGGCTTTTCAGATGGTCGACTGCGCTGGTGGTCAAGAAGGCCCGCTTTTCGGGCTCTTTGTTGATGAGGTTCCGGCTGGGACTGGCACGCGCACATTCTGGCCTCGCAACACACGGACCCCGCCCTGACAGTTGCGAAAGACAAAATTCCCGTGAAGGGCTCGATACATGACGTTTCCAATTTTAAGCGAGCAGGACCTTCCACCAATCAACACGTCATGTGAGCGGTCCGACATCGATTTCAAGAATGGGCAAGCTCCGAAACCATCGATCGAACACGCCAAAGACATCGCTGCTCTTGCAAACACAATTGGCGGGTCAATCATCATCGGCGCCGAAACGAACGGAACGATCGTCGTTGGATATCCAGGGATCGCTGACGTAGTCGCAAGCGAACTGCCGAATGCGTTCGAGCAGAGTGCAAGTGAACGCTGCCGGCCCGTCCCAAAGGTCGTCTGCCAGGTCATTCGACGAGTTGGACGGCAGCCACTCGTGGTCGTAAATGTGTGGCCATCTCCGCTGGCGCCCGTTGGCGTAAGCATTCATGGGCAACAAATCAAGGGTGCGGAGCTGATGGAAAAGGCGTGGGCGTTTCCCGTGCGCGTTGGTTCCCAAACGCCGTACCTAGCTCCCGATCAGTTCGGTAGTCTTGAGAGCGTGAGCGCACGAAGGTCCGCCGCATTGCTGCTGTCGATACCCTCAGAACAACGAGGGCAGATCAAGGTTATTTGGAGTCGACCCAATGGAGGCCCCATAGTTGGCAAGCCGTACACCGTTCACAGTCTGACGGGCTCGCTTTCAGACGTTGTCCCATCGGAAAACGTCGTTCATTTTTCGATTGGTTCTCGCGATGGCGAAAAAGGGCCGTTGGCCCTGCCGCTCGACTGGATTGACACCGTGTGGCGTGACCAACAAGCCGCAGAATGGGTTGTTCAGACGTCTGCAGTTATTGAGAAAGACGAGGTTGGTCGCCCCAACTATCGCCCGCATAGACCAGCGTAGTGCCATCCCGAAATGGTCTGCTTCGTGATTGCTCACATTTGAGGTCAGCGCATGGTTCCGTGTGCGAGCATGTTGAAAGCTATTTTTGGTGAGGAGGTTGCGTTTCCACCTCGGCCTTCCAGATTCCGTCAAACCCGGGGAAAAGGCTCGCCCCATCAATACCGAGCCGGCTCAAATGCGAGACAAGTTCGGTGGCGCAGCCAGATGGTAGCTCAAACACGACTAGGTGCTCGCTGAAGTGGACGTCGAGCGGTCGCGCCTCAAAAATATCGTCGTCTGCTCCGCGTTGGCGCGGCTCAAAGAGGAAGAGGCCTTGCTGCGCCTTTAGATTTGGGTTGCCCGCGGCGGGCGCCGTAACGACCGTCGGCCGAAGTGGTCCGTCACTCGAACCAAGTTGTTTCTCTACCAGCTCACCGATGCCATTTGGCCGGGTGATTGCTAGTGGCAGGGCCCAAACGGCGAGCTTTTCCGGATGCGGTGGCGCCGATCTCGCCAGATCGACGGCGGCGAAATACGCAGCCACATGCGAGCTGTAGCTCCAGTCCAAGAACCGAGTCGGTACGCCATGATGCTGTGCGAGGCCAAGAAGAGACCAGACCCGACGGTGCGGCCACATGTACCAAGCCTCTCTATCGGTGAAGGACGGCGAGAGGTATTCGCGTAGATCTTGAGTGTCTTCGGGCAAAGCAAGCCCATGCTTGTCAGCCCGCCAGAAGAAATTGAGCAGTGTTCGCCATTCGAGCGCGGCTTGGGCGCCGACCGTTCGTTGCTCTCGACCTCGGGACCAAGCGTCTTCAGCCCGCAACCATGTCGTGGGCCGAAATGCACTGGGTAGCAGCCTCCAGGTTGAATCCTTTTGGCCGCGAAAAACCCAGTTCTGAGCTTGGTTGGAGCAGTGACCTGTACGAGGGTCGAGCGCCTTGAGGAACTCGTCGGCGTTCGTGCACGAGATACGTTGAGGTTCTTTCACCAGCAAATGCATAGCATTCACGAGATGGGCAACAACGTGGGACAGGACCAAGCGCTCGCGCGAGTCAAAGAAGCCATCAACGTAGTTTCATAAAAAATGAGTGAGTCTCGCTGGCGAAGTATTCAGTGCAGGTGGGGCACATCGGGGGCTTGCTCGGGTGGCAGCCTTTTGAGGCGGCCGAGCATTTCTTGTGAAAGGCGAGGCGGATTGCGTCGTGGTGAAGGCGCGTGGCCGTGCATTCGTCGCACGTGTTGATCGTCAATGTCTTTTTCCAGGTTCCGCGCTTGCCACAATCAGGACATTTCTTCATGGGCACACAGGCTACATCACCCCGCCGCGCAACTTCCCCGCCCCATGGAGTCGTCCCAGTTGCGGCGACTTCTCTAGAGGCCAGTGAGCACTCGGCGGACAGCACTCCAGGGCGATGGCTGTTGCGTTTTGCGAACCACGAAAGGTGCTGCTTTGATTCGCTTCGCGATTGCGCTCATCAACGATCACCCAGCCGTGACCGCATCAATGCGAAAAGCGAATGCAGCCTTCAGTAGCCGAGGTGAAGAATGGGAAAGACGGTCAAGGCGACGACTGCAGACGCAAAGACGACGCTCACGAGCCTCGGCGATCTGGAGCGGCTCACTCGACTGGATCGGCAGGACGTGATTCACGCTTCATTTTTGAGGTGGGTGACGGACGCCTTCTTCAGAAAGTCGAAGGGTAATTTTCGCACCAACCCAGCGAATACCTGGGCGTATCGTTCGCTAAGGAGCCTCGAGGAACTGTGCTTGATTCGCGTGGCAGAGTACGTACTCGACGAACACGACCTCCATAAGTTGCCCGTTGCTGTGCGAAGCGCGTTACGCCGCGTTGATCTACTCGGCTTGCATCGCGATGCGCTTGCTCATCCAGCTACGGTCGTTTGGCGAAAGCCGGATCGCCAGGCTTTTTTTGAGGGTCGCCTAAAGTACAAGGAATCGCGAGCCGCCATCGTTTGGGATTTCTCCAAGTCGCTCGATGAACAGCTGCGCGGTCTCGGCAAGAACGTCACCGCGCCTAGGATCCAGGTCTTTGAAGAGATGGGGTCGGTACTTCATGTGATTTTGGAGACGTCGCGAGCCGCCGAGGTCAAGACACCTTCGCCTGAAGCACTCACGAAGTACCTAACGTCTTCGGTCGCCAAGTACATCTCCTTGCTTGAGCGGTATTCCTTCTGACGCAACTGAATTTGCTGAGACGGTTCAGTCGCGCGTGGTGGCCGCCGCGTTCCGCAGTGCTTGAGCAATTCGGTTTGCCTCAACCGGCCGACTCGGCAACCCTTTGAGTACGCTGCGAACCCCTCCGCCCAGTAAGCCCAGAGCGCGAGTGGTTGAACGGCTATTTTCCCGCGGCACATTCAGTAAGCGATCGGTGCACGCGCCCCGTTGAAATCGAGACGAACGCCGTCGAGTTCGCGCGTGCCGCTTTGACGTGAATGCAGCCGTCACCCTTTGGGTAGATGACGCCGTAAACATCACTGATGTCAGAGTGAGCGATGAGCGCTGAGGGATTCGGGCCACCAACGTCGGTCAACTCGAGAGAAAGAGAGCCCACCTTCAAGATGCAGTCGGTGCAGATCGTTCGCATTGTCTGAGTGGCTTCTCCGCTACTCGCTCTTGATCATGTACGAGAAATGTTCGGTGGTAGTTTTGATGCTCAGGTGCTCCCCGCTCCACACCTCCGTTTGGCCAGATGCGCAAACAACGGTGATGTTTGGGAAGGGCGGAGCTTCAAGGTCGTTTCGGCCTCCATCGCAATTCAATAGGCCACCTACGTCAGAGTCAAACTCGTCGCCCAGGTCGCATGGGATCTGAGATGAGTTGCGCAATTTCCTCGGGCCGACTTGGGAGGCCGGCAAGCACACGCCGAACCCCTCCCCAGGTTAAACCCAGTGCGAGGGCAGTTGCGTTTTGCGACCCTCCCAACGCCCCCTTGAGTCGTCGAACGGCTTCACGAATTCGGTCATCGACGATCACCCACCCGTCGGCCAAGGCAGCCTCGACGTAACGCCGGCGGGTCGCGTCGCCGACTTTGCGCCGGCCTTCGGTCGTTCTCGGGCCAGTCGATTTTCCGCCGTGCATGCGGCACCGCGTTCGCCCGGTCACCGGCCTCGTTCGGCATGGCGCACCCGACCGAGTTCGCGCGCCGCACGATCCCTGCAAAAGCCCTGTTCTCAGCAAAGACCCCATGCACTGCTCCTTGGTGAACCCGTCATTCACCCGTTTTACGGAGAAGACCCCATGCACGACCGCGGTCGGTTCAGGCCGAATGCTTCTTCCTCGGCTGCGTCACTTCCGCCAAAACCGACGGCGCCGACGAAGCACCGCACACATTCGGCACACTCACCCCCGGGGGGCCTCGTTTTCCCCTTTCTTCTCGCGGGCTTGCCCACCCACCAACTGGGACTGAAAATCCCCGTGTCGCTGGTTCGATTCCGGCTCTGGGCACTTTGAAGTTTGACGGTTTCTTGAGCGCTTCGTGAGCTTCAGCACCTGCCCGAGCGCGTTTCACCTTCGCACGCCGCAATAAAAGCCGACCCAGTCGGTGCGAACCGACTGGGGCCGACTCGTTCGAATCGGCGATACGAGCTCCAACCGCTACTTGCAGGTGATGAGCCACCCCAAGCCCGGCGGCAGCGACACAGCCGAAGCGATGGTGTTTGAGCAGCACAACGTGCCCGAGCGAGACGGGTAGGTGTAGGCCTGGCCAGGCGCGAAGCACGGCGGCTGTGACGGGTTGGGCACGGGAGTGCCGGCCGGAGCAGGGGCCGGCTCGGCGGCGGGCAGGGCGGGTGGGTTGTTGACGACGGTCGTGCTCTCGCGACGCAACCGAACGTAGTGGTTGATGAGCGAGCACAGGCCGTCGCCGGTCAAATACTGCGTCGTCCACGGCTTGAGGTTCGCGTAGGGGTACGACGGGTCCCACGTGCACGAGAGGGGCTGCAGAACCACGTTGTCGGTGAACAGGTACGCCGGGCTGGGGAACGTGAAGGTCGGCGCTCCGGCGCTCGCGGGCCACGTGCTGTACAAGTTCGTGAAGGGGTTGAAGAAGTTGTACATCGCCGCGACCGTTCGCTCGAACGTGACCCAGCTCGGCGTGCCGCCGGGCTTCGGCTGGCTGTACAGGTTGTACGTGACATTCATGGGGCTCAGCGTGTACCGCTGCGGCATGAACCCACTCGAGGTTTGCTGGCGCTGAAAGCCCGTCGTGAAGCCGGCGAAGACGAGGGCGTCGCACACGTCGCCGTACTGGTGGTAGTTGGTGGTGCCGTACACCCCTTGGCGCACGTACGTGTAGTGTGCACAGCTGACAATGGGGTCGAGGCGCTGGTGGTACGCGTTTTCGTACGCCAACGCGTTTTCGGGCGGCACCACGTAGCCAACGAAAATCGAGACGTCGGCCCGGCCGTAACAATTGGCCACATTCGACAAGAAGACCGTCTGGTGGGTCTCGAAGAAGTCGTTGTAGGTCATCGGGCTGGCCCGGTACACCCAGGCGCTCTTGTCGGTGACCTCTGCCGTGGAGCGACAGAAGTAGAGCGGCAAAGTTGCCTCGGGCGTCATGCGCTGCGACACCCGAACGTAGTTGTACTGGTTCACCCAAGTGACCTGGTTGTTGCCGGCGTAGTCGACGACGAGACGCTCGTTGTCGCCCATGACGTCGGGTGAAGGCCCCGGGCCATATTCACCCGAGAAAAACGTGCGGTGAGACATGCCGAATTTGACCGGAGTGTCGAGGCCACCCGCGAACACCCGGCTCGCCACCACGCACGCGACGAACGCAACCAACCGTGAAGTTTTCATGCGGCCAAGACGCTTGCCGATTTGCCGAAGTCGCACGCCACGTCGTGCAGGCCGCGCAATTCGCCAGTGATTCAAGCGAGTTGGGGAAGCGCTCGCGCCTCATTTCGCAGCAGGCGTCATCGCTCCCAGCTTGGCCTTCAGCTGCTCCAGGCGAACCGGTTTCGACAAGAAGTCGGTCATGCCCGCGTTTCGGCAGCCAGCTTCGTCTTCGGTCGACGCGCTGGCGGTCAAGGCGAGAATCGGCAGCCGAAGCCCAGCCTGGCGCAGGCGCCGCGTCGCCTCGAGGCCGTCGACGACCGGCATCTGCACGTCCATCAGCACCACGTCGTAGTGCTTGGTGCTGACCGCCTTCACCGCCTGCTCACCGTCGCCCACCACGTCGACCCGATGGCCGAGCGACTCGAGCAGCGCCACCGAGACCCGCTGGTTGACCACGTTGTCGTCGGCGACCAACACGTCGAGCCGGTGCGTCGCCGCCACGCCTGGCGTCGTCTTGACGCCTTGGCCACCCAGGTCGGAGAGCGCGCGGGTCGACCAGGGGCGGCGCACCTGTGCGTCGGCGCCTTCGACCTCGCCCACCCCAATCACCCGTGCGACGCCCGCCGCGCGCAGCGAGGCGACCGCCCCCGCGGCCGACCGGCCAACGAAGACGAACGTGCCAGCCTGCACCTCACTCGGCTGCGTGACGTTCACCACCGGCACCCCCAGTCTCGCGAGTCGTTCTGCGAGGCCCTTGAAGTCGGCCTCGGCTCCGAGGAGCGCCGCCTGAAACGGTGCCACTGGCGGAGCGGCGGCCGCCGACGCGGCGATGATTGTGAAGTGAAAGGTGCTGCCCCGACCGGGTGTGCTCTCGACCCAAATGCGCCCGCCCAGCGCCTCGACCAGCCGCTTGCTGATGGCCAGCCCCAACCCGGTGCCTCCGAAGCGCCGCGTGGTCGATGCGTCGGCTTGGGTGAACTCCTTGAAGAGCTGGCTCACCGCTTGTTCGGTCAGCCCGATGCCCTGGTCTTCGACCGAGAAGTGAAGGGCGACCCCTTCGCCTCCGGTCGCGCCTCGCGCCACGGTGACCCGAATGGTGCCGTGCGGCGTGTACTTCACCGCGTTCGACAGGAGGTTGAGCAGCACCTGGCGCACGCGCACCGCGTCGCTGACGATGGTGCGGGGCACGTCGGCGCCCAGGCGCACGTCGAACTCCAACGGCTTGCCGCGTGCGGTCGCGACGGCGACGGCGACCGAGTCGTCGACCAGTTGGTCGAGGTCGAGGTCGCGCTGCTCGAGCTGGAGGTGCCCCGACTCGATTTTCGAGTAGTCGAGCACGTCGCTGATGATCGACAGGAGCGCCTCGCCGCTCGCGCGAATCGTCGACAGGCTCGACTGCGCCTCCGGCGGGAGCGACATGGTGGTCAGCAGGTCGGTCAGGCCAATGACTGCGTTCATCGGCGTGCGAATTTCATGGCTCATGTTCGCGAGAAAGGCGCTCTTCGCGCGCGTCGCCGCGCGGGCTTCGGCGGTGCGCTCGGTGACGAGCTCCTCCAGTTCTCGCTTTTGGGCTTCGATGCGCCGCAGGCGGAGCCGAACGACGCCGCGCAGCGCCGCCGCGACCAGGGCCACCGCGAGCCCCATGGCCCACCACGTTCGCCACCAGGGCGGCTCGACGCGAAAGTCGACATGGGCTGGCGTGGCGCTCCACCCCGCCGGGCGCGCCGGCGAGCAACTCGAAGCGATACGTACCGGGGGGGAGGTCGAGGTACTGCAGCGAGCGGTCGGTCGTCTCGTGCCAGGCTTCTTCGTAGCCCGCGAGCCGGTAACGAAAGCGCGTGCGCGTCTCCGCCAAAAGGTTCACCGTGCCGAAGCGCAGCCGCAGCCCGCGCCGCGACCACGGGAGCACCAGGGAGTGCCGAACGTCGAGCGGCCCGTCGTCGCCCTCGGCCGAGATCACGCGCGCAATCGGGAGCGGCGCCCGCGCGGTGTTCGCCGTCAAACACGCGAGCCCGTTTGACGTGCCCACCCATACCCGGCCGCGCGCATCGGTGGCGAGCGCGAGGTCGTTGCCGTCGTCCCACACCAGGCCGTCTTCCGTGTCGAAATGCTGCCACGCTCCGTTTTCTCGCACCCAGACGCCGTTGTCGGTGCTCACCCAAAGTCGGCCGGTCGCGTCGGTCGCGGTCGCGTAGGCCGCGAGGCGCTTCGGCAGCGCGAGGGGTGTCAGCCCGCGCGTCGGGCCGTCGACGAGGTGCGTGAGACCCAACGGCTCGCGGTAGCTGACCCACAGCCCGGTCTCGTCTTCGCTCACCGCGGCCACGTTGCCGGAGGCGAGCCCGTCGGCTTCGGTGAGGTGCTGCCACGCCGCTCCGTCGAAGCGACTCAACCCCGCTGAGCCCGACAGCCACACCACGCCGCGGCGATCGACCAGCACGTGCCGAAAGGTCTGGTCGGCCGGCAGCCCAGGCACCGTGACGAGATCGAACGACAGGGGGCGGCCGCGGGCGACGGGCTCACGGCTGCGCCAACACCGGTGGCCGACCCACAGACGGCCTTCGCGGTCGATCGCGAGGGCGTCGAGCCGGTCGCCGAAGAGCCCGCTGGCGGCCTCGGTGCGCCCCAGCACCGTGCCGTCGAGCCCCAGCCGGGTGAGCGCGGCGGGCGACGTCGCGGCGATGATTTCGTGTTCGTTCGTTTCGATGAGCGCGCCGACCCAAGCGCCGGGGAGCCCCTCGGCGACGCCGATCGACCGAACAATGCGCATCTCGGCGTCGATGACGTTGAGGCCTCGGGTGGTGCCGACCCACGTGGTGCCGCTGCTCGTTGGGAGAATCGCCCACACCGAATTGTGCGAGAGGCCATCGGCGTGCTGCCACCCGAGCCATGCTCCGCTCCCCAGCGGCCGCACCAGCCCGAGGCCGAAGCTGCCCACCCACAGCGCACCGTCGGAGTCGACCAGGCTGGTGATGACCGTCGACGCGGGGAAGCCGTGCGCTGGGTCGAACCGAAGCGTCCGGGTAGGCCCGACCATCGACAAGCCCTCGTCTGAAGGCACGTACACGTGGTGCTGGCGGTCGAACGAAAGCGTGCAGGTCTTCGAAGAGGTCGACACCTCGGCCGATCGATCGACCGAACCCTTCGCGTCGGGTGCCACGTCGAACAGCCGCGCGGCGCCGCGCACCCACAGGTGCCCTTCGGGGTCGTGGCCGAGGCACTTCCAGGGCTCCAGCGGGAGGCCGGCGCTCTCGGTCAACGAGCGAACGCCGGCTGCGGGTGAATACTCCTTGAGCAGCGAGCCCGAAGCGAAGCGCACGCGATCTCCCACCACCGCGAGCGCAGTAATGGCGTCACGCACGACGAGCTCGAAGTGCCAGCGGCCGTTGGTGCGAGTGCCGCGCACGAGGCCGGCCGACTGCAGCAGGTACACCTCTCCTTGGGTCGTGAAGGCCAAGCCCGGCGGGCGCACCAGCCGCTCGTAGGAGCCGATGTCGACCGGCTCGAAGCGTTCGGCGGCGGTTTGGCGTACCACGGCGCCATTCGCGCTCATCGCCCACAGCTCGCCGTCGGGAGAGAGGGCCAGCGCGTACACTTCGCTCGTGCCGGGCGCCTCGACGGGGGTGAAGCGCTGACCGTCAAAGTGAAAGAGCCCGTTGTCGGTGCCCACCCAGAGTTCGCCGTCACGGCCCTGTTGGAGCGCGCGAATCGAGAGGTTGGTGAGCCCTTCGCGGAGGCCATAGGTGCGCCAGGCGATATGCTGGGCCGCGGCGTCGAAAGCGACGCTGATCACCAGTGCGAAGAGAGCGTGGCGCACAAGGCGACCGTACCATGTGGCGTTCGAGCGCAAATTCATGGTCGCGGGCCAGACCAAGCGGTCACCGCTGACCCTCGTCACGCACCGCCGTCGCCGCGATTTTTCAAGTCACGGAGTGCGCGGCATGGGCGAACTTTTTGCGCCGGCGACCGCGGTGGGTCGGAGCCACCCATGGGTCAGCGCGCGGGAGAGCCATTTCGCCGCGAGGCGACGCTCACTTGGCCTTCTTCCAATACACTTCTCGCAAGCGATGTTTTCCGAGTGAATCGGTTCCGTACACGCCGATGTAGGGCGCGGTCACTCCGTGGGCCTGGCGATACTCCTCGACGGCCTGTCTGCAGCTGGGCAAATGAAAGTCGTCGATGATCACGTAGCCGCCCGGCGAGACCTTCGGGTAGAGCGCGGTGAGCGCGTCCATCGTCGATTCATAGGCGTCGGCATCGAGGCGGAGCAGCGCCAGTTTCCCGATGCGTTTGGTGCGCAAGCTCTTGGCGAAATAGCCCTTCAGAAACACGACGCCGTCATCGAGCAAGTCGTACCGGCGAAAATTGTTTTTCACGGCATCGAGTGTCGCGACCCAACGATTGGCCCAATCGTCGACGGGGTCGCTGTGGCCGTTCTTGTTTCTCGTTTGAGGAATGCCTTCGAAGGAGTCTGCGACCCATACCTTCTTTCGCACGCCATAGGCCTTGAGCAAGGCCCGCATGAAGATGACCGCGCCTCCGCGGCACACCCCCGCTTCGAAATAGTCACCCGGCACTTTTCTTTTGATGGTGTCGACCATCAGCTCTTCGAGATTCTCGAACTGGTACGCGCTGAGGAGCGACTGCGGTACGGCTGGCTCGGGGAGCCGCCAACAGTCGTTTTCCCAATCGTAGTTGTCGGGGTTGCACGCGCTGTAGTTCGCATATTCACGTTTGCCTCCGACTTGGAGGTAGCCGTTGAGTGAACGCTTCAACAGGTTGAGGTAGCTCTGGGCAGGGTGGCCTCGTCGTCGGGTCATGGGAACTCAGCTTGTCTTGTTGCGGGGCCGAATGAAATGCGCGGGTTCGTGCGCGAAACCATTTCAGAACAACCGAACTTGGCTTTAGCTTCACCAGATGCCAGCTGAGCGCATTGTTGGAGACAGGGTGCTCGCTCTCCTCGGCCCCAACGAGCTGAAGCGTGCGTCGGCGAAAGCGTGGCCCCCGTGGTTGTCGCAGGTGTTCGCCGAGGCGGCGAAAGCGTCGGCGGTGAGAGCGGGTTCGAGTCGGCCGATGCGGTCGCTCATTCGGGCGTTGTTTGCGCAACGCCTGTGGTCGGGGCCTTTGGTGGCGCCACGTTTGGCGACGGCGATGTGGGGCAAGGCCCAGTTGCTCCGGTCGATGGCGAACTATCGGCTCGGCGACCTGATCATCATGCGCAACAACACCCCGTTGGACTTGTCGCCCCTGGGGAAGCCCAGCGCGCGCGTGGGGAAGTATGCGTCGGTGGTGATGGAGGAACTGAGCAAACCCAACACGGGGCTGCGGCTCGAACGCGTGCAGCTCTACCACCCCTCGGTGAAGGCCTTCGCCGCGAAGCTCGCGCGCGTGTTCGCGACCGAAGTGAACGTGAACGGCTACGCGTCGTTGTCACAAGGCACCATTTTCCCCGAACACTGGGACGCGCACGACGTGATGTTGTTGCAGACCCACGGCACGAAGGTGTGGAGGGTGCGCCCAAACGAGCTGCCGATGCCGCTCGCGTGCCACCGTGCGGTGCTGAAGGTTGCGAAGCAGCGGCCCGTGACTGCCCGGCTGCGCGCGGGGCGGTTGCTGTACATGCCGCGCGGGCATTGGCACGTCGGCGCGGGTGACGAGTCGATTCACCTCACGTTCGGCTTGCCCGAAGACACCGTCGGGCTTCGCGTGGCCGACGTGGCGCTCAAGACGCTCGCGAAGCACCTCACCGACGCGGCCTACCGTGCACCGATGTTCGCCTTCGAGCCGACGTCGCGTTCAGCCCAGGCGGCGTTGCTTGCGTGCCTCGAAGGCTACGTCGAGACGCTGCGAGGCGAGCTGCTCGACCCGCAGCAGCTCAAAGAGCGGCCCGCTTTTTTTGGTCGACGCTTCACCGAACGGTAGCGCCAGGTCTTGTCGGTTGAGCGCGAGGGTACGACTTGATAGAAAAATCGAGAGGTTCTGTTCTTCAGCAAAAGAGACGGTGAAAAAACGTGGCGAAGCCTCGAAATTCAGATCGCTTCTGCCTCGCACGGAACGTCGCGTTTCAGCCTCTCGGCAAAGATCGCATTCGCGTCGACGGGCTGGCCGCCCCGCGCGAGGTCTCGTTGAGCATTTTCGTGCTCTTGTGTGACTTCGCTGCTCCGAACACGGTGGAGCGCGTGTACCGCGCTCATGAGCTCAACATCACGCTCGCCGAGTTTCGCGACGTCGTGCAGCAAGAACTCGAGGCTGGCACGTTGGTGCGGGTCGGCCGTCAAGCGCTCGAAAAAGAGAAGTCGCTGCCGATGCTGCTTGCAAGCGACCTGTTTCAGAAGACTTCGGTGAAAGAGGTGGGTGCGGCGTTCAAGCGAGGCCACGCGCTCGTCGTCGACAACGCGTTTCGCCCAGGGTTCGCCCAGCGCGCTTCGGCCGCCCTGCTCGATTTCAAAGAATGGGCCGTGCGCGGTGGGTCGCGGGAGTCGCTTCAGTTCGAGACTCGCTTCGTCGAGCCGCCGAACCTCCCGGCCACCATCGAGTGGCTGCGGCAAGCGCTCGACAGCCCGGCGACGAAGGCCTTCATGACGACCCTGTCTGGGCGAGATTGCCATGGGCCGCTGCAGTTACACGCGAGCCTGTACCTGCCCGGAGATCACATCAACCCACACAGCGACGACGGCATGGGGCGCTCGGTCGCCTTCGTGTGGAATTTGACGCCAAGCTGGCACCCGCTTTGGGGCGGTGAGTTCGTCTGGCTGGCCACTGGCGCCGCGGTGCAACCTCGGTTCAACAGCCTGGTGCTCTTTCCGGTGTCGGGGCACTCGCACCATCTCGTCACTCCGGTGTCTCCGTACGCGACGGGCCGCAGGCTGGCGGTCGCCGGTTGGTGGACGGCGAAGTCGGCGTCGGCCGCCAAGAACAAGAAGAAGCCGAAGGCCGTGAGGTCGAGCGCCGGCGCGGTGAAGGGGTTGCCGGGGGCCGCCCCGCTGGTTTCGCTTGGAAAAAAGCACCGCATTGTCGTGCTATGAAATGAACGTGCTGCTCACGATGATTTCGAAAAGGCACCGAGCTTCATGACCCAACGTCGAGGCATCGGTTCGTTGAAGCGGGTGACCGACGCACAACTCGCCCGAATGACGCGGCAACGCATCGCCCAGTCGCTCGCGCAGCAGCCCATCGACCCGTCCATCGCTCCGGCGCCGGCGGCTCTTCGCGAAGACATTGACCGCGAAGGCTTCGCCGTCGTTCGTGGTTTGGTGCCCCCGACGTTGGTCGACGCTGTGCGCGAGCGGGTGCATGCCATGGTGACCAAAGGCGGCCTCGTTCGAAAGCGTTCGGCCGATGATTCGGTGTTCGCACTCGCCTCGGCGCCGCCCGACGTTGGCAAGTTCAACACCCGCCAGTTCGTCTCAAGGCTCGCCATGAGTCGGCCGTATCAGTCGCTCGTGAATTACACCTTGCAGGCCCTGCGCCCGGTGACTGGGCCCGCGTGGCCGATTCAAGCCGATCACGGGAGGTGGCTCCGCGTTGGGCTGCCAGAGGGTGGCAATCGTCGAATGCCTCCTCACCAAGACATCTACTATCTGCCGGGTGCGGAGAAATTCCTGACGGTGTGGGTGCCGCTCCACCGTTGCCCGAAAGAACTCGGGAGTTTGCGGGTGGTGCCTCGCAGCCACCTCTACGGGCCCTTTTCTCACGAAGGCCGAGACGGCATTTCTGTTCGGGGCGCTTCGCTGAAGTGGAAACAGTTCTCCCTTGAGGTGGGCGACGCGATCGTCTTTCACCGGTACCTGGTTCATGCAGCCGGAGTGAACAGGTCGGTGAATACCGTTCGGTTTTCAGTTGATTTTCGACTCACCCTTTTTGAGTAAGCGGGAAAAGACTGTAAAATCAATAACATGCGATGTTAACAGGTCGACCTCGGGGGGTTGACCGTGTCGAGCGCCCGATGCTTAGAAGTAATGAGAGGGTGTCGGTCCTCTACATACGGAGACATACATGAAAAAGGCGAACAAGCAGGTCAAGGTGAAGAAGGTTGTCGTGACGTTGAACGAGCTGAAGAACGTCAAGGGTGGAGCGGTCATGAGCTTCCCCGTGACCCCTTGGGATTGATTTCGTAACGATTGCATCAAAGTGGCCGCTCTCAGACGAACCTGAGAGCGGCTTTTTTGCGCCCAAAAGTCGTTTTAGGGGCGAATGGTCACGGCCCGGAGGGCGACGCAGGTGCTCAAGAACCCAAGCACCGAACTCGGCTCCGCCTCATAGCCAGCCTTGCGCAGGCTGGCCTCGCCGATTCGACAGAGTTCGTCGACCGCGACTGGGCCACCGCGGTTGAGGCGACGAATCAAGCCGCTGAAGGTTTGGGCGGGGGCGACGGTCAGAACGCGGCCGTTCATGTAGCACGTCAGCACGTCGCTCTTCTTTTCGGGCTCACGCATCAAAATCGGAAAGCGCGGGTCGGCCACGAGTGCGTCAGAGCGCTGTACCGACGGCGCTGGCGTGATGGGAGCGACTGGAGGCTCGATGCCGACCGCTGAACGACGGCGATCGAATTCGTCGCGCAGCCGGTTGGCAAAGTCATCACTGGTCAGGTGCTTGGCGTGCGTTTTGGCGGTTTGGAGGATCTGTTGCAGGTGTCGTCGCCGTGAGCGGGTTTGCTTCGTCGGCTCTTGCGCAGCGAGCTGGGCGGCAGGCACCGGCGCGACTTTCGTGACCCATTCACCCGCATTGGCAATGGAGCGAACGGTGAAAATCAACGTCGCGTTGAAGTCGCCGCGGCCGTGCCCGACGTGCCAAGACCCCGGAGGCCAGTACATCATGTCGCCGGGGTCGGCCTCGAGAACGAGCGGGGCCATGCCACCGGGCACTCCGGTGCGAAACGGGCTGACCAGGTTTTGCAACGAGAGGTCTTCGTTGGCGGGCAAACCCATGGCCTTGGCCACGCTGCTGAATGGCCACGTCAGCATGGTTTTTCGCCCGACGAGGGGAAACGTGAAGATGTGGAACTTGTCTTTGTGAATGCCAGCGGCGGTCGACCGATATGGCCCGATGAACGACTCGGCCGAAATTTCTGAGGCGGCCAAGCCAATTTCAGAGAAGAGCGAATGGGCGAATTCGCGGGTCGCCTGCCACACTTCGGGTGAATGCCGGTGCAGGTTGTTGGTGGCGATGCACCACTCTTGGTGCCCGAGCAACGACGCAACTCGCTTCGAATACGACTCGAAGTTCTCGTCGAGGGCGGTGGGCAGGTACCGAGCGAAGTCTTCAAGCACCTGGGCATTGAAGCCGTCGCCGAAGAAACGAAGAGGCTCTTGGTTGGCGGGGGTTCGTGCGCGCTGGGCGCTCTGCTTCAACACCGCGAAGAATTCGGCGCCTGAGAGGGGCGGTTGCTCGAGCACCCGCTTGAAGACGGCGGGCTTCTTCTTCCAATGGGTTCGAATGAACTTGCGCCAAAAAGCCGAAGAAAGCTGAATTCTTGAGGGGTTGCGAGCTCGCGTCACCGGGGCATGATGCGGAAAAGCATTCTGCGAAGCAAGCGTTCGGACTCCGGCGACCGCGGCCGCCACGCGTGCGGTAGCGTCAGGCCGATGAAGCGCTGGGTGGCCTTGCTGCTGTTGTTGGTCGGGTGTGCGACGGTTCAAAAAACGCCGGGCGTGTGCACCGAATTCGAACACCTGCGGTGCCTGGGCGAACCGATTTGCGCGTACGACGAGCACAAGCACTGCCAGGTGTGCGAGTGCCCGAACGTGCTGACCCCGACGGGCCCCACTGTGCCAACCACCGGTTCGACGAACCGCCCAGACCCGACGCGGCCTCCGCGGTAGGGCCCGCCCGCGCCGAAACCGTCAGCGCTGTGAACGCCTCAGCGCTCGAATCGCCCACCACTGCAGCGGAAAATAGAGCGCCACGGCCGGCACGGCGCAGCACATGACCAACGCGAACGCGACCTGCTTGGGCGTACCGTGAAAGTGGTCGCCGAAGCCCAGCCCGAAATCGAGCACCGCAAAGGCCACGAGGCCGGCGAGCGCGAGCGTCATTTTGATGAACCGACGCACGGTGTCTTCGGCGAGCGCCGCCGTCGACCAGGGTTGTGGCTTCACCGCGTTCGATGCACCGTGTTCGCCGGAGTGGTCGCAGAGGCGCGAACGGCCTTCGAGACCAGCACGCCGGTTATCGCCAGCACGATGATGACGGCGACGAGGGCGAACAGCCGGGCCCGTTGATTTGAAAACCCGAGGCGAACGTTCATGTCGTCGTACCAGCCCTCGCCCAGCCACTTCGTCGGCAGCGCTCGTTGGAGGTCGGCCTCGAGCCCTCGCTCGGCGGAAGAGACGACTTTGCGGAGCCCTTCGCGTCTCGGTAGGCGAGGCTCTGACCCGCTGGCTTTTGCGTACCCGCAACCCCCGTGAACTCGAGGTTCTTCAGCGATGGGGCGACGACCTGGCCGGCTCAGGCCAGGCCGCCACCGAACGGCTGTCAGCCTTTGAGAACAGCGATTGGTTCCAACCGAATGATCGGGCGTACCAAGTCGGCTTCGTCTTCGAGCACTTCACCGATGTCTCGGTACGCTGCGGGGGCTTCTTCGACGAGCGCCATTCGTCGGCGTTCATCGAACACCACCCGTCGCATGCTCTGGGTGAATCGGTCGGGCCGAATCTGCGCCCGTGCTTCGCGCCGAGTCATCACGCGACCCGCTCCGTGCGAGGCCGAAGCGAACGACTGCGCCTCGCCGAGCCCCTCGACGACGTACGAGGCGGTACCCATGGAGCCGGGTATCAGTGCGCGTTCTCCACTCGGCGCAGCGACGGCTCCCTTGCGGTGTACGAGGAGCCGCCGGCCGAAGTGTTGCTCGGCGCGCACGAAGTTGTGGTGCACGTCGATTCGAGTGGTGAGGTCGGGCTCTTGCCCGGTCAATTCGACAATGACGGCCGACGCTTTGGTCACCAGTGCCTCACGATTGGCTCGGGCGAAAGAAAGTGCCGCGTCGATGTCGAAAAGGCACGCCCGCCCGGCCTCGGTATCGCAGCGAAGCCCGGGTATCGAACCGTACGAAGCCCCTTGGGCCGCGCGCACGTGGTGTGCCGCGATCGCCGAGCCGAGGCCTCTCGAACCCGAGTGAACCAGGAGCCAGAGGTCTCCACCGCCGTCGCGGTCGAGCTCGATGAAGTGGTTGCCGCCACCGAGTGTGCCGAGGTGCTTGGCCGCGAGCCGCAGCTTCGCGTGTTCGAGGGCCCCAGTCGAAAGCGGCAACGAGTGCACCGATTCGGGTACCGCCGCGCCTTTCCCTCGGTGGGTCGCGTCTCCGACCGGAATGTGTTTTTCCCAGGCTTCGAGCACTTGTCGGAGCATCGACCGCGACAGTCGAGAGGCCGGGCAGTTGAAACGCACCGCGCTCATGCCGCAGCCGAGGTCTCCGCCCAGGGCTGACGGCACGACCGTGTCGATCGTCGCGAAGATGGTGCCGACCGCGACGCCCTGCGCGACGTGGAGGTCTGGCATCGCCGCTACGTGCTCGACCACGTACGGCTGCGAGGCGATGCGTTCGAGCTGATCAAGCGCACCGTCGGGCACCGTACGGCCCCAGACCCAAATGGGCACATGCGTCGCCCGAGTTGAGGTTTGAGCTATTCGGGGCATGGCCCACCTCCCGTCTCGCCGGTCGCTGCTTGCGCGATGCCGACGAAGGTAAACGTGAGTTGAGGCAGCCGTTTGAGGTCGAGTTGCTGCGCCAAGCGCGCCCGAAGAAACGGGCTGGCCCGGGTGAGCCCGGCCGTCGAAGACCGACGAACCTCCTGCTCGCGGCTGAGGTGAGCGGCGACTGCGTATGCCACTCGAGCGTGCCCCCCGTCGGGAGACAGGTGCACGGCGAGTACCTCGACGCCGTCGAGTGACGGGTCGGTGGCTTCGTCGCGAAGGAGCGATTGAAGTTCGTTGAGAATCAGGTGTTCAAGCCGAGCGGCTCTGTGGCCGGGCTCTGGTGGGTCTCCATTGAAAAGGGTGAACGGGTTTGACTTCGCCAACTGCGAATGGGTGCGACGAGATTTTCGAGACATGAAGAACGGTTTTCTTGCGGGCACCGCCCACTGGGGCGATGCGAAGTGCGAACGCGAACGCTCAATGAGCGTGCGCCCGACAGGAAGCCGTCCCCGCTACTGGCAACAGACGCCTACGCGCACCCCAAGGAGCATCTCCGGAAACCGTTTCGCTGAATATCCACGGGACACCTCCTTGCGCGCCGCGCGTCGCGGCCTGCCGAGCGAGAGGTAGCGTGTTGGGCACGGCCTTGTCAAACCGGCGAGTGTTCACCGATGGTTGCCCTCGGTTCGCGGAGGCGCACATGCGGTGGTGGAGGTGGGTAATGATTCTGCTTCTCTCGAGTTGCAGCCGCGCCCAGGTTGCGCGCACGCCTGTTGACGTGGTGGCTGGCCACGCTGCGTGCGTTCGCGACGACGGTTGCTCTCCTGGTCAGGTGTGCGCGTGGGGTCATTGCGAGATTCCGTGTGGGGCAGGTGGTGCGTGCCCGCCTTCGACGAAGTGTGGCGTGTCGGGCTTCTGCGAATCGACACAGAAGGCGGCCCTGGCCCTGCCATTTCGTGAAGAAGAACACCTGCGGTCACAGCGGGTCGACACAGCTTGGCGCTGCGCCAAGCCTTGGGCGATGCGCAAGCCGCGACGAATTGACGTTCTCGAGCGCAGCGGCGGCTTCTGTCGGGGTGAATTGCGGTCGAGCGCGACCGGCGGGTGCGAGCTCGAAATGGTGGACCAGCCGGGCCAGGTTAGTGACGTTCTTCTGCATTCAAAGCAAGTCACGATGCACTTGGCGGAAGGCGAGACTTGGAATGCATGTGGCCTGAGGTTGGTGTGCGGCTGTGAGTAACCACCCGACGCAACTCCGTCGTGTTGGAGCGTTCGTCGTGCTTCTGATCGTCGGTGCCGTTGTCGGCATTTCTCAAGTCGAAAATGGCTTGTGGTTGAGACTGATTTGGCTCGTCACCTTGGTCACGCTCGTTGCGCTGCTCCCGACCGTGCATTGGTTCGGCCTTTCGCCCGCGGCTTGTGGGGCAGTGGTTGGCTTTGCGTACGCCACGGCGCTCTCGGGAATGACGATGCCGATGTTATCGCCCTGGCCCCTCATCATTTCGGCTTGCGCTCTTATCGGAACAACGGCGGGTTGGGTCGTTGGCATCGCGCCGCTTTCAGAGCGAACCCGATTCTTCACTCTCGCGCTCTTGTCGGTCGGGGTCGGTGCGTATCTGGTGGATTTTCGCTACGTCGGAGATTGCGCTCACGACTTTGACTGCGAAAGCCCGAAGGTCTGTATGGCTTGGCCCTGCGTCTCGTGGGACCGTCGTTTCTGGCTCGTGTATTCAAGTTGCGAAGCGCCGTGTATCGCCGATGCCGATTGCCCGTGTGGGCATTGTCAGACCACGGTTGACTGCCGCGAGCCGCCGCATTGTTCGAGGTAGTAGGTGACTCTCCGAAGATCGCGACCTGCTGCGTGAATTCATCCGAGCGGCGCGTCGCTGAAACGCGGGTACCCGGGGTGGCTTCGGCACCTTGGGCGGTTCGTCTGGGTGCGCGCCGACAAATTCGGCTGCTCCGTCGGGCTCAGGGGCAGCGCGGCAGGCGTTGCGGCATTTGTTCGTGAGGATTTTACCGTCATTTCTGCTCGACGTAGTGGCGCTGCGAGCCCGAAGGCTGGGGCGCCGACGTGTCAGTCGACCGGCCCACGCAACGGCTCTGAGGTCCGCTCTTCAGCGGGGGCCGCAAATGAGCCTCGCGAAGACCTGCTTCGTTTCACCGGCGGCCACCGCCACGCTTTCACGCCACATGACGCACATGGCATGCATCACCACGACTTCGTGGGTGCCAGCCGTCACCGTCACGGTTTGGGGCGTCAGGCCCGCGTCTTGGCCGTCAAGCACCACATACCCGTATGGAAAAGAGTCGAGCTCGAGGCTCGCCAGGGGCACGCCGGCGTCGACCGGAGGAGGAGGCAGGGCTTCGAGCGTGAGCGAAATCGTCTTGGGGGGCACAGGTTCGGGCCACACCCGCAGCTCGGCGGGCGCGTACCCGGGCATTTCGGCGAGGAGCCCCCACACCGTGCTCGCTGGCGCATCAACGGTCAGGGGAGAGCGCCCGCGCTCGATGTGGTCGACGAAAATCGACGCGTCGGGCGGGTCGGTCGAAATGAAGAACGCGCGCAGCGCGGGTGCACCGGCGTCGCGGCGCTCTGGTTCGAGCACCACGACTGGAGCCGGTTGAGCCGCCGGACGTCGCACCGGTAACGGCTCGTCGGCCAGTTGCGGCAGGGGTGACTCCGACCGCGGCCCTGCGTCGACGGCCGGCATCGACGCGTCGAGCGTCTGGTTCGAGACGTCGCGGCGACAGCCCGACCAAGCGCCCACCACCGCCAGCAGTATCAGTGCGTGACGCATGGGCGTCTTTTGGAGGAGCGCCTCGACGAACACCACCACACAGCGGTGTGGTCACAGCGTGAGCCGATTTTCTCGCGCCGGGGGTCGGCCGGTGTCGACGCCCATGACATGCCACCGTGGGGCGCCCCCGACGAACTCAGACGCATTGTTCTGATTCGCCCGGGGCTACGAAGCGTTCACGAGCGAGCGATGCGGGTTGTCGCCCCAGGGAGACGAAGGGCATTTTGCGAGCGAGGTGAGCAGCGCCCACAGCCCCGGGTATTCGGGCGTGTCTTTCGGCAACTGGTAGAGCATGTCGGTGGCGTTGGTCGCAAAGCGCCCGGTCGTACCGGGTCGCACGTACTTGCCGAACACACTCGCGCTGACTCCATTGCCGTGGCCCGACTCGACGCCCGCCTTGCCGCCGAGCCGTGCGAAGTCACCCCACAAGAGCGTCACCACGTTGCGCCCCGGCATCGCCAAAGTGCGCCCGAGAAACGTGCTCAAGCTGGGCAGTACTGCCTTCATCATCTCTCGCGACTCCGAGCCCGTGCTGTCGCCGTGGGTGTCCCAGTCGTGGTTCGTGGCGCCGATGGTGACGACCTTGCTGGTGACGCAGACGACGTCGGTGCCCGCCCGCAGCATCAGCTCGGCGCCGGCGAGCTGCGAGGCGAAAGATCGTGCCGACAGGTCGCCCGCCGGCAACCCATACGCCGCACTGATGGCCGGCCAGTCGATGCCCGAAGGTGGTGGCCGGGTAAGCGACGCGATGAGGGTGTTGGTGCCTTCCCACGTGTGGCTGAGCGAGGTGGGGCTGCGCGCGAAGCGCCGTGTGCCGTAGTCGAGCGAGGTCTTGAGCGCCCGAGCCACCAAGTCGCGCCGGGGCCCCGAGTCGGCCGCTGAGTACAAAGTCACCGGAGCCGACAGGTCGGGCACCGAGGTCATGCTGATGCCCCGGTACGCCCGGTGGGGCACGTCACCGGGTGAATTGCCGAAGTGCACGCAGCGAAACGCCGAAGTGCCCCCCAGGGCCTCGGCCAGCTTCAACGGCACGCTGTCGGCACCGTCGAACCACGCGTACTTCAACGCAAAGTCGTGCCCTGACGCGCGGTGGTTCACGCCGACGGTGGCCATGCGCCCCAGCACGGCCGGCGGCAGCGCACCCAACGTGTCTTTGTCGACGACCAGGCCGTTGCCGAGGTCGCGCACCGTCGCTTCGGTGCAGTCGTACAAGTGGCTCGCGACGTAGGCATCGGCCGCCGAGAAGAGCGCGTGGTACCCACCCTGCAAGTAGATCAGCACGATGGCGGGCCGTTCTACCGCCGCGTCGGCGCGGGCGGGCAGGGCGGTCGCGGCCGCCGTCGCTCCAACCCCCGCGAGAAGCTGTCGTCGTGTCAGTGCCATGCGGGGCTCCCTGCGAATCAGAACGACAAGAAATTTGTCGACGCGATGACCGACGCGCACACGTACGCCCAGCGGTTGCCCACGTCGGGCTCGTCGGTCAAACTCAGCGCGAGCGAGACGCACGACTCGAGTTCAGCCGCGTTGGGTTCGCGCTGCCACGCCGAGCGTTCGACGTGCTGGCAGTACGCCGTTGCCCGCTCGCGGGTTGGCTCAAAGGCGACGTGCTCGTACCAGCCGGCGACGTTGGCGCGGGCGGGCATGTCTCCGGCTCGGCGGCACACCTTGAAGGCGTACGAAAAGGTCGTGAACACCGCGAAGGCGCCAACTTCGCTCTCGGCGTACCAGTGGTTGGGCGGCAGCCCGAAAGCGGCTCCCACGCCCGGGTCTTTCGCCTCGGGGTCGTTGTCGTTGTTGGTGCTGCCGACGGCCTGCTGAACGTCGCGCGTCAGGTACCACCGCTCGTACTGGTACCACAGCACGCGGTAGGGCCGGTCGACGTCGGTGGCCGCCGCCGCGTCGACGCGGGTCGCCTCGAGTGACTCGCCCGCGAGCCCCAGGTAGCCGTGGCCCGAAGAGGCACCCTGGCTGCATTGCGCGACGGCGGGCAACGGAGGCACCGGGTGGGCTTCGTCGGGCACGAATGGCGGCTCGCTCGGTGGCGGTTCGGCCGGCACGGGCCGGGTCGATGCCGGAGTGAGCGGCCACGGGCCGACCATTCTGCCTTCGCAGCCAAGGGCGAGCGTCAGCACGGTGAAGGGCAGCCACCTCACGGTGCCTCCGTGGTGGCGGCGCAGAAGGCCGGGTCTTCGAGCAAGGTCGCCACGGCGTCTTGAAATTGCCCGCTCGTGCGAAATGCCGAGACGCAGCGGTCGAACGTCGCGCCCTCGCAGGCCGTCTCGGGCCGGCCGTACACGAATTCGAACGCCAGCCGGCACGTGCGAAAGGTGAACGCGTCGCTGTCGACCAACACCTGAACGAGCGCCTCGGGGCCGTCGAGGGTGTGGCCAAACAACGTCTGTGGCGTGACGGGCACGAATTCAATGGTGGCGCCTCCGCCGAGCCCTCGGCGGCGGGGCATGAGTCGGGCCACCACGTCGAGCGCGTACGGTGAATCGTAGTGACAACCGCGGCACTCCGCGCGCTGCCGCCCCGTGGCGGTCGCGTCTCCCGAGGCGTTGTTGGGCGCCGGTACCAACTTGAGCCCAATGACGTTTTGCAAAATTCGGTAGCTCGCCGACAGCATGACGCCCTGGGGCTCGTTGCCTTTGTACCGAAAGAGCCAGTCACCGCTGCCGAAGTAGCCCAGCGCGCGGGCGTTCGGGTCGTCGCGCACTTGCCCGTTGGTGCCGTCAATGTGCAACCGGCCCACGAAGAGCGTCTTCCACGGCAGCTCGTTGGTCAGCACGTACCGCGCGGCGCTGAACGTGGCGTCTTCGTAGCCGTTGGTGGCGGGCTGCGCGTTGAACCGCGAGTTGATGAACGACGCCATCAACTGCACGGTCGCCGGAGATTTGAGCCACGTGCGAACGAAGCTCTTGGGGTCTGCGGCTTTGACGGTCTCGACTGCGGTGCGCCAGGGCAGGCCGAGCGTCTGGGCCAGGCGCCGGGTACAGGGCGCCGTCGACGTCGTTTGGGCCACCGCTTCGGTGGCGAACAACGCCAAGCTCAGCCAGCATGCGCGCAAAGTCACAAAGAAGCTCCCTTGTGACGTATTGCCGCGAGGGGCACCGAGGCTTCCGCGCTGCCGAAGTTCAGTTGGGCCTGATCTGCATTTCGCTCGCAAGACCGAATGAAATGCGCAGGTTCGGTCGCGAAACCATCTCAGTTCGGGGGGCTCAGCCCAGCTTCTGTGACATCACCAGCGCGTCGACGAAGCCGAGGCGCGGGTGCAAGAAGGCCTCGCTCAGCCGGCCGACGGTCTTGAAACCGCAGCTTTCCCACAGCTTGACGGCGCGCTCGTTCGAACTCACAACGAAGTTGAACTGCATGGCCCGGTACCCCTTCGTCTTGGCGTACTCGAGTGAATGCGCACACATGGCCCGAGCCACGCCTTTGCCGGTCGCCCAGCTCGCCGTCACGTAGCCGCAGTTGCACACGTGCGCGCCGCCCCCTTGTTGATTGGGCCGAATGACGTAGGTGCCGACGAGCCCGCTCTCGTCGACCGCGACGAAGACTTCATTCGAAGGTGAAAACCAATACGCGAGGGCCTCGGCTTCGGTCAGGTCACGCGGGAGCGCGTAGGTCTCGCCCGCTCGAATCATGGGCTCGAGAATTCGCCAAATCGCGGCGGCGTCTTGGTCGGTTGCGGGGCGAATCAGCATGGGGCACCCAAAGAATAGAAAAACGCTCGGAGGTCGGCCGCCAACAGCTCAGGCTCTTCGTACGCGGGGAAATGGCCCCCACGGTCAAACGTCGACCACGACTGAATGTTGTAAAACCGCTCCCCC
>JBGAIY010000416.1:0-6876 GCA_044225205.1 Myxococcaceae bacterium | reverse complement strand
CGACATTCAAGAGGTGGTGCGCTCGGCCGCGTTGGCGCTGTGGCTCCTCACCCAGCTGACCGATCTGCGGCCCATCGGCACTGACCACGACTTGGTTGAAAAGCTCGCCCGAGAGGGCTTCACGCTGTTCGCGGCCATCGTGCTCGGGCAAGCGGCCGACGACCTGCTGCGGGGTGTTCAACAGGCCCAAGGGTGGCCGCCTGCCGAGTCGGGCGCCACTGCGCTGCAGCGCATTCGAGAAGGTCGATTGCTCGACGCCCGCGCGCGCACGGTGCTCGAGCAAATCGTGTTCGAGGCGCATGACGCGGCCTCGCTGCTCGGCGAGCGTCCTCCGTACCTCGACTTCTCGACCCAACACCTCAACAGACAGCTGGCTGGCATTCACCGTCGGTTCTCAATCACCCCGTGGAACAGCGTGTGCCGCAACAACCACCTGTGGCTCCACGAGCTCAAGCCGAGCCGCTACTACGACGCCTGAGCACGATGCGGGTCTGGCAGGGCCAGGGCCTGACCCGACCACGCGCTCACCCGAAACACCGGCCGCAACAGATTCGTCGGGAGCGGGGTCACTCGCAAGATCGGTGCTCCCGCGGCGATCGTGACCGTGCCGCGCCCGAGTACCCGAAACACGGCCGGCGCCTGATGAAAGCGGTCAGACCGAATGACGCCGCGCTGGCCCTCGACATTGGGAAACGACTGCCCGTCGAGCAGGCACGACCACCCGGGTTGGCTGTGTACGAAAAACCAGGGGAGCAGGCTGAAGACTTGTTCGATGGGGGGCCCCAAGATGACGTAGCGAAAGTAGCGGTCGACGAGGTTCGTTTCATCGGCTCCGCAGACCTGCCGCCACACCTTTCGAAGTCGCGCCAGACCGCTGAGGGCTCGGTGCTTCTCGCGCCAATCAAAACCGCTCCAACTGAGGGTGACGGTGGCTTGGGCACGCACCTCGACGAAGCCGACCTCTGGCGGTGCTCGGCGGCTGTGCTCGAGCGCGTCGGGCCCGATGAAGTCGTGAAACCCGCGGGTTGTTAGACGCGCTGCTCCGAAGTCGACCACGGTCAGCTTCGACGGCGTGGTCGGCGCGTCGACGTGGCCCGCGACCAGCCGCTTGTACTTGCCCGTGGGCTTGGTCGCCTTCTTCTGAAATTACGCTCGGTCGAAGTAGGTGCTGACTCGCTGAGCGACATCGCCACGCTCGCGCAACGGGGTGTGCTCGATCTTCGTGCCCGCTCGCAGCGCTACCACGCAGGCGAGTTCGCCCTCGAGGCTGACCAGCTCGGCTCCGGCCTGACGGGCGTCGAGCTTGATCACGAGCGGTACGAAGCACTCGGCCTCGCGACACACCAACTCGAGAACGGTCGGCCCGGCCCGGCGGTTGTGTGCATTGCCAACCTGCAACCACACGCCTTTGCTCGGCCGAACGACGTGCCCCGTCCACACGTAGAGGTGGTGGCGGTCTGCCCAGCACAGACCCCGGTTGAACTGGTCTCGCCAGGCGTCGCTCAAGAAACCGCTGGCGTGGAGCCTGGTGACCGCGGCCAGGTACGCGACATCGGTCGGGGCACGCGCATCGGCGTTGACGAAGTCGACCCGGGCCCCGGTGCGCTTGAGAAACGCGCGCGGTGCCCACACCTGAACCCCCGCCCCCGAGCCTTCGACGAAGGGCGTGCAATGCTGGGCCGCGCGCAGCGGCATCGCACCGTCGAGCGTCGGCGAGCGGTGGCGCAGGCGAAAATACCCGTCGAGCGCGTCGATGGCTTCAAAAGCGGGCTCGACCGACTGGGCGCTCACTTACGCCGCACCCGAAGAAAAACCGACCCGGTGAAAGCCCGCGCCGAGCAACGCCTTGGGCACGGGTATGATTCGAAGCAGCGGCGTTGGTCGTCGAAGTCGCAACATCGTTGGTCGGTCGAATTTGTAGGCCGTTGCGACACCGGTGTACCACTCGTTCTCAATCACGCCACGCATGCCCCACACCTGCCCGAGGCGATACCCGTCGACGAGCGACACCCAGCCCGGCGGCGTCTGACACAGCGCCGGAGACACGAAGTTGAAGAACGGCTGCTCGTTGGTGAAGGCGAAGTACTGGTTTTCGACGCCACCACCTGGGTCGAACGACACGCCGTACAGGCTGAGCCAGGCCTGACGCGCGGCCGCGACCTGGGTGGGCTCACCCGAGATGCCGAAACGGGTGAACGCGTGGCCGTTCCACTCACAGTGAAGGTCGAGCACCGCTCGAACCATGGCGTACTGCGGGCCGCCAGGGAGTCGACGGTTCGACAGCCCCCGTGCGGTGGCGACGCGAGAAAATGACCCGCGGGCGACGTGCTGGCGTGGCCAAATCGTTGCCACGGTGCACGCAGCGTTGGGGGCCGCGACCACCTCGCGCGCTTTGTGACGCACATAGCGCCCCGAGACGCCGCTCTTGCGTCGTTCTTCGTAGTAGGCCCGGTTGTGAAACTCGACATAAGGCACGCCGACCTGCGGCGCTTCGCGAAGCGAGGTGACCTCGATGTCGGCACCGCCGGTCAGCGGGGTCACACAGGCAATTTCATGTTCGAGAACATGTCGCCCCGGGGCGAGCCCCGTGGCGTCGACTTCGATCACCAGCGGCGTGAAGCCGTCGGCACGGGAGACCAGGTGCTCGACCACGTCGATTCGGGCGTGCTGGTTGAATGCGCGCGAGACCAACAGCGAAATGCCTGGCCGAGGCCGCACCAAGCAGCCCGACCAGAGGTAGAGCCGACCGTTGCGTTCAGCAATGGCGCTCTGCTTGAAGAGTCGGTGCCAGACGCCGTTTCGAACGACCAGCCCCTCGTTGACCAGCGACGACAACGCGCGCGGCGCAGCGTCGCTGACCAGGTCGATCGCGGCTTCGGCCAGGGCGATGGTCAGGCGGCCGCCTCGTACCCGAAGCGGCAGTGGCGAACGCAGCCGTACCTGAAACCCCGCCTCGTTGCCTTGCATCAGCGGGGGGCACGCTCGGGCTGCCCGCAACGGCAGCGAACCGTTGAGGGTGCCCGAGCGCTTTTCGAGCCGACACCACTGGGGAATCGCTTCGATGACATCGAAGGCGATGTCAGACCTGAGGCCTGGCGTGAGCACTTCGTTCATCGGTGCATCTTTGGGCCAGGTGACGCGCATGAGCAAGCGGCACCGACGCTGCGCTCGCGACGTCGGCCCAGCGCCGGGTGCGTCTTGGCCATCGCCGGCCACTTTTTCGGACGGTGCGGGCGAACGCGCACGCCTGGTGAGCGCTGGCCGGGTCGCACTCGGTGCGCGGGTTGCGCAGAAAGTATGAGCCGCGAAGTGGTGCCTGGTGTGAACACCCTCGTGGCACCCCAGTGTCGTGCCAGACAATGCACCGACCGTTGAGCCGCGCGTGAACCAGTGCCCGAGTGGGCCCGTGGGGCGCCGCGGCTCGAGTCGCTACCCACTGTGCCAGACGGCCGGCGTTTTGGCGTGCGTCAGGTGTCTCTGACGCGGCGCTGAACCTACCGACGACGAAAGGTCTGTTTCATGGCTCGAATGCAACTGTGTGGAGTGGGAGTGGTGTGTGTGCTTGTGGCGTCTGGGTGTTCTGACAAAACGCCCCCGCCTGCGCCTCGGGTACACCCGCTCGAGAGCCCCACTTCGAAAGCCACCGTCACGCTGACTGGGGCCGCCGAATTCGGAGCGACCGTCACCGTGAAAGGTGGCAAAGAAACCGTGAGTGTACCGGCCGACAAGTTCACCGCCGAATGGCTCGCCGAGGTGCCGCTCAACACCACGGTGGTCGCGCCCGACATTTCGGTCTCGAATACGCTCTCGGTGACGGCGACCGACGCCGCGGGCAACGAGAGCCCGGCGACGGTGGTCGAAGTGAAGTTCGGCCCCGAACCCGGCGTGCCGTCGAAGCTGACCTTCGCCCTTTCGGGAGCCGCGGCGGGCGGCACGATCACCGCCGGCACCGATGTCACCTATGCCTACCAGGTGACCGACGCATACGACGGGCCGGTCGCCAACCCCTTGAGCGTCATACCGTCAGACCCGAACACCAGCGTCTTTGACGACGGCATTTCAGGCACGGGCGTCATTCTCGGCTTTCGGCGCACGGGCAGCTTCACCATCACCGCTCGGGCTTCAGGGGCGGCCGGGGTGTCGAAACAGGTGCCGTTGACGGTGACCGCCGCCGCGGGCCCGCGGTTCTTCGACTTGGCGCTCACCCTCTCTCGCCTCGCCACGGGTGACAGCACCTCGGCCATCACCGTCGTGAAAGACACCTATGGCAACGTGGTGGTCGACGACGCCACCGGCACCGCGGCTGGCCTCACCTTGGCCTGTGCTCCCCAGAATGTGAGCACGCCGCCGACCGCCTGCGCCCGAAACGGGGCGAGCTTCAGCATCAACCAGGCGGGGGTGTACAAAATCACCGCGACCTACGACGACGGCACGAACCCCAGTGCCAGCAACGCGCAGTACGTGTTCGCCGAAGACGCGCCCGACGTCGAGCCTCCGGTGGCGACCATCACCAGCGTCGTGTACCCCACCGGAGCCGCCGCCGTGCCGCGCAGCACCAACAGCCGCATCGAAGTGGCGGCCACCTTCGCCGACAACAAGGCCCTGGCTTCGGCGGTGCTGTACGCCATTTTCGGCAACAACCCGGCGTGCATTTCGAGTTCGACGACCTTGCTGCTCACCGGCCAAACGCGCGTCACGACCAACGTGTCGGTGCGTCAGCCCAGTTCGAACTGCGCGTTTCCCAACGACGGCATCGGTCTGTTCTTGAGCGTGGTCGACGAAGCCGGCAACCAAGGGTTCTCACCCATCAATTCCTCCATGTCGGTCTCGGGGGTCGGGCTGGGGAACCTCGCGGCGGCCGGTGGGGCCACGTACACGGTGGCGGCGTTTGGCAGCGGCAACGGGGGGTTGTCGAGCGGCATCGACCTTTCGTGGGACGCGGCCGCTCAAATTGGTTACGTGACGAACAACAACAACAACGGCGGCATCGGCGCGCTGCTGCCCGACCGTACCCAACAGACGGTTCGCGACATCACTGGGCAGACCTACCAATTCAACAACAACCTTGGGGGCCTCGCGCTTTCGAACACGGGAGACCTGTTTGTCTCTCGCCTCGGAGGCAACCCGAACACGGGCAGCATTCTGTTCATACCCACGTCGTTGCCCACCAACCCGCAAGCCTTGGTCAGCAATTTGAGCGGCCCGGGGCGGTTGCTCTTCTCGGCGGCGGGCGTGCTCTGCGCGACGAAGACCGCCTCGGCGACGTCGGCGAACTGCTATCTGTTCAATGCCTCGACCCCGTCGCTGACCGCGAACTTCCCCAACGACGTGGCGGCGACGGGGCTGTCTGGGGGCAACACCGAGTTGGTGGGCCTGGCCCTGGGCCCGGCCATGGCGGGTACCACGCCGGTGTATTTGCTCTACAACGCCGGCGGTCTCTACGTCACGAGCAGCCCGTTCTCGACGACGCCGAAAAACCCGCCTGCACCCACGGCGATCGCGGTGACGCCGGCACTGGGCAACAGCGTCGACGTGGTCGGCCTGCCTTCTGGCGACCTGGCGGTGCTCACCAACAACGCCGTGGTTCGAGTGAAAATCACCGGGGCGACCGCGGTGGCCACGACCTTGCTGACCGGCCTCAATTCACCGCGCGGCCTCGACTTCGCCGGCGGCCAGCTGTTCGTGCTCGACAGCAACAGCAACAACTCGGTGGTGCTGGCCATTGCGGCGCCGTCGGCGGCCCCCTTCTAGCGGTCGGCCACCGACTTCTGATATCGGTTCAATATGGCCGACGATTCAATTTCGCGCGCAGCGCCCTCGCTCGTTTCAACCGCCCGCCGTGTCGCGGCGTCGGGGCCCGAGCCGGTGCCTGCCGAATCGGAACTGGTGGCCACGCTGGCGGGCATCACCGACGACAAGACGTTCAGGCGCGACTCACTAACGGTCGACGTGCTGGGAAGGCTGCCCGAGGCCGCGCGAAAGGTCTTCTTGGGCAAGCACGCCTACGCCGACGAGCCCGTGGGCCTGGCGCGAACACATGCCGACGGGAGCTCGCTGTATCTGTACCCGTTGTACGGCAACCTGACCGACTCCATGGCCGGGGTCGTGGGCGTCGCCGTCGGTGCCGACGGTCGGTTCGTGCCGGTGCGCGGCCAAATTCAACAAACCTGGTTTGGTCGAACCGCTGAACTGGCCGTCTCGGTGGCCGGCCCTTCATTTGCCGCCGGCGACGCCGCCGCGCTGGCCACGGCACTGAAGGCCGCTTGGGCCGAGGCCCAGAAGACGCCGCGAGACGCCAAACACGTCGAGCGCTGACCTCAACGTTCAGTCGACGAAAGTTGAAGGCTCGCCTGCGAGTGGGCGACTCGCCTCGACAGCGCGAGGGCCCCGAGGGCTCTCGCCGTGCGCCGCCCGTTCAGCTCCATTGCTCGAGCACGTGGTCACGCACTTTGGTCGCCGCCCGGGCCCGGTTTTCTGAATTCGTCAGTACTCCTGCCGATTCGAGAACCCTCGTCTTCAGACCGAACTGCGGCTGTGGGGGCAGAACCAAGTGCAGCGCACTGGCGCTTTCAAGCACCCCGCAGCTCAAACGACCGGGGGGGAAACACGTTCACCGCCGCGACTGCGCCCGAAACCGAAACTGTACGCCCGGCCACGGTTCGACCAAGTCGCCGTCTCGGAGCGGCGAGCGAGCCACCATCACCCCGTTGACCTTGATCGGTGTCGATGGCTGCGTCGACAGCCCGTCGACGCCTTCGGCCGAAATCGCCCACGCGCCCTCGCTCGAGCGGCGAATCGACGCGGCGTGACGTGGCACGTTGGCTCCGAGCACCCGCAGCCGGCAGTTCGCCCCCGAGCCGACGTCGGTGCGGGGCA
>JBGAIY010000415.1:0-7478 GCA_044225205.1 Myxococcaceae bacterium | reverse complement strand
TCACCTCCGGCGTCACCGGTGCCGCCTGCGTCGATGGTACCGCCCGCATCGGAGTCACCCCCGGCGTCAGCGACGGTGCCGCCATCGGCCACATTCGACCCCGAGTCGGGCATGCTGGTACCCGAGTCGGCGGGTGAAATTCCCGAGTCACGACCGCCTCCTTGCGCGAGGCACAAGCCGGCCGAGCACATTTCACCGCTGGCGCACCGCAGACACAGCGAGCCCGAGGCACCGCATTGCAGCGGCTCGTTCCCGCGATAGCAAACGCCCGACGAGTCGCAGCAGCCGTCACAGGTGTCGGCGCAGAGCGTCGAGGTCGGGGTACAGGCGGCGACTCCGAGCACCAACGCAGGGGCGACGAGCAGGGCCAGTCTCATCGGCCCCCCATACCTGATCACGGCTCAATGTGCGTGGGTCGCGCTACCAAACGTGACAGCGCTCGGTCGGCGCCATGGGTGAGGCGGGCTTGCATGAGAACGCCACCTGAAAATCTGGGGAGTTCGCCGACGGGTTGTTCACTCGAAAGGGCGACAACGAATGCGGGTTGGTCTGCACTTGTTGCCGGGCCGCTTCTGGCCGCTGAGCCGAACAGTAGGGAAACGCGCGGGCGGCGAAGAACCTTTGGCGGTGCGTCATGCCGTCGGTACCCACCTCGTCGAGGGTGTGGCCCTCGGCCTTGAGCAACGACTCGAGCGCCATCAACGCAATGTGCAACCCCCCGTTGTCGGCGGTGTCTTCACCGAGGGTCAAGTGGCCATTCGTCTTGACTCCGAGTGACGGCACTTCGACCGTGTATTGCTTGGCGATGCACGCCGAGCGCTCTTCGTATTTCTTGGCATCGTCGGGTGCCCACCAGTCGCGAAAATTGCCTTGAGCGTCGAACTTGCGGCCTTCGTCGTCGAAGCCGTGCACGATTTCGTGCCCGATGATCGACCCAATGGCCCCCAGGTTCGTGGCCCAGTCTTTGTCGGCTTCGAAGAAGGGCGGCTGCAAAATGCCCGCGGGGAACACGATGCTCGCGCTCTGCGGGTCGTAGTACGCGTTGATGGTCGACGGCGTGAGCAACCATTCGGTGCGGTCGACCGGTTTGCCAATTTTCTTGAGCTGGCGCCGCACTTCGAAGCTCGCCGAGTTCTGAAAGTTCGCCAGCATTGATTCGCGGCTGATCGGCACCGCGCGGTAGTCGCGAAAGACCGCCGGGTTCCCAATCATCCACTGAATGGCTTTGAGCTTCGTCTTCGCGGCCGCTTTCGTGGGCGCGCTCATCCACTCCAGTTGGTCGATGTCGCGTTCCATGGCGTCGCGAAGGGCGCTCACCATGGTGTCGACCTTCTTCTTGCTCGAAGCGGGAAACGCGCGCGCCACGTACGCCTCCCCGAGCGCCTCGCCCAGGTCTCGGTCGGCGTACTGCACGCAGCGGCGCCACCGCGGCCGTTGCTCGGTCGCTCCCAGGAGCGTCTTCGAGAAGAAATTGAAGTTCTCGGTCATGAACGCTTTGGGCAGCCCCGAAACCATCGTGTGCACGAGCCACCAGCGCAAATACGTCTTCCACTGCTCGAGCGGCTTTTCTTTGAGCAGCGTTTCAACGCGCTCGAGAAACGCGGGGGTGGTGACGAGGTAGTGCTTCGAGGGCGGCATCTGCGTGGCTTTGAAGTAGGCCGCCCAGTCGAACGACGGCGTCAGGGCGTTCAGCTGCGCCAGCGAGCGACGGTTGTTGTTGTTCTTGGGGTCGCGGCGCTCGACGGTGCTCCGAGAGGCTTGGGCCAGCGCGGTTTCAAAGTCGAGCACCACTTGGGCTTGTGCTTTCGCTTCGTCGGGCTCGGTGCCCAACAAGACGAACATCGCCGCCACGTGGTCGACGTACTTGAGGCGAATGGCTTTCGTCTTCTCGTCGTCGTTGAGGTACGAATCGCGGCTCGGCAAGCCGAGGCCACCTTGGTCGACGACGCCGACCACCAGCGACGCGTCGTCGTAGTCTTGCATCGACCCGACCCCGAGCAGCGCCGCCGGAGTGGAATTGTCGTAGTTGTTGGGGCCCCCGAACGAGTTGCCCGCGGCGAGGTGCAGCTTCGCGACTTCAGCGGCGAGCCCCCGAATGTTCTTCAGCGCCGCGATGCTCTTCAAGTTCGCCTCGAGCGGCTTCACGCCCGCCTTCTCGATGGCCTCTTCGTTCATGCACGCCGCCCAATAGTCACCGATGAGCCGCTCGGCTTTGGTGTGCTTGGGCGAGGGCTGCGCCGCGGTCTCGAGCGTCTCTTTCAAGACGGTCAGGTTCCACAGGTCGAGGTTGGTGGAGGTACTCGACGATGTCTGGTCGTTCGCAATCGGGTGCTTGGCCACCCACGGGCCGCATGTGTATTTGAAGAAATCGTCGCAGGGGTTGAGCGTCTTGTCGGTGGCCGACGGGTCGAAGTGGTGCAGTTCGATGGTGTTGTTCGGTGCGACCGCGGTCAACGCGAGCGGCACCACGGCGAAAAAGAGGAAACGGCGGTTGAAGAAGCCCGGCATCGTGACGACCTTTGCGTGAGAGCGAAGTACCCGAAAATTCGACGGTTTCTGACCTGCCCGACGGGCAAGCGGCGCCGCAAGAGTACCCGTACGAACGGTGCGAGAGCCGATTGCAGGGAGCTTGGGGTGATCAGGGGCGCTCCGGCCCGATGCGATGCTGGGCGACGACCAATTGGTCGAGAAACACTTCGCTGCTGTTGCACAAGCCCATGAATTCGCCACCCGCGTGCACGTTCAGCCAGACCGTGCGCACGTGAAGCCCGTCGTGCCCGGCGAGCCGAAAGACCATGTTCGTCTTCTCGTACGACAGATGGCCGTCGACCCAGCCGCGAATGACCCCGTCAGCGGCGCCGACCGTGTTCATTTTGATTTGCATTTCAATGGCGTACCAGCGGTCGTTTTCGAATTGCCCACCCGAGCCGACGCCGCAATTGCCCACGCTGCTCGGGTCGGTCGCGCACGGGCCGTTGCTGGCGCCTGAACCCCAGGTGACCGTGTCCCAGTTCGCGAACTCCTGGCTCGAGGTCGGGCCGTACACGTAGCCGCCAAACCGGGTCGTGGCGGTCGGGGAGTCACACGCCTGGCTGCTCGTGCCTTCGCCTTCGAGGCAGTTTCTGAACTTCGCCCGCATCGACCAGCAATGAATGCCGTCGGCGTATTCACCGCCGTTGCCGCACTGCACTTCGCCGGTCGCCTCGTTGTTGAGCCGAACGTCGGCCAGGCCGGGAAACTTGCCGCCGTTGTCGGTGTGGCCGTGGGGCGCTTGGTCGGCACACAGCTCCGGTGAGAAATGGGGGCCCAGCTTGAGCCAGTAGCGCAAGAAGACTTCGTCAGGGCGAGCGCCCCCGGCGTTGATCAACGGCCAGTGCACCGCCAACGCGCCCGACTGGTAGGCCTGCATCGACACCTGGAGGCACTGCCCGCTGCGGCAGCCCGAGCTCACCAACCGGGTGTTGGAAACGTCGTCGGCGGTCGCCGGCGTCATGGGCCGAGTCGCATAGGCGTCAGACACGTAGTGGTGCGCGCTGTACCAGTCGGTGCGCTCGAAGGGCTCGCAGAAGAAAAGGTCGTGCCGCCCCGTCAGCCCGGGTTCGCTCGAACAGTCACCGGCGACCTCGGTGGTGCCTGTACCCGCGTCGACCCGCATACCCGCGTCATCGGTGCCCGCATCAACGGGTGCGCCAGCATCGCCCATTCTGCCGCCGTCGACGCCAGAATCGGGCGGCTGGTGGCCCGCGTCTCCTGCCAGGCCACCCGCATCGGTCAACCCCGCATCGGCCCCCGGGTCGCCGGCCGACGACCCGGCGTCACGAACGGTGACTCCAGAGTCGACTGCGCCGGCGTCGCCCACGAGAGTCGGCTCGTTCGCGGTTTCGAGACAACCGCTGATCACGACGAGAACGCCCGTCAGCCACGTTCTGTTCATGGTCGGCCACCCGCCAAGCGAAAGACCCAAGCGTTTTGGTCGATGTCGTTGATCAGCGCGAAGACTCCGAGCGCAGGCACGTACCCCCAACGCCCGAACGTGCCGGTCGACTGCGCGGGCTCGGTGGGGCCGGCATTGAGCGCCACCTGCGACCAGTCGAGGGTGTCCAAGTCGAGGGCGAAGACGTCGCTCCCGCCGTGCCAGACGACGATTCGGTCGGCCACTGGGTCGTATTCGACGCCCGGCGACTGCGCGGTCGTGGCGGCAGGCAGGTGGGTCGTGCTCAGTTCACGCATCTCGTTCGTGGCGAGGTCGATGACCAAGACGCTGCTGTCGCCGACCATCACGAACTGGCGCCGCTTGGTATCGAGCGCGGCGGTGAAGTTGAGCGACACGTCTTGGGTCTTCGAATTGAGCTGCGTGTACGTGTGGTCGGCCACCGAGTACGAGAAGAAGCCTTCACGGTCTTTCACCAGCACCGACTTCGTCACCTCGTCGTAAATCGCCATGAACCCATAGCTCAGCGTCAACGGCGACTTGGCGATGCGCCGGTTCCACGCACCGGTCTGCAAGTCGAGGGTCCACGTCGAGAGGTCTGCGCTCCCGCACGGGGCCATGGCGCCACCGACCGAAAAGAACTCGTCTTGATCGGGCACATAGGTGAGCCCGTCATAGGTGTGCCGCGAAACCGGAGTGCCGTCGGGCAGCTCGGGCTGGCAGTCTGACGCGCCCGTGTCAGGGCTGGGGTCGGTGACCCGGCCAATGGTCAACGTCATCAAATCGAGTGCGTACACCTCGTTGCCCCAGTAGTCGTTGTGGCCTCCGCCCCAGACCAAGAGCCGATTGCGACGGGTGTCGACCGCCCCCCCGCTCCAGGCCCCCACCAGGTTGGCCGGGTTGCCGTTCTGGCCTCCGGGCAACACCGAACGAATTCGCGTGTTGGGCAACTCGAGCCAATGGCCCGGAGGCAAGTCGGACAGTTGCGTGGGTGGAGTCACCACGCCTGCGTCGGTCGGTCGGCCCGCGTCGGTCGGTCGGCCCGCGTCGGTCGCAGGGCCGGCGTCTGCTGAGTGGCTGCCATCTCGACCAGCGACAAACGCCGCTGGCCCCGCGTCGAAGGGTCCTGCGTCGGCCCCTCGCCCAGAATCGGCCTCGACCACTCCGGCGTCGACAACCTCGCCAGCGTCGGCGCGCCCCGAGTCAACCGGTGAGGCCGGGCCGCCGTCAGCAGCCTCAGTTCGAAACCCGCTGTCAAACTCCGCTCCCAGGTCTCCTGCCGAGCCAGCACACCCGGTCAATGCCCACGCCAAAATCAACGCACGCTTCAAGGCCATGGGCGTGACTTGAGCAACGCCGCAGCCAACGCCAACCCATTGAAATAAAAGACAAATCTCCCCCTCCTGCGGAGTCGACTTCGCAGGCGTGAGGGCGCCGCCCCCCACCATTCGCGCCCATCACGGGCTACTCGGTGAGAACAGTCGGCTGCGGGCTGAAACTGGTGAGAGTGAGGGTGCTCCGCGTCTTGACGACGATGCGCCCGACGCTGCCTCCGCCGCCCCCGGCGTCGTGGGTCGAATCGTGGCCTTCGGCGGCCGCGCCGAGCACCGAGCCTCCGGCGCCGCCGGCCGAACCGGCAAAGTCGGTGGTACCCGCGGGGCCTCCCTTGGCCTGATCAGGCGTTGGGAGGCCGTTCTGACCTGCCTGACCCATGAAGCCGTCGCCATACGACGTCGACCCGCCGCCACCCCCGCCCCCATTGGCGGTGACGAAGCCGTTCGCCACGACGACCGGCGCTTCGAGCACGATGGCACCGCCCGAACCACCACCTTGGCCCGCGCCCGTTTCACAGTCACCGCTGCCTTCACCGCCGCCACCACCCGCGTTGATGTTGCCGGTCTGGGTGACGGTGATGACGCGCCCGGCGGTGACTTGTACGGCGCCGCCTCCGGCACCCGGCCGCGGCGGAGCGGCTTGCTGCCGCACCCCACCCGGGCCGCCCGGAGAGCCTCCAACAACACCGTCAATCGCGCATCACCGTTCTCGAGGCCACCGAGCGGGCCCGCCGTCGACGCCGCGGCACCACCCGCACCACCCTCGCGGCCGAAGCCACCGCCTCCGCCGCCGGTCTGCAGGTCGTTGGGGTAAACGCCGCCAGTGCCGCCCACGCCGCTCCCGCTCGCCATGGCGCCAGGGCCGGGTTTCGGGCCGTCGGCAGACGCGTCGAGCACACCTGCCAGCACGACTTCGTTCGACGCAATGATGACGAGGGGGCGCACCCCGACCACGCGCAGGCGAACGCCCGGTTTCACTTCGAGCCTCGACAGCCGGAGGATCGCGAGCTCTGGCCCAGAGCGACCTGGGCGCTCCGCCACGAATTCGACGCCTTTGGGCATCGACGGGGAGGCACCAGCGTACCCGTATCGAGCGTCACGTCGGCGTCGATGAGCCACGGCGCCGAGCCGCCGTACGCCGCCGCGGTCGGCACGTGTTCGACCACGCCGCGGCTGACGGTTTGAAAATCGAGACAAGCCGAGGCGAACAGCACCACGACCAGCGGCCACTTCTTCAGCAACGTGCGGGTCGTCATGGGCTCAACCTCGGCCAAAGCCACAGCACGAAGCTCGTCACCAAGCCCGCGGCGCCCACCCCCAGCAACACCACCCCGCTCGGGTTGAGCGTCGGGTACGGGCCAGCCGCCCCCGCCGGGCACAATGGCGCACACGTTTGCTGCAACTCGCCGTACCGCCCGTGTGAGAGGCCGACCAGCACCGCTCCGGCCACGCCGACGGCCAGCGAGCTGCCCAGCACCCACGGCCAGGCCCGACTGCTGCTCGCTGACGGAGGCGGCAACGCCGGCACCGCGACGCCCAACGACACTTCGTGGCGTTCACCGGCGCCGAGCGTCACTGTTTCACTCAGCGTTCGACCACCCGACGTCACGACGGTGACTTGGTGAGTGCCGGCCGGCACCTCGAGCGGGCTCGTCAGGCTGACCGGCTCACCGTCGACTTTCGTCACGGCCTGCTCCGACAACTCTGGCGCCAGGCGAATGATCAGCATGGCCTTGGCCTCGGGGGTCGGGCCCGGCGGCGGCTGGGCCTCGCACCGGCGAATGTTGGCCTCGGCCAGCTGGGCTTGGCGCTCCGCCGGCTTCTGCCGCAGAAAAGAGCGAAAGAAACCGACCGCCGCCTTGCAGTTGCCTCGGGCACGCTCTGACTGGCCCAACACGTACAAAAAGTCGGGCAACGGCTCGAGCTGGTAACCAGCGTTCAGTTCTTCAATGGCCTCGGCATACTTCTGCAGCTCGTAGAGCCGAACCCCTCGCTCGAGGTGCGCGCGGGCCGAGACGTCGGCCGCCCAGCCGGTCGAGGCCAGCGCCAGCACGAGCAACAGGGCCAGGTTTTCAATGTGGCAGAGGCGCATCGAGGTCAACCGGCGAGACGGTCTTGGGTTTGGCGGTGCTTCGCTTCGGGGTCGGTCTGGCCGGGCCCGCAACGGTGGTGCTTGGCGAGGGCGACGAAGCGACCGGTGAGGCGCTCACCGC
>JBGAIY010000414.1:0-6895 GCA_044225205.1 Myxococcaceae bacterium | reverse complement strand
TCTTGTTTCACTTCGACCGTGTGCCCGAGGCGAACATCGAACGCGGCTCGCGGCACCCCCGAGGCAATACCGCATGGCCCAAGGTGGGAGTCTTCGCCCAGCGCGCGAAAGACCGCCCGAACCGGCTCGGCTCGACCATGGTCGAAATTGTCGGCCGAGAGGGGCGTACGCTGCGCGTGCGCGGGCTCGACGCGGTCGACGGCACGCCGGTGCTCGACATCAAGCCGGTGATGGCTGAGTTTCTGCCCAGGTCGACGGTTCGCCAGCCCGCCTGGTCGACCGAGTTGATGAAGGCGTATTGGTAGGCTCGCGCGCAAAATGAGCACCGAGTGGCCCGTCTGGCCTCAGAAGCCACCACTTTCTGAGGAGATGCGTCATGGGCGTGCCGAATGCGACCGCGGGTCGACCGATCGACTGGTCTGCGAAAACCACCGTTGACGAATACCGAGGGCGCATCTTCGCCACCAAGGTCTGCTCGGCCACCGGCGAAAAAGTCGACCTGACGGTGAATTCGAGCCCCGTCGACCCGGTGCAACACGACTTGGGTGGCATTCACGTCTCGATTCAGAACGACCACGTTCACCTGGTGATGACACGCACGGTTGAAGACGGGCCCGTGACCGCCATTCACGTGGCTTCAGAAAGCGGGCAAGCCGAGTTCTACCGAGGGCCCACCCTGTATGACGAGTGGGCCAAGAATTCGTACAACAGCCGGTACATCGGGTTTCAAGACACGGGCGTGCAGCGAATGCGCGTCGAAGGCCCCCGGCCCCAGGCCAACGAGCTGGGCGTTCGGCACGTGCTGGTGAGTGAGAAGGGCTCGGTGCACGTCTTCACTCCGCTGACCGCGGGCAGCCCCGAGGCCACGCAAGCCCGGGAGTTCTTCGAAGCCGCCGACCGCCTCGCCGGGCAAGAGCTGTCGGCCAAGTCGTGCCAGGCGCTCTACAGCGGCTACGAGGCACTCGCCGCGGCGGCGCCGAAGGTGGCCGCGCCCAAACGCGAGGGCTGGGTCGCCCGCTGAGCTTCGAAATTCACCCGCGCTGATCTGCGCTTTGCTCTCCTCGGCGGTTCGAAAATTCGCGCATTGGGGCAAGCCGGGCCAAAACTCGGCTCACATGACCCCTGCCAATCGGTTGCGTGCGCGTTTGCCATTTCGTCGCCTGCGGTTTTTGTGGCCACTGGTCGGTGGCGCGGCGCTGCTGCTCTTCGCGTACAACGCGTGCTCGGTGTACATCGAGCCGGGCCAAGTCGGCGTGAAGCAGCGGGTGTTCGGCTCGAGCCAGGGCGTGCAGAACGAGCGCTACGGGCCAGGGCTGCATTGGCTGACTCCGGGTGCCGAGCGCATGCACCTGTTCCCCGCGACGCTGCAGATGCTCGAAATGAGCGACCAAACGGTGGCCAGCAGCCGCGAAGACGGCGTGCGCACGGTGCCGGCGCTCAAAATACAAACGAGCGCGGGGTCGATCGTCACGGTCGACGCCACGGTGCTCTACCGCATTGAAGACGCGTACCAGGTGATGACGAAAATCGGCCCGGGCCGGCTGTACGAAGACTCGGCGGTGATTCTGTTCGCCCAGCAGCAGCTGCGCCGCACCCTGGGAGAGCTCGACGCCGAAGACTTCTACAAAGGCGACAAGCGAGAAAAAGCCGCGAGCGAGGCCCAACGTTTGCTCAGCGAAGAGCTGTCACAGAAGGGCATTCGGGTGACGCACGTGCTGGTGCGCCAATACCGCTACGACGCGCGCTACCAGCAGGCGATTGAGCAACGCAAAATTCAAGACCAGACGGTGTTCAAGAACCAAGCAGAAGCCCAGGCGGCGCAGGCCGAAGCCGAGAAGAACAAGATCATCGCCGAGGGCACCGCGGCGGTCGAAGTCGAGCTCGCGCGCGGCCAAGCCGAAGTGCAGAAGCTGGCTTCTGAAGCCGAACTGTACCGGCGCACGAAGAACGCCGACGGTCAGCTGCAGGTGAAGTTGGCCCGGGCGCAAGGCACCGACCTCGAAAACAAAGCGCTCCGCGGCGTGGGCAGCGAAAACATGGTGGGGCTGCGCATGGCCGACACGCTGCGCGGGGTCGACGTCATCGTGCTGCCGAGTGACGGAGAGGGCGGCACCAACCCGCTCGACCTGAACCAGTTGCTCAAACGCTTCGACGTGGGAGGTCTGTGATGAGAGCGCTCGTCTTCGTGGCTTTGGGCGTCTCGCTCGTCGGCAGCGGGTGCGCGTGCCATTCGACCAGCGCCAACGAAGTCGGCGTGCTGACGCGCAAGTTGGCGCCGTTCGGCGAAAAGGGCGTGCAAAGCGAAGTGTACCAACCCGGCGCGACGTACTTTTTCACGCCCATCGTGACCGACTGGCACACGTTCGAGACGAAGCTGCAGAACCTCAAAATGGTTCGCTCGGGCGACAACACGAATGACGACGTCGAGTTCAAGACCGTCGACGGCAACGACATTTCGGTCGACGTGACGGTGGCCTGGCGAATCGACCCGGCGAAAGCCCCGTACTTGCTGCAGCAGGTCGCCTCGTCGACCGACGACGTGCAAGAGCGCCTCGTGCGCCCGGCGGCCCGCGCCTACGTGCGCGACGCGCTCAACCGCCTCAAGTCAGAAGACTTCTACGTGGCCGACAAGCGCTTCGCGACCGCCGAAGAAGCGCAGCGGTTGCTGACCCAAGCCTTGCTGCCCGAAGGCGTCATCATCGAACAAGTCATCTTGGGTGAGCAGCGCTTCAACCCGGCGTACGAAGAAGTGATTCGCGAAAAGAAGCTCGCCGAACAAAACGCCGAAAAGCTCAAGTCTGAAGCGACCGCCGCGCTCGAAGAAGCCAAGCGCAACCTCGAGTCGGCCCGCGGCAAGGTGTCACAACAAATCGCCCAGGCGAACGGCGAGCTGCTCAAGACCAAGCTGGGCGCTGACGCGACGCTCGTGCAGTCGAAAAACGAAGCCGAGGCCATTGTCACCGAGGCCAAGGCCCATTCGCAGGGCATCGAAAAAGAGAGCGCCGCGCTGGGCGGGGCGGGCGGCCGCACCATGGTGAAATTGAGAATCGCCGAAGCGTTGCAAGGCAAGCGCATTGTCTTGGTGCCCAGCGGCAAGGGCGCCAACCTGCAAACGCTCGACGTGAATCAGCTGATCAGCGCCAAGGCGGTTGACCGCGTGACGAAGTGACGGCTCACCCTTCGCCGGCAAGCCCGGTGGCCAGTTCGGCGAAGTCGGCTTCGGCCAACGCGGCGCTGTTGGCTTTGATGTGGGCCAACAAGTCGTCGTCTTGGGTGAATTCGGCGGCGCACCCGGGGTGCAGGTAGCCAGGCCCTTTGGTGACGAACGAGCCCGTGTCGACTTCGCGTTCGACGGCGACGCGCAGCGTGCCTTTCTCAATGGCCTCATCGCACGAGAGGCACTTCGAGCGGCTCGTCGCGGCGCGCTCGGCGTAGGGGTACGCGGCCGCCGCGCCCTTGCCGCCACCCTTCGACTTGGGCGGGTTCGCCAAAATCGCGTCGATTTCGGCCCGGTTCGGCACGGTGCCCGAAAAGGCATTGAGCGCCTCTTTCACCTTGGCCGGCATTTTGCCGGCGGCGCAGGCCAGGTGGTGCCACATGTAGCTGACGCCGTCTCCCGAGAAGGCGTTCTCGGTCTCGGCACCGAACCGCAGCACGCCCTTCTCAATTTTTTCACGGCAGGTACGACAGGTCGCGCGGTTCGACTTCGATTCTTCAATGATGTCGGCCATGGGCCCTCCGGGGCGGGCACTGTACACACGCGCGCGGCTAGAACAACACCAACGGGTCGAAGTGGCGTACCAGCGCAAAGCCCTCGGTGCCGGCTTCGGCCGCCTGCGGAGTGCCGGCTGCGGAGACCCCACCGCCGTTGCCACCGCGCCCGCCACACGAGCCGCCCGACGCCCCGCCAGCCCACGAGCCGACGGCGTTGACGCTGCCCGCCGCCCCCGCGTTGCCGGCCGCGCCGCCGGCGACGGTCACGGTGCCGGTCAAGTTCGTCACCGGAGCGATGAGCTGCACCACGCCGCCGCCCCCACCGCCACCGGGCCCCGACAGACTGCTGCTCCCAATGCCGTCACGCCCCACCGCCGAAATGGTGCCGCTGTTGGTGAGGCGCGTTCGCGAGGCGAGCACGACGATGCCTCCCGCGGCCCCACCCATGCCCGAATGCGAGCTGAATTGCTCACCGTCGGCTCGAATGGTGCCCGAATTGTCGAGGGCTCCCGCGGCGACCACCACCACCGTACCGCCCCCGCGCTGAGAGACGGTGGTGCCGAGCGCCGACGCGCCTCCCGACCCCCCGCCGTTCGGCCCCGGGTGAAGCAGCCCCGCCGCGGCGATTTTCGTGAGGCCGCCCGGAGAACGCCCTCGCTCGCAGGCGGTGCCGCTGGCGCACGACGGGCCTTCGCCGGCGGGGCCGGGGCTCACACCCGCTCCAGGGGTTCGCCCTCCTCGGCTGAACCCCTCGGCGGCGTAAGGCGAAACGAGCAGGGTGCCGCGGTTGGTGAACGTGCCGGTACAGCGAATTTCGGTGCCCGACGGTACCGTGAGGTAAGCCCCCGCCTCGATGGTAAAGTCGGTGAAGTTGAGGTTGGCCTCGTCGTCGACCGAGAGCGTCACCAAGCCCGTCACGGTCTTCGGCCCGGCCGACCCGTCGCCTGCAATGAAGCGAACTCCGTCGGCGCCGGGCACACCCTGTGCGCCAGTCGGGCCGGTCGCCCCGGTCGCTCCCGTGGGCCCGGTGGTGCCAACCGCGCCGGTCGCCCCTGAAGCGCCGGTCGGGCCAGCAGCACCGGTCGCGCCCGTCGGGCCCACGGGGCCGGTGGCACCCGGTGCCCCCGAAGGGCCGACGGCACCCTGACTGCACCCCACACCCAGACCCCAAAGAAGAACGACGGCGAGCGTACGCATCGGGCACAGATACCACGGAGCGCCTTTGGCACACTTCACCGTGAACGCCCGGCCGTTCCAGCTATGGTGGGGCCGCATGAAATTGAATCGCCGTGAGGTGCTGCTGGGCGGGTTGGCGTGGTCGGGGTGTCACCGGTTGGCGCGCCCCGAGCCAACCGACGCGCCCTATTCGTCGGCCGCGCGGGCGTTGATCTCCAAGGCCTGGGCAGGCATCGACGCGCGGGCCGTCATCGACACGCACGTGCACATCGTGGGCATGGGCGTCGGCGGCACGGGGTGCTGGGTCAACCCCACGTTGCAAGAGCCGTTCGCCCACCCCATCAACTCGGTCAGGTTCGACATTTACAAACGCTCGGCGGGCATCACCGACCTCGAACACGGAGACCAACAGTACGTCGACGTGCTGCGAGGGCGCGTGCAGCGGCAGCTCGTGCACGGCCGGGCCATGATTTTGGCGTTCGACCAAACGTATTCAGAAGCCGGGGTCGCGCAACCCGAGCTGACCGAGTTTTACACGCCGAACGAGTACGTCACCCGGCTCGCGCGAGAAACGCCCGACTGTTTCGTGCCGTGCGCTTCGGTGCACCCGTACCGAGCCGACGCCGTCGACGCGCTCGAAAAAGCGGTGGCCGAGGGCGCCATCGCCGTGAAGTGGCTGCCGAACGCGATGCGCATCGACCCCGGCCACCCGAAGTGCGACCGGTTCTACGACGCCATGGCGCGGCTCAACGTGCCGCTGTTGACCCACGCGGGTGAAGAGAAGGCCGTCGAAGCGGGTGAAGCCCAGCGCTGGGGCAACCCGTTGTTGTTGCGGCGGGCGCTCGACCGAGGCGTTCACGTCATCGTCGCGCACTGCGCCTCGCTCGGGCAGAACCCCGACCTCGACGACCCGAACAAACCCTGGGTCGACAATTTCGACTTGTTCTCGCGGTTGATGAGTGTTCGCCAATACGAAGGTCGGCTGTGGGGCGAAATCTCGGCCATGACCCAAGCGAACCGGGCCGGGCCGGCGTTGACGACGGTGATCAAAAACACCCAGTGGCACCCTCGCCTGCTCAACGGCAGCGACTACCCGTTGCCCGCCATCAACGTGTTGGTGCAGACGAGGGTGCTCAAGAATTTGGGGTTCATCACGGCCGAAGAGCGGGCCGCCCTCAACGAGCTTGATCAGCACAACCCGTTGCTCTTCGACTTCGCGCTCAAGCGGGCCCTGGCGGTGCGCGAAGGCGGCACGGTGTACCGGTTCTCGCCCGAGGTCTTCACCGCGAAGAACGCGTTTCCTCGCTTGGTGAAGGTGGGCTGAGGCGGTCGTTTCAGTGAACGCTGTTGTGGTCGGCGTAGTGGGCGAGGCCGCCACTGCGTTCGAGCCGTGCGTTCGACTTTTCGGTTCGCGCGGCGACCGTCTGTTGGCCCGAGAGCGCGTCAACGGCCATGCCGAACAGCGCTTTGATTTGGTCGCCGAACAGCGTCACCACGCCAATCGACGAAATGGCGATGAGCGAAACGATGATGATGTACTCGGTCATGCCTTGGCCGCGGCGACGACGGGCCAGCTTCGAGGGTGACGGGCGGTTCGTGGGGTTCATGTGGTTCTCCAAAGAGTGACTGCGGGTTGAACGACGAGGGGCACTGTGAGCCCGGCCGACGCCCCGCGCCGTCGGTCAAAGAGAGGACCCTCGACAACCGGAGGACCCCGTCATCGGGAGGATGGCGCGGCCACGCCAAACCTGCTCGCGGCTCGCCACCCGAAACGTGCCCGGCCCGAGCCAGCACGAAGACGTGGCGTCATTCGGCGCCCGGCAGCCCCACATCGACGGTGGACGCCGAGCCCGTGGTGTTGGTGCCCGCGTCGATCATGAAATTCTCGACCTCTCGCCGCACAACTCGCTCGCTCGCGAACGGCCACTGCGCATGTGGCTTTTCTCAACACCGACTCTCGGTATTCGAGAGGCGATTTTCAGAGGAGAAAAGTGCATTTTGTAAA
>JBGAIY010000413.1:0-6984 GCA_044225205.1 Myxococcaceae bacterium | reverse complement strand
GCTCGAAGGCAATGGCGAGGCCCGGCCCTTCACGGCCCACCGCTCGGTACGCGAGGTCGACCGTGTGCGCCACGAAGCGAAAAGCGGCGGGCACGTCGGTCGACCACTTCACCCCCAACGGCGTGGCGGTGCCCGACAAGCGCCCCTCGTCGAGCACCAAGTCGACCCGCCGGTCGTCGCGGGTTCGCACGTAGGCCGATGCGCGAGGGGCCACTCCGGCGACCCGCGCGACCCCGCCCCACAGCACGGCGTACTCGCCCGAAATGAACAACTTGCCTGGAGCCGAAACCGCCCGCTCGATGCCCATGCGTCACGGCCCGCCGTAGTACTTCGAGAGCGCCGCGCGAATGTCGGGCTCGGTGGCGACGGCCGGTTCGATTTCTTCAAGCCCGGTGACGCGCCGCAGGTCGGCCAACGCCTGGGCATTGCCCGGGTCGACGAACGCCATCACCAAGCGGCCGTTGTTGACGGCGACGGGTATGCAGCGGTGTTGGTGCGCGAGCTGCTTGGGCACCAAGTCGAGCACCGCGCGAGAAAGCGTCAATTCACCGAGTTCAATGGGGGCGACCCCGTACTGGCGGGCCAACAAGTCGAGCACGCCCTTGGCGGTCAACGCGCGCGGCGACGGCATGATGGCGCGGGCCAACTTCGCGGCGAACGACGCGTTGTGTTCAAGCAGCGCCAGGTTCGCTTCGAGCGTGCGGCCGTTGGTGCGGCGAACCATTTCGCCCAGCAGAAACGGCGTCACCGCTTTGCCAGCAATGTTCTGGCTTTTGGCCGCGGCCAAGGCCGCCAGCAAGTGCTGCTCGATTTCAGCGCGGGGCAGCGCGGTCGCCTCGGGTGGAGGCAGCGCGAAAACGAGGCCCCCCTGCCCCAGCGCCTGCCGCGCCCGCACCACCTTGGCGGCTTCGAAGGCGTCGTCGACCGAATGCTCGAGCGTCAAGCCCGTCTCCCGCGAATAGAACCCGGGCAGCTGCTTGGTACCGACCCCCAAGACCGGCACGCCCAGGGTTTCGAGCACTTCGAGCGTCTTGGGCAGGTCGAGCACCGACTTGGCCCCGGCGCAGACGACGGCGACGGGCCATTTCGCCAAAGCCGGCAGGTCTTGCGAAACGTCGAGCTCTTCGGCGACGCCGCGGTGCACGCCCCCCAGGCCGCCGGTCGCAAACACCGAAATGCCCGCGAGCGCGGCCATTTCACAGGTGGCGCTGACGGTCGTGCCGCCGGTCGCCCCTTTGGCCACCGCGACCGCCAAGTCGCGCGACCCGATTTTCCACAACCCGGTGCCGTGGGCGAGCCGCTTGGTCTGCGCCGAGTCGAGCCCACACCAGAGCGCGCCGTCGATGACGGCCATGGGCGCGGGCACCGCGCCTTCTTTGCGAATGGCGGCTTCGCAGCGCTCGGCGGCTTCGAGGTTGCGCGGGTACGGCAACCCCTGCGCGAGCACCGAGGTCTCGAGCGCCACCAAGGGCACCCCGGCGGCTTTGGCGGCGGCCACCTCGGCCGATTCGTGCAGCTTCAACATCGTCGTCACGGTCATGAGCGTCTTTTCTCGACGACCAAGTGGTAGTCTTCGATTTTCTTGTCGAGCGTGGGCCGCGAAATGCCCAGGAGCGCCGCCGCTTTGATCTTCTTGCCGCGCGTCTCACGCAGGGCTTCAGAAATGGCGTCGCGCTCGAGCCGGGCAATCATGTCGGCCAACGACTTGGGCGCGCCGACCACGCCTTCTTGAATTTCGGGGGGCAAGCGCAAGGCCGGCACTTCTCGCCCCGGGTAGAGCAACGCGATGCGCTCTGAAACCCCGCGCAGCTCTTCGACATTGCCGGGCCAGTGGTATTCAGCCGCCGCGCGTCGGGCGTCAGCGTGGCGGGCTCTTGGCGGTGGGGCTTGGCCGACAGCGTGGCGAAGTGTTCGAACAGCTGCAGCACGTCTTGCCGGCGTTCGCGCAGCGGTACCTGTTCAATTTCGACGCCGTTGAGCGCGTTGGCGAGCTCGTTTTCGAACTCGTTTCGCTGCGCGAGCACGTCGAGCGACTGACGGGTGGTGGCAATGACGCGCACGTCGACCGGCTCTTCGCCGCCGCGGCGAGCGGGGGCGACCTTCTTGGCGATGAGCCGGCCCAGCTTCTCAGCCAAGTTGCGAGGCAACGTGTCGACGTCGCGCAGCACCAAGGTACCACCGTCGGCCTTGAGCATGGCCGACGACGCCGGGGGCACGCCGGGGGCGCTCGAGTGCCCGAACAGCGCCTCGTCGACCGCGGTCGCGGGCCGCCGGCAGTCGACGACGACCAGGGGGCCGAGCGCGCGCGCCGAGCGGGTGTGAATGTAGGTGGCGAGCAAGCCGCGGCCGGTGCCGTGCTCTCCGCGAATGACCACGGGTTCGACGTTCGACGCCGCGCGCCGCGCCTGTTCGACGGTCTTGCGAAACGGCCTCGACGCGCCGACGAGCGTCACCGTGGCGGCGCCCTCGTCTTGGCGGGCGCGGAGCGCGGTGACGGCTTCTCCCGCGAGGCGGCCGAGCGCGGCGATGAGCTTGTGGTCGTCTTCGGTGAAAGGCTCGGCGCGCTCGGCGTACAAAATGCCGAAAGGCGAGCCGCCCGACGCGATCAACGGGGCGCACACCGAGCCGCCCAGCCTCGCCGCTTCGGTTCGCTCGAGTGAAGCCCGCACCAGCGCGCGGGGCACTTCGACGTTCGCCGCGCCCACCACGGCGGCGGTGAGCAACCCTTCGGTGCCTCCCAACAGCGCGGCCGCTTTGTCGCCGTTGACGCCGCGGGCCAATTCTTCGGCGGCGCGGCGGAGCACCATGGCCTCGCTCGTGGCCGACAAGAGCGCGACGCCCGCGTTGTACAGCCCCGACACCGCGCCCACCACCGGCAGCAATTCTTCGACCGGGGCCGAAATGGCGGCCCCCAGGTCGTCACGCTCGCTCAGGGCGGCGCGCACGGGCGGTTCGTACAGAATCGTCGAGTCGCCGACTTGCAGGCGGTCACCCGGCAACAGCGTCACTTCGCCTTCGAGCTTTTCTCCGTTGACGACGGTGCCGTTGCGCGACGCGAGGTCACTGACCCGCGCCTCGCCGTTCTCGATGAGAATGCGCACGTGGCGGCGCGACACCTTCGCGTCGTCGAGCGAAATGGTGCACGACGGGCTGCGGCCCAGGGTCACTTCGCCCGACACTTCGTGCCGCGTACCCGCCAGCGGCCCCGTCAGCAGCAGCAGAACAGCCATCAGGTTCCTCGGGCGTCAGGCGGGCCGCTCGGCCAGCAACAATTTTTCGAGTTCTTCGGGTTCCATCGTGCGGCCGTCGCGGCTGATGGCAATGGCGTTGACCTGCGACTCGTCGATTTCGGCGTGGGCGCCTTTGCGCCATTCGGTCGTCTGCCGCCCGCCGTCGACGAGTTTGCCGATGAGGGTCTCTTCGTCCCAGCTGACGACTTCGGCCCAGAGCATTTCTTCTTGGGGCGCTTCGGTCTCGCCGTTGGGGTGCACTTCGAACGGCGCGCGCACCACGAACGTCAAGGGCTCCATGAGCCCCTTGCGCATGTACCGGGCCTTGAACACGGGCAACAGCCGCTTGGCGTGTTCGCGCAGCGCGTCGGCCTCTTCTTCGGTCTCTTCTTCGAAGCGGTCTCGGTACTGCTCGAGAATGTCGGTGAGGTTGTGCTTGCCTTCGGGGCTCACCACGGTGAGGTACTTGCCCTCGTGACCTTCGAAGGTCTCGGGGTCGACGCCGTACAAGTTGGGGCGGGCCTCGTCGGCCGGCAACAGGGTGAAACCCAAGCCCACGCTGGTGGCGATGACGGTACGCGGTTGCGGCCCCTGGCCGAACGCCAAGTCGGTGCACAGCTCGTGAAAGAAGGTCTCGGCGGCCGCCAAGTCGTCGTCGCCGATGTTGAACATTTCAATGTCGAGCTGGCCGAACTTCAACATGCCGTGGGTGTGCACCCAGTACGCCTTGTCTTTTTCGGGCTCTTGGCCTTCTTGCCCAATTTCCATCGCGTGAATGGTGAGGTGGTCTCGAATGTCGAAGTCGAGTTCGGTGATTTCTTCGATGTCTTCGGGCCCGTGAATTTTGTAGGCGAGCACGTCGACGACGACGCCGGCCGTCATTTCGAGAATCGTGCGAACGGCCCAGAGCGCCTCGAACACCGCGACCGACGTTTGCGGTTTGCCGGGTTCAAACGACACTTTGTAGAACCCCTTGGCCTTTTCGAGAAACTCGCGCAGCTCGGGGGCGCCGGTCAGCAAATCGGGCGTCCACCCGAGGCCTTTTTCGCGGCTGTCGAAGCGAATGTCGACCCGCGCGCCGTCGGCGAGCACCGAAAACAAGGAGTCGTTTTCGCCGAACTTGAGTTCGACTTCGTCGGCCTCGAAGCCCTCGCGAATGACGTCGAGCGAGAGCGGCTCGGCCGACTCGGTCGCGACGACGTACACGTCTTTCATGGCGCTCACAGGTGTTTCTCGATGTGACGAAACAGGTCGACGCGGTCGACGAGGTTCGTGAGGTAGTCGAGCGTGTCGGTGGGCAGCACGAGCACGGGCGAGAGGTTGTAGCGGGTGAACCAGTCTTCGTAGAGGTCGTTGAGGCGGTTCAGATACGCCGAGGGTATGTCCTGCTCCATCTTTCGCCCCCGAAGTCGAATGCGTTGCTTGAGCGTTTTGACCGGGCACCGCAGGTAGATCATCAAGTCGGGGGGCCGGAGCGCGGCCGAAATGGTTTCGTACAGTTCTTGGTACGTCTGCCAGTCTCGTTTATCGATGTAGCGCTGCTTGTGCAGGTTCTTCGCGAAAATTTCGGCGTCTTCGTAAATGGTGCGGTCTTGCAACGCGGTGCCCGCCTCGCGCTCGAGCTCACGGTGCAGGCGAAACTTGTGGGTCAAAAAGTATATCTGCGACCGAAAGGCCCACGCTTTCATGTCTTTGTAGAAGTCAGCCAGGTACGGGTTGCCGTCGTTCGGCTCGTAAAACGGCTTGAGGTGGTACTTGCGGCACAGAAAAGCGGTCAGCTCGGTCTTGCCCGCCCCAATGTTGCCCGCGATGGCGATGAATTTCTTACCGGCCACAGAAAACGGGGTCTACTCCGGTTGGGGCCCAAGCGCACGGCTGAAGTCCTCTTCTTTGAGGCACGTCGTGCTATAGCCGGCCGTCGTGCGCGTCTTGGTGTCGGGCCTGCTCGTGGCACTGCTGTCGGCCGGGTGTGGCAAGCCCCTCGAGCGCAGCCTTGCCAAGGGCAATTCGCTCGCCAAAGAAGGGCGCCTCGAGGCCGCCGCTGCCGCCTACCAAGAGGCCCTCGCTGCCGACCCGGCCTCGCCCCGCGCCCACCGCCTGCTCGGCAACATATTGATGTCACTCGGGAAATCGGCCGAGGCCCGGCAAGAATGGCGGGCCGCCGAGGCGCTCGACGAGGCGCGGCTGGCGCTGGCGCAAGACGCGTTGGCCCAGGGCGACGCCGGCGCCGTCTTAGAATGGGCCGCGACGCTCCAGAGCGAAAACGCGAGGCTTTTGCAGGCGCGAGCTTTGTTGGCGTTGGGGCGGCCGGCCGAAGCGCTGACCGCGGTCGAGCCGGTCACGGGGCCAGAAGCCGCCTACCTCAAAGGTTCGGCGCTGTTGGCCACTTCGCAGTGGGCCGAAGCGCAAGCCACGTTCGATGCGTTGCAGCGCACCGCCGCCGGGTCACCCCTGGCGTCGTACGGGCTGGCGAGGCTGGCGGCGGCGCAGGGCCGTGAAGCCGATGCGTTGATGTACCTGCGGGCGGCGAAGTCGGCCGCCCCGTCTGAGTGGAACCCGCGGGCCGTGGCGTCTGACCCCGCATTTGCATTTCTTTCGGCTTCGGTCGAATACCAAGACCTGACCAAACCACCTGCCCCGCCGTCGCCATGATTCGAAACCTCTTTTGCGTGCTCGTCGCCCTCGTGTGGACCGCGGTGTGCTTTCCGCTCGCGAGCTTGGCGATCATCTTGACGTTCAACGCGTCGAATTCGATGTACGTGGTGCAGCGGCTGTGGTCGCCGGTTCTGTTGTGGGCGGGTGGCGCGAAGCTGGTCGTCTCGGGGCTCGAAAACCTCGACGGCCGCCCCCACGTTTTCGTCTCGAACCACCAGTCGACCAACGACATACCGGTGCTGTTCGTCGCTCTGCCGGTCGACTTTCGGTTCGCCGCGAAGAAGAGCCTCAAGTATGTGCCCATGCTGGGCTGGTACATGGCGTTGGCGAAGATCATTTTCATTGACCGGGGCAACCACCGAGACGCGGTCGCTTCGCTCGACCGAGGCGGCGCGCAAATTCGCTCGGGCGTCAACATCGTCATGTTCCCCGAGGGTACGCGCAGTGACGACTTGCGCGTGAAGCCCTTCAAAAAAGGCCCCTTCGCCTTGGCGACCAAAGCGGGCGTCGGCGTCGTGCCGGTGACCATTGAGGGTTCGGGCAAGTTGATGCCGAAAAACTCGTGGAACATCACCCCCGGCCCCATTTACGTACGGGTCGGTAAGCCGATCGACCCCAAGCCGTTCAATGACGACCGCGAAGCGCTCATGGTGGCGGTGCGCAAAGTCATCATCGAACAGAGCCTCGCGTTGGGTGGCAAAGGCGGCGACGTGCAAGACGCCGTGGCCGCGCGCGGGGTCGAAGGCATCGGCCGGCCTCCCGAGGCGACCGCGTGAGCACCTCGCGGGCCCTGTGGGCGGCGGTGGCCCTGGCGACGGCGACCGGCTGCCGCACCACCAATTCGCAAGCAGAACTCGCGTTGACCCCGCTCGAGCGTGGCCACGCCCTCATTCAAAAAGGCGACGCGGCGCACGCGGTGCCGCTGTTCGAACAGCTCGCCGCCGAGCACCCCACCGACTTGAACGTGCTGCGGGGTCTCGCCGAAGCCCACGTGAAAGCGGGGTCTGGCCAGCGGTTGCTCGACCGAACGGCGACGACCGAAACACCGCAGGCGCACTACCTCCGGGGCTTGGTGCTCTTCGCGCGCGCCGCCGAAGCC
>JBGAIY010000412.1:0-6938 GCA_044225205.1 Myxococcaceae bacterium | reverse complement strand
GGCGCGGGCCCGCGCGAAGCCGAAAGTGGCCATCGTCGTGCAGCGCTACGGTGAGAAAGTCGTCGGAGGGGCCGAAGCGCACGCCCGGCAGCTCGCCCACCACCTGGCCGCCCGGGCCTCGGTCGACGTACTCACCACCTGCGCCGCCGACCACTTGACCTGGGCCAACGTGGCGAGCGCCGGCCAGACGGGCGACGGCCCCGTCACCGTGCACCGCTTCGCCGTCGACCACCCGCGGCGCATGCGCGAGTTCAACCGACTTTCGTCGCGCCTGTTCGGCCAAGGCCAAGACCTCGTCACCGAAGAGCAGTGGCTCGACCAACAAGGCCCCGTGTCGACGGAGTTGTTCGCCGCCATCGCGAAAGCGGGGCAGACCCACGACGCCGTCATTTTCTTCACCGCGCTCTATGCGCACACCGCGTGGGGCTTGCCGCTGGTGGCCGAGCGGGCCCTGCTCGTGCCCACCGCGCACCACGAGCCGCCGATGGCGTTTCACGTGTACTCTGACGCGTTCGAGCGCGCGCGGGTGCTGCTGTGCAACACGCCCGAAGAGCTCGACTTCATTCGCGCGCGCTTCCCCCAGGCGGCGCGAGGTCGGGTGGTCGGCGTGGGCGTCGAACCCATGACCCAGTCACCCGACGACGTCGAACGGGCGCTCGCCCGGCGGGGCTTGGCAGCGCCGTACCTGGTGTACGTGGGGCGGCTCGAAGCGGGCAAAGGCGTGCCGGGGTTGGTGAAAGCACACCAACGCCTGGTGAAACGCTTTCACGACGCGCCGCACCTCGTGCTCGCCGGCGGAGGTGACCTCACACCGCGCGGCGACCGGGTGCACGTGCTCGGCCGGGTCGACGAAGCCGAAAAGTGGGCGCTGTTGCGCGGGGCCCTCGCCGCGGTCGTGCCCTCGCGCTACGAGAGCCTGTCCTTGTTGGCGCTCGAGGCGATGGCGGTGGGCACGCCGGTGTTGGGCAACGCGGCGTCGCCCGTGGTCGCCGGGCAAGTGCAGCGCAGCCGCGCCGGGGTGACCTACGACGAGGGCGACTTCGACTCGTTCGCGCACGGCGTTCAGGCGCTGGGCGAACACCGCGAGGCGTGGGCGAAACGGGCCACGGCCTTCGCCGCCAAGTACGACTGGGCGACGGTCGTCGACGCCTACCTGGCCGAAATCGAGCGGCTGCGTTCTTGATGCCCCGCAGGTGATGCGACAAGCTTCGGCGCCCGTGTCGCGTCTGGTTTCTCGGTTCTCGTTGGTTCTGCTCGCGACGTGGGTCACGTTTTTCGTGGCGGTCGTCTGGCCCGTGTACGCGTTCATCGGCACGCCGCCGGTCACCCCAGACATGATGCGCCAGATCGTCGCCGCGCGGGCGTGGCTGGCCCCCGAACCCGCCGAACGAACGGCGTTCTTGCTCGGCATCGTCGTGCTGCCGCCGACGGCGTTCGCGTTCGACCGGCTGTTCACGCGGCTCAGCGCGAACTGGTCGGCGCTGGGCTGGTGGCGCGCCGGGGTCTGGGGTTTGGCGCTCGGCAACGTGGCCTTCGTGCTCGCCGGCCGCGGCCTCGAAGCGCCCGTCACGCTCGTCGTGGGCACCGCCTTGGTCGTGGGGCTCGCGTATGCCTTTCGCCCGCCGGCCCCCGACACCGAACGCCCGACGCCGTGGTTTTGGCAACGCGGCGGCGCGGTGTTGCTGGTGCTGGTGCCATTCGCCGAATGGTGGGTCGACGGTGGGCTGTCTTTGGGCCGGTACTACACGGCGGCCTGGTCGGTGTGGGCGGCCTGGTGGGTCGGCTTGCCGGCGTGCGCGCTGGTGGGGGTGCTGGTGTGGCGTCGGGCCGCGTGGCCGTTGGCGGTGCTGGGCGTGGCGTTGGTCGTGGGCGTCGACAGTCTCAAGGTCGTGGCCGAAGGCGAACTCACGTCGGTCACCACCCATTTCGAAGCCTTCACCGCCTCGTTCTCGACCGTCGCCGCGGGAGGCACCCTGCTCGTCGACGCCGCGAGTCAATACGGCGCCTACGCCCACGTGTTGGCGCCGCTGACGCAGCTCTTCGCCTCGCCGCTGAGCCCGACGTCGATTTCGGTGGTGATGTCGTTGGTGACCGCCGCCGTTCACCTGCTGTGGCTGGTGTTCTTGCTGAAGGTGATGACGCACAAGCCGGTCGCGTGCGTCACCTGGCTTGCGAGCGTCGCGGTGGCCGACACCTTCGTGCCCTTCATGGCGGCCCACACCCACCACGAGGCCTTCACGCCGTACTTTCAGTTTCAGCCCCTGCGCACCTTCGCGCTGACGTTGGCCCTGGTGGTCGGGGCGTGGCACAACGCCCGCCCGTCACCGGCGCGGCTCGCGGTGGCGGCGCTCGTCACCTCGTCGCTCGTCGTGTGGTGGAACCCCGAAATGGGCCTCGTGGCCTGGGGCGGCGCGCTCGCGGGGTGCGTCGTCGCGCAGGGGCTGCGGTGGCGGTCGGTCGGCGCCAGCGCGCTGGCCTTCGTGCTCTCGCTGGCGGCCATGGTCGCGGCCTACAGCCTCTTCACCCGGGCCCGCGCCGACGCATGGCCGAACTGGCCGTTGCTCTTCGCGGCGTCAAATACCTTCTACGTGTTCGGCGTTTCCATGTTGCCGAAGACGCAGTTTCAACCCTGGCTCGTCGTGACGTCGGTCTACCTGGTCGCGCTGTTGTCGGTCGGGCGCGGGCTGTGGGCCGACGGAGGCCGAGGTTCGCCATTTGGTGGCAACGTCACCTTGCTGGCCGTTGTCGGGGTCGGTGTCTTCACGTACTACCAAGGCCGCAGCAACGACCGGAGCCTGCCGCCCGTCTCGTTTCCCGCGCTCATGTTGGTGGGCTTGGCGCTCGACCAACGGTTCGACCGGCGTCGGTCGGCGCTCACCCAAGCCGGCACGGCGGTGCTCTCGTTCATGGCGGCGTCGGGCGTGGCGGCCTGGCCCGAACTCAACGACTCGGTCGTGCTGGGGCGTACGCCTCAGGCGCAAGAGCTCGACGAATGGGCCCAAGACCTCGCCGCCTACCGGGCCATTTCGCACCCCGGCGAGGCTCGCTTCATTCTCAGCCCGGGGCCAACCGTCTTTCACCTCGCCGGCCAAACCCGCCAGCTCGGGCGGTACGGCATCAAAGAGCTGGTGACGCGAGCGCAGGTGCAAGACCTCGAGCGGTTGGTGTTGGCTCCAGGAGCCCTGCCCGTCGTGGTCGACCGCCGCTACCGCGACGACGTGTTTGAAAACCAGGTGCTCGCCGGGGTCTTCACCCGCTGGCTCGAGCGCTGTTTCGTGCTCGAAGCCACCAGCGTGTCGGGCCGAATCGCCGTCTGGCGGGCGGCGCACCCCGGTGCCCCGTGCAGCGGGCTCGACGACGAAAGCGCCACGGGGCGCCCCGAGCGTGTAACCTCTCCCGCCCCATGATTGCGAAGCTGCTGTTGACGCTGGTACTCGCGGCCGAGCCGACCGCCGCCCCGAGCGAGGGCCCCGAAGTCGTGTACGTCGGTACGTACATTCACCACATTCCTGAAATCGACTTGAAGGCGAATACGTACCAGGCCGACTTCTACATGTGGTTTCGGTGGAAAGGCCCCATCGACCCGACCAAGTCGTTCGAGTTCATGAACGTGGCCGACCTGTCGGCCTTGGTGAAGACGCCCATTTACGTCGACGACCAGGGCAACTCGCAGCCCGAGCAACTCGACGACGGCTCGCTGTACCAACAGTTTCACATTCAGGGCCGCTTCACCCACCCCTTCAGCGTGCAAAATTACCCATTCGACGAACAAGACGTGGTGTTCGAACTCGAAGACACCAAGGCGCTCGCAAGCCAGCTCGTGTACCAGGTCGACACGGTCGGCAAGAGCGGCCTGCACCCCGGCCTCTCGCTCGCCGGTTGGCAAATCGCGAGCGTCGAGAACACCGTCTCCGATTCGCGGTACGACACCAACTTCGGAGACCCCCGCGTGCTCGCGAACGCCGAGGCCTACACCCACCTCACCGCGCGGTTACACGTGGTGCGCCCCATTTGGAGCTCGATCGTCAAATCGATTTTGCCGCTCTTCATTGTGCTGCTCATCACCATGGCGGTCTTTCTCATTGACGGGAAATACTTCGACGCGCGGTTGGGGCTCGGCATCACCACGTTGATTTCAGCGGTGGCCTTGCAGCTGACCGCCGGCGCCGAGCTGCCGAACGTGGGGTACGTGGTGCTGCTCGATAAGCTCTACAACCTCAGCTACGCGGTCATCTTCATTGCGCTGCTCGAGTCGGTGCTGGCGGTGCGGTTGACCGACCTCGAACAAACGGCGCGCGCGGCCAAATACGACCGGTGGTCGTTGGCGGTGTGTCTGACGGCGTCGCTCGGCGTGGGCCTGTGGCTCATCGTCGGGCGGTGAGGTTCGCCAACTCAGTGCACGTGCGCCGGGTGGGTCGACCGCGCGCGGTGCAACAACACCTGGGCGGTGCGACGCAGCGCGAGCGACACGTCGTCGTGGCGGTGGGCCGACAACAGCGGCGTTCTCGCGTTGACCGACTCGTGCATCGCCCGGCTCGCTTTCGCGGTCGCCACCACCGGCGCGTCGACCGACAAGAAGTCGCGAATCATTCGCGAGACCGCCGTGAACACCGCTTCTTCGCGGGCCTCACCGACCTGGTTGCCGAAGAGGTGCAGGCCGAATTGCGCCAAGGTGTGTGACACTTCGGCGGCGAACTTCGGGCTGCAGGTGCAGGCCTCGCGCAACCCGGTTGACAACTTCTTGGTTTCGGCGCCCGCGCCGTCGAGCAGCGTTTCGAACCCGTGGGCTTTGAGCAGCGGGGTCAGCGCGCGAAACACGGCGGCCTTGACGAAGCCGTAGCCATTTTCGACCGACGTCAGTTGCGGCGTGAGCACCACGAGTTTGTGCTCGGCCGCGTCGAACACGTCGAGCTGGTTGAACGCGGCCCCGGCCCCCACGTCGATGACGATGAAGTCGGCCCTCAGCGCTTCGACGTGCCGGAGCAGCCGTTGTTTGCTGGCGTGGCCGGGGTTGGCCGCTCCGTACACCGCGGTGGCCCCCCGAATGAGCGAGACCCCGCGCACCGAGGTCGGCACCCGGGCGTCTTCGAGCGACTCGACCCCGTGCTCCAAGAACGTTTGCAGCGTGGGGCCGGGCTTGGTGACGCCGAAGAGCGTGTGCTGGTTGGCCCCGCCCAAGTCGGCGTCGACCACGACCACGTCGTGGCCTTCTTCGGCCATGGCCACCGCCATGTTCGCCGCAACCACGCTCTTGCCGACCCCGCCCTTGCCGCCTCCGACCGAAATGATGCCCCTGGCGACGCGCTGCATGTCTGCTGGTACTGCAATTGCCCTGCGAGAAGCCGGGGCCCGAAGTCTCGGGAGTTGGTTTGTCGCGGCGTGGGTCAAATGGCTTCGCGGGTCATGGCTGACCGCCGTCACCGCTGGCGGCCGCGGCCTCCGGGTGCCAGCGAGCGAAGATCAGGCGCCCTGCTCAAAAAGTGGAAGCCACCGCGCGACCTGGGGGTGGCTTTGAGCGTCAGAAGGGGCATGCCGCAGACCTGGTCGAGACCCGTTCACCGCTCCACCCCGCAGGTCGGCCGTGAAGCGTACGCCCACCCCGGGGTCGGAGAAGGCCTCGACCCGGCCCGGTTGCTCACGAGCTTGGGCTTCGTGGCCCTCGGGCTCGGCGCGGCGGCCCTGGGGCTGTTCTCCGACGTCGGGGTGCGCCTGGGGTCGGTACCGGTGCCTCTTTCGCTCGCGGGCCCCGTGCTCGCGGTCGGTGGGGCGGTGGTCGGGTACCTGTCGTTCGGTCAAAAGACTTGCCTGCATTGCAACCGCCCGCTCGTGCCCGTGACCGCCTGGTTTCCGGTTGAGAATGAGGCCGACGTGCTCCTCGCGGTGAACGCGGCTCCGGCCGACTTGGGCGAACTGGCCATGGGGCACCCCGCCGAAGAATCGGTTCGGGTGAAGCTCGAATATTGCGCCGGGTGCGAGGCGGTGGGCGTGCTCGCCGTCGCCGCCTTTCGGCCCCGACCCCAGGCCTTGGTCGAACGCGTGGTGACGGGCGGGTTGCTCACGAGCCTCATCGCGGTCGTTCGGGTGCGCGACGATGCGCACGCCGCGCAGCACTGACGCTTTTCGGCGGCGTCATTCGGGTGCGGCGCGGGGTCGGGTGCGGTACCGTCGGGCGCATGCCCGCGCTCACGTCATGCTTGGTGATGCTGAGCCTCGCGGCCTCCCCCGCCGGAGCACCGATGCCACGAGCCCCCACCGCCTTGCCCACCACCTGGCCCGTCGACGTGAAACTCGAGCGACTCACCGTGGGCCCGACCCGCTGGGCCTACCAGGTGAAAATCACCATCACCAACACGCTCGACCGCCCGCTCCAGCTCGACGGGCCGAGCGTCGGGCAAGGGCGAGCGCTGCGAAACAACCTCTTCGTCGTCACCGCCGACGGCGCCCAAGTGCCGTACCGCGGCATGATGGCCAAGCGCGCGCCTCCCGACTCGTTCATCGCGGTGGCGGCGGGCCAGTCGTACACCGCGGTGGTCGACTTGAGCGACGCGTACCCCGTGCCGTCGGGCACGAAGGTCGCCACCATTGGGTTTTCGCACACCAACCACTTTTCGCCCGACGCGTTTCGGCTCGAGTCGACGACCCCCCTGCGCGTCGACGGCCCGGCCAAAGGTACCGCTGCGGCCTTGCCCACCTCGCTGAGCCTGGTGAGCGTCACGGTCACCGCCACCGGCATTTCGTACGCCGTGGCGCTGAGCGTGACGAACGACACGGGGTCGACCGTGCGGCTCGACGGCCCCAGCGTCGCCGAGAGCGGCCGGGTGACGAATTCGTTCTTTCAGGTCACCGTCGACGGCCAGCGCGTCGCCTACCAAGGCATGGTGAAAGAGCGTGCCGAGCCCGACTTCTTCGTCGAGCTGGGCCCAGGCCAAACGTACCGA
>JBGAIY010000411.1:0-6965 GCA_044225205.1 Myxococcaceae bacterium | reverse complement strand
CCGGCTCAAAGCGACCCAAGCCGACGGCACCCGGTTGCTCGACAGCACCCTCGTCTACTGGGGCGGCGAAATCGGCAACACCTGGCCAGACGGAGCCAGCGGTGCGCTGCACGACATTGCCAACCACAGCGTCTTCATCTTCGGGTCGATGGGCGGCACCTTCAAAACGGGTCGGCACCTCGCGTACCCGACCACCGACTTCATTCAAGAAGACTCGGCGCAAGCCAAACAAGAATGCAAGCCGCACCACGCGATGATGGTGTCGCTCATTCAGGCCCTGGGCATTACCGGCGTGAACCAGTTCGGAGACCCGGGCGGCGGCTCGGGCACCTTGGCGAAGTTGTACGGTTGAGCCACGCGCTCGCTTACACTGTCGAGGCGATGCGTCGGTTGCGAACAGGCGTCATGTGGGTGTTGGCGAGCGCCCTCGCTTCGTGCCCCAGCTTCGAGGTCGCGCAGGTGCGCTGCCAGGTCGACGCGCAGTGCCCCGGGCCTGGCCGCTGCTTGGCCAACGGCTTTTGCGCTCAGTTCGGTGGCGAGGGCGAGCTCGACGCGGGTGGGCCCGCCGACGCCGGTGGCGTTGCCGACGCCGGGCCGGTTGATGCCGGTGGCCGCGACGCGGGGTTCGACGGGGGAGTGCCCGACGGGGGCGTGACCGACGCGGGAGCCTTTGATGCCGCGACACCGAGCGATGGTGGCTCCGACGCTGGCTCAGCCGACGCGGCGGTCAGTGACGCGGGCTTTTGCGCGCAGCTCCAGCCCGCCCCAGTCTTCTGCGTCGACTTCGACCAGCCCACCGCGCTCGATGTGTTCGGCACGACGAGCATGCAGCAGGCGGCCGCGAGCCTCGACGGTGGCGTGTGGGCCGTTGAAGCTTCGGCCGTCTCGAGCGGAGTCGTCGAAGCCAACGGCTTGGCCACGTTGGCCCCTGTCGTGGGCAAGGTCAGAACCTTCGAGTTCGACGTCGTGTTCGACGAGTTGCCGACCCAAGTCGTACCAGTGACGATTTACCCAGATCACTCCGACAGTTACGCGGAGGTGGTGTTCAACCCCACCAACCTTGGTGTGTGCGAGCACAACGGAGTCGACGGCGGCGGCGTGTGTTTGTTCGCGAACGGCGGCCTTGCGCTGGGCCAGTGGCACCACGTTCGGTTTCGGCTCGACTACGGGTCAGGCGTGGGCACGTTGAACACCAAACGCGGGGGCGTTGACCTGCCCGACGCGTCGGTTTCAATACCGCTGGCACTGGGCTCACCCATGCCCGAACCAGTGTTCGCGGTCGGCCTGGTCAACCTGACGTTACCGGTGACGTCGCGGTTGGCCTACCGGCTCGACAACGTGACGTTCGACACGAAGTAGGTGGTACGCTTCGTGAACCATGCCTTTCGCGGTCGGGCTGTCGTTGGTCTTGTTGGCATCGCACCCAGCCGACTGGGAGTCGCAGTGGAAGCGCGCGCGCGCCTTGACCGCGAACCTCGACTTCGAGACCGCGCTGCCGCTGCTCAAGGCGCTGAGCGCCGACCTCGAAATTCCTCCCGGGCCTCGGGTCGAGGTGTTGATCGAGCTCGGCATTGCCCAGGTCAACCTCGGCAACAATGAGGCGGCGAAGGTGGCGTTCGCTCGGGCGCTCGAATTCGACCCTGGGGCGACGCTGCCTCGGCTCGCGCCGCCCAAGGCCCAACAGCTCTTCGAGAGCGTTCGACCGGCGAGGGCAGCCACCGCCTCGGTGGTCGCGCCCACCGTCACCACCCCGCAGGTGGTTGCGGCGCCTACCCCGCCGATGCAGCTGCAGCAGCCCCAGACCGTGAGCCGTGTGCCTTGGGCGGGCATCGCCGTGGGTGGGCTGAGCGTCGCCACGCTCGTTGCCGGGGTGGCGCTTTCGCTCGAATCACCGCGCGTCGCGGCCTCGCTGGCGACGACGCCTCGCCCGCGAGCCGACGTCGAAGCCGCGCTGTCGCTCCGCACGGGGCTGGCCGCGGGGGGCGTGAGCGCCTACGTCATCAGCGCGGCCCTCGCCACGCTGACGGCGGCGTTGTTTCTCGACTCGTTGGCCAAACCCACGGTTGCCTTGCACTTTGGCCCGGGAGAAGTCGGCGTGGTGTCGTCCGTGCGCTTCTAATGCAAACACCCACCTCCATTGGCCGCTACACGTTGGAAGCTCCGCTCGGCCAGGGGGGCATGGCGCGGGTGTTTCTGGGGCGCATGGAGGGGCCCGGCGGCTTTTCGAAGCGGGTCGTCATCAAGCGCATACTGCCCGAGCACGCCAACAACCCGAGCTTCGTCGAAATGTTCTTGGGAGAAGCGCGGTTGGCCGCGCTCTTGAACCACCCCAACGTGGTTCAGGTGTACGACTTCGGCCAAGACGCCGGGCACTACTACCTCGCCATGGAGTTCATCGATGGCGTGAGCATGCGGGCCATTTTCAACCACCTTCGCCACCATCAACGCCAGGCGTCGGGCCTCGTGGTGGCGCAGGTCATGGCCATGGTGGCCGACGGGCTCGCGTATGCGCACGCCGTCAAAGACGAGGGTGGTCACCCCATTCACTTGGTGCACCGCGACATTTCGCCCGACAACCTGTTGGTGACGCGTGAGGGCGTGGCGAAGGTGGTCGATTTCGGCATCGCCAAGGCCTCGTCGCTGACCCAGCAGACGACGGCGGGCGCGCTGAAGGGCAAGCTCGCATACATGTCGCCCGAGCAAGTGGCGGGAGAGCCCATCGACGGTCGCGTCGACGTCTACGCCGCGGGCGTGACGATGTACGAGCTGCTCGCCGGGCGTCGGCCATTCATCGCGGCGAACGAGCTCGAGCTGGCCATGCTCATCGTCGAGCGCAACCCGCCGCCGCTGGGGCAGCTGCGCCCCGACCTCGACCCCGCCCTGCGGTCGATTGTGGAAAAGGCGATGCACAAAGACGTGAGCCAGCGCTACCCGAACGCCGGCGTCTTGCGCGATGCGTTGACCGAATACGTGGGCGGGCGCACGAAAGAAGCCTCGTCGGAGCTGCGCGCGCTGGTCGAAGAGGTCGTCGTCACCCGGCCGTTGCCGGTGCTGAAAGACGCCAACGAAGCCCCGGCGCCCCGCCCTTCACGGCCCAAAGCCACGCCGCACGGGCGTTCGGGCTCTCGCCGCGGGTTGATCATTGCGGTCTTCGGCATGGCCGCCGCGACGGCGGTCGGGCTCATCGCGGGTCGGCAGTGGGGGCGGGCCAAGCCACCCGAGGTCGTGGTCGAAGCCCCCGTGGCGCCGGCGCCAACCCCAGCGCTGGTTTCACCACCGGCCCCCAAGCCTGCGGCCGACGAGGCGCCGACCCCATCAGCACCAACCGAAGCCCCTGCTCCGGTGGCCACCCCGGTGGTGCCGGTGGCGACGGTCACGCCGAAGAAGCGCCCGACGGCCGCAGACGGGTACCTGACGCTGAGGTCAAGCCCGTGGGCCGACGTCACCATCGACGGCGCTTCGGCGGGCACGACGCCGCTCGTGAAATACAAAGTGCCCGCGGGCGCGCACGCGGTGACGCTCTCGAATGACAAGGTCGGGCTGCACCAGCAACTGACACTGACGATCACCGCTGGCCAGACCCTGGTGCGCGCGGTGACCGCGGCGGTGGGCGAAGTCGACGTGGTCGCTCCGGCCGGCACGAAGGTGTTTCGGGGCAGTGAGTTGCTGGGCGTGGCGCCGATGCGGCCGTTGATCTTGGTCACCGGCAAACACACGCTGGGCTTCGTCAACACCACGAGCGGCGAACGGTCGATTCGGTCGGTTGAAGTGAAGAGTGGCGGGCAAACCCAGCTGACCTGGCCTTGAGTGGCCCAAAGTTCTGACTCATGAGCGACAACACCACCCAGCGCGCGCGAACGTACAACCCGACGAAGCTCAGCGCCGTTTCGTTTCGGCTCACCGTCATCTCCGGACCCGACGTGGGGGCGAGCGCGACGCTCGACGCGAGCACCGCCGGGCCGCTGCTCGTCGGCACCAGCCCGGCCTGCCAGTTGAGGCTGACCGACGCAACGGTCTCGCGGCGGCATTTGTCGCTCGAGGTCGACGGCCCGAGGCTGGTCGTCACCGACCTGCGCTCGAATAACGGCACGTCGGTGGGCGCGGTGGGCATCGGCACCGTGAGCCTGTCGAGCGACGAGACGCTCACCCTGGGCAACACCCAACTGCGGGTCGACCGCGTGACGACGGCGCAGGCGCCCGAGCTGCCCCTGCGGGTCGAATTTGGCCGCTATTTCGGGGCCAGCACCGAAATGCGACGGCTCTACCCGCTGCTCGAGCGGCTGGCGAAAGCCCCCATCGCCACGTTGATCGAAGGCGAAACCGGCACGGGCAAAGAGCTGCTCGCCGAGTCACTGCACGAAGAAGGGCCGAGGGCGAAAAAGCCTTTCGTGGTGTTCGACTGCACCACCGTCGCCGCGTCGTTGATGGAGGCCGAGCTCTTCGGCCACGCCCGCGGCGCGTTCTCGGGGGCTCACGGCGAGCGACCGGGCCTCGTCGAGCTGGCCCACGGCGGCACGCTGCTCATCGACGAAATAGGCGAGCTGGCGCCTGAGCTGCAGCCCAAGCTGTTGCGCCTCATCGACCGCGGAGAAGTGCGGCGGGTCGGCAGCAATTCGGTGCAGCAGCTCGACTTGCGGGTGTTCGCGGCCACCCGCCGAGACCTCGAGGCCGAGGTGCAAGCCGGGCGGTTTCGCGAAGACCTCTTTCACCGCCTCGCGATTGGCCGGGTGCTGTTGCCGCCGCTGCGCAACCGCAAAGGCGACGTGGGGCTGCTGGTGCAGCGCTTCTTGGCCGACTTCGGCTACGACGCGAACGCCGTACCCGCCGACGTGCTCGCCCGGTGGGAACAGTACAGTTGGCCCGGCAACGTGCGCGAGCTGCGCAACACGTTGCTGCGCTACGTGACGCTGGGCGACACCATGGCCGAGCCCACCCCGACGAGCACCGACGGCGACTTCTTGAGCGAGCTTTTGGCGCTCGACCTCGAGCTGCCCGAAGCTCGACGGCGCCTGACGACCGAATTCGAAAAGCGGTACCTGGCGCGAGCGCTCGAAAAGCACGGCGGCAACGTCACCCGCGCGGCGCGGAGCTCGGGCATTGCCCGGCGGCACTTTCAGCACCTCAAAGCCCGCGGCGACGGCTCATAGCCGACGAACGGCAACTGCTCGTTCTTCTTTGCGGGTTCTCGTTGTTGAGACCCAGACCCGCACCGACAGACCCCACAGTGGCCACGTCGTCGCGGGAGCGGAGCCGCACCCGCACGGCCTCCCAGACCCGCCGCCAGGCGTGACGCCGGCATCGAACACTCCCGAATCGGTGATGCCCGAATCAGGCTCGCCGCCGTCGCTGCCGACCGCCCCGCCGTCGCGGCTCACTGCCCCGCTGTCGGGCGCATCGCCTGCGTCGGGCGCCCCCCCGTCACGAAACGCGCGCAGGGCGGTGAAGGCCAGCCCTGGGTTGCCGAAAGGGAGTGCGACGCGGGCGTTGGCATCGGTACCCAGCCGAAGGTTCAGCGCCCCAATGCGCGTGCTTCGCGGCTGCCCGAAGACGCCCCGTTCGACGGTAAAGAGGAGCCATTCGTCGCCGCCGACCCGAGTGAATTCGCCAAGCGCGATGTTCTCGGGTGGCTGGTATTCGGTGGCGATTCGAATTGGTTCGGCACGGCAGCGCAGGTCTGACCCCAGCGAGCACACGTGCGCATTGCGATTCGCATTTCCACTCATCGGGTTTGACGGGTCGAGCAAATTGAGCCGAAACCCACCGCAGTGGTCTTCGGGGTCGCCGTTCGAGTCGGCGGTGTTGCGACCGAGCACGAGCGACGCGCCGTCGGGGCTGATTGACGAAAGCATCTCGCCCCACTCGGGGGTCTGCCCCATCATGAGGCTGAACGGGCCGGTGTCAGGCGCGTGCGCGACCACCCAGTTTTCGAAGGGCACCTTCGGCACACAGGCGCGATCGAGTTCGACGACGTACGTGCGCAGCACCGGTACGCTCGCCGACCCAGCCGAAATGCACGGGCCGTCCGAGCCATCGGCTTTTCGGGTGTTCCACCAGGCGCGGGTGGTGGGAGAATCGGGCTCGTCGTAGCAGCGTCGCACGACGCTGAGCCGCTGACCGTCGATGCACCCCTCGGCGGCCCCGGGCATCGCCGACAGACGGCCGGTCAGACAATTCGGGCGCCAGGCGGCGGCCACCGCAAAGGGCTCGACCTCGGCGCTCTGTTCGCGACCAATCGCAAAACGCACCGCGTAGATCTGCGCGGTATTCTCTTCTTGGCGAGTGGCCCAGCCTGCGTCATCGGGGCGCACCAGCCCGTTGAAGAGCGCCAAGCCACCGTGGAGCCAGGTGCTCCAACCGTGTATTTCGCTGTTGGCGCCAAAGCCGTGGCCCACCAAATTGAGGTGCACCCACTGGTCGCCGTCTCGGTAAGCCAGCCACGGCGTTTGGCGGCCAAACGAGCAGTCTCCGCTGGTGCACCCTTCGCGTGAACGCGCGACGATTGCGTGCTCTCGGTCTGGCGAGAAGAACGTCGCTCCGGGGCTCCAGCCAAACTCGGCGAGGGGGTCGAAAATGAGCGACGGGGCCGCGGAGAGCTCATCGAGGTCGACCGACATCAACGCGCCGGTCGCGCCGTCAACAAACACCGCGTCATGGCCCGAGGGAATGGGTCGGTACGGGCACCGAATTTCGCGGTCGCGCGTCACTTCGAGGCACGCGCCGGCGTGAGCGACCGACGACGCGCTCAGGGCCCAAAGGAGACCTGCCAGCAGCAGCGGGCCGTGTCGCTCCAAACGAAGGCGGTGAAAACCCATGGGTCGGCTTGCAAACACGGCGCCGATTGAAACGTTGCAGTCGCGACCCCGCAACGAAACAGCCCGGCTCTCGCTGGCGAAAACACCAACGAAAACCGGGCTGTATCGAGTGGGCACGCCAGGTTTCGAACCTGGGACCCCCGCCGTGTGAAG
>JBGAIY010000410.1:0-7313 GCA_044225205.1 Myxococcaceae bacterium | reverse complement strand
GAGCGGCGCAGGTCGAGGTACCGGTGCTCGAGCCGCTTTTCTTCACTCGTCGTCGAATGGTCGGCGATTTCGAACGGCGGCGTCTCGGCGCGGTTAAAAATGGTCGCGTCGCTGACGTACACTTCGACCGCGCCCGTCGCGAGGTTGGGGTTCGTCGCCGAGACCATTTTTTGGTCTTTCTTCGAGAACTGTTCGCCGCGCGAACGCACTTTGCCCCGAATGCCAATGACCCATTCGCTGCGAAATGACTCCGCGAGCGCGTGGGCTTCTTTCGAAATGCCCGGGTCGAAGACGATTTGGGTGAGCCCGTCGCGGTCTCGCAGGTCGATGAAAATCAACCCGCCGTGGTCACGCCGAAATTGAACCCACCCAAAGAGCACCACTTCGCTGCCGATGTCAGACGCCCGCAGGGCGCCGCACGAGTGGGTTCGCTTCACTTCGCTGATGAACTGAGGAGCCATTGGGCGCTGACCGTACAGTCACGACTGGGCGTCATCAATGACGACGTGCGTTTCGCGCTCGGTTGGGCGTGCTAGAACCCAAGACGCGCATGAAGCCTGTCTTGCCTTTATGGTGTGGTCTGAGCGCGGTCTCGCTCGTCGTCGTCATGGGGTGCGGCCCCAACCCACCGGCTCCGGTGAAGGTCATGGCGGTCGCCCCGTCGCAGACCGGGGCCTACGAGACCCACCAGGTCGAGCTGAAGACCATCAGCCAGCTCAGCTCGCTCACGGGGTCGGTCGCGAAGCTCACGGGCGGCGCCCGGGTGGTCATCGACTCGAGTGACCCGCTCCAGAACCTCAACGGCGGCCTCGCCAACCAAACCGACGACCAACGGTTCGAGGCGATCGTCAAAGACAAAGGGCTCGACGTTCGGGGCAACTTCATCGAGCGGGCGGGGGTGTTGTGGCCCGCCGACTTTCACACCTGGAACATGGTGACCACGTATTACAACTTCGAGACCTCGTACGCGTACTTTCAGGGCTTGGCCGGCAAAGACTTGCCCGAGCTGCTCAACATGCGCGTGTATTACTGGCCCGAAGTGCACCTTTCGAGTTCGTCGGCACTGACCGACAACGCCCTGTACTTGTCGATCATCAATTCATTCGTCGTCGTGCCGCAACAGACCGACCAGCTGGTGCCGCTCGCCATGAACCTCGGCGTCATTGGCCACGAGACCGCCCACCGCGTGTTCAACAAGCGCGTGCTGGCCGACGAAGGCCTGCACCCGGCCATTCTGAATTGGCAGCTCACGCCGTTCAACTTGCTCAAGTCACTCGACGAAGGGCTCGCCGACTTTCACGGCTACGCCACCACTTGCACCACCGACACCGGGTGTCGGCCGTCGTTCTTGGCGGTGTCGATCACCGACGACGCGACGGTGAAGTTGCGTGACTTGTCGAACAACGGCGCGTGCATGACCAGCTCGCTGCGTACGGCGTTTCAGAACTTTTCGCCCGACCAGTGGGTGCGCGACCCGGCCATGTACCAGGTGGGCAACCTCATCGCCGTGTCGCTCTACAGCGTCGGCAACAACACCGGTGGCCCCAGCGGCGTCGCGTCGATGGCGAAGCTCTTGCTGACCGCGTACGACGACCCGTCGTCGAAAACGCCTGGGCTGAGCCAGCTCATCAACCAAAACGTCAACACGTCGGGGGCGTTCACTCCCGAAGCGGTGGCCAACGTCATCGCCGCCCACATCCCCGACACCGAAATGCGCCGCCAATGGTGCAACCAGATCTCGGCGCGGCTGCAATTGAGCTGCGTCAAGTTCGGCCCGGTCGACTGCCCGAGCATGCCCGACTGCCCGGCGACCTCGGTTCGCGACGCCAACCTTTGCCCCTCGCTGCCGCAATGACCAAACACTCCTGGCTTTTGACGCTGGCGTGCACCCTGGCGGCGAGCCCCGCGTGGGCCCAAAAAGACGACGCGCCGATACCGTACGAAGACGACACGGCTCAGAGCGACGACCCCGCCACCGCCAAGCCCAAGCGGCGAAAGCACCGGCTGCGCGAAGACGACGAAGACGCCAAAGAGCGCAACGAGACGATGACCCACGTCGACGACCCGAACCTCGGGCTCGGCGGCGAAGTGTTCAGCGGCGTGATGCTGCTCGAGTCTTCACGGGGCGCTGGCGTCGACCCTCGCTTCACGTTCGGCACCCGCTTCACGTGGGAATTTGGGCGCCTGATACCCGACGAATTCTTGCGCGAAATGTTTTTCGCCGACGTGCAATGGCAGTTTTCGGTGACCAGCGACGGCACGACGTACGTGCACGCCTCGTCGGCCGAGCACTACTTCTCCGTCGCTCCGGCGTTCGCCCTGCCCTTCGGCAACAAGTCACCCATTGCGGCGTACGTGCAGACCGGCGTCGGCTTCAACGCGAACTTCACGTCGATCGTCATCGACAAGACCGAGACCCCCATCACCGGCGGCAAGTTCTTGTTTCAATACGGCATCGGCATTCGGGGCCGACCCGCCCTGCTCGACGATGGGTCGGTGCGCATTTCGTTTCGCATTGAAATCACTCGGTATTTGCGTGGCTACATGAGCGACACGTTCATCGGCGCTGGCGTCGGGTTGATGTTCTAACCCTTCAGCGAGCGTGGCCGGTGCCGCCTGAACCAACACCCCCACCGCCCTTGATGCCACGGGTTTGATTGCTGTTGAGCATCTGGAGCTGGCTGAGCTTTTCATGTGGTGACCTCGTGAGCGAGCTGGTTCGCCCCGTACGCTGCGCCATGTGCTCGCTGGCCGTCAACCCACCCACGGGGGTCTGACCACGACTGTTCACACGGCAAAGCGTGGGTACCTGGCCGGTGGGCGACGACACGAGGCGGCTCCACGCCGTCGACCGCAGCGCGACTCACGCCGAAGCCCAGAGAACGCCGAGTGTACTCGCCACCGCCGCACATCCATCGACGGCAGTGCCCGACTCGGGGGCCACGAGAAACACCGCACGTCGCGCGGGCCTCCGTCGACCCCAGTGCCGACTCAGGTGGCGACGACAACGCCGATTCCTTGCCACCGCGCCCTCCACCTCAGCGCACGACTCCGGCGGCCACGAGAACGCCGATTCCTTGCAACCGCGCCGCCCTCCACCTCAGCGCACGACTCGGGCGGCCACGAGAGGAGACCGAACATCGCGGTGGCCTCCGTCGACCTCAGTGCCCGACTCCGCCGGCCAGGAGAGGACACCGAACGTCACGGCGGCCTCCGTCGACCCCAGTGCCGACTCGGGCGGCGACGACAACGCCGTTTACTTGCCACCGCGCCCTCCACCTCAGCGCACGACTCAGGCGGCCACGAGCGAACACCGAACGTCACGGAGGCCTCGGTCGACCTCAGTGCCCGACTGGGGCTGCCACGAGAACGCCGATTACTTCCGCGCCGCGCTCCATCGACCTCAGCGCACGACTCGGGCGATGACGAGAGAGCACCGAACGTCACAGCGGCCTCCATCAGAGCCCGACTCCGGGGCCGAAGGCCGGCGACGAGAGGGCGCCCAGTGCGCGTGCGACGCGCCGGCATCAGCGAACACCGAACGCCCGCCGCCGTCAGCGCCCGACTCACGCCAAAGGCCGGCGACGACGCGAGTGCAGCCTCAGACCGCCGAGCATGACCAGGGCTCCGACCCACATGGGCGCGTCGACCACGTTACAGCCACAGCGGCCCACCGCCGCTGAACCGCTCCCTGCACCGGCATCGGTTCCGCTCCCGCCGTCGGGCGCACTGCCCGCGTCAGCACCCGACATGGCCCCGGCGTCGGCCCCTGGGCCGGTGCCCGCGTCACCACCGACGGCACCGGCGTCACCCGGAGAGCCAGCGTCTGCAACGGCACCTCCGTCGTTCGCCACGCCGCCGTCACCTGAAGCGCCGGCATCTTGCGTGCCCATGCCGGCGTCGAACGCCACGCCGCCGTCGAACGAAATCACGCCACGCAGCACGTAGAGGCCGGTCGCCGCGGTGCCCGCGTACAACACGTCGACACCAGTGCCGGGTGCGAATGACGTGACGTCGATGTTGGGTAAGTTCGACGTGAGGTTCTGCCAGGTCGCGCCGCGGTCGACGGTGGCGAACACTCCCGCCGCCGTCGCGGCGAACAACACGTGCGTCGCCGAATCGACCTGCATCGTCTGAATGGCCCCGGGCAGGCCGCCGTGCGTCACCCAGGTCGCCCCCTGGTTCGTGCTGACGAACAGCGCATTCGCGCCGTACATCGCCAAGTAGACGACGTTGGTGTCAGCCGCCAATGGGCCTGGGCTGGCGTCGGTCGGCAGCCCCGCCGAAATCGACGCCCAGGTCATGCCGCCGTTCGAAGAAGCGAAAACCCCGCGGAGCGCCATGCCCGCATCGGCCAACGAGCCGGGTATCGCCGAGGCGTACAACCGCGCGGGAGTGGTCGGGTCAACCGCGAGCGACACGACGCAGGTGTCGTTGAGCGTCGGCGACGGGCTCCACGTGCCACCGGCATTCACGAAGACTTGATCGAGGCACCGCGCGGCGACTGGCCCCGCGCTGCCCACCGCCAGCGCCGAAAACGGCCCCTTCGGCCCACCAGCCACCGGCGCCCACGTCGCCCCATGGTCGGTCGACACGTTCACCGAGCCTCGGGCGAGCGCGGGTGTGTTCACCGCCGAATAAAGCGTGTTGCCGTCGGTCGAATGCGCAAACCCACCGACAATGTCGAGGGGGCTCGTGGTCAAGTCGAGCCGCGCCCAGTTGAGCCCTGGTCGACGCTGCGGTACCCGCCCGACGTCTCGGTACCAATGATCAGCGTGGCCGCATTCTTGGGGTCGACCATCACCGACGTCACCCAGGTCGCTCCGAGGCCCTTGTTCGAGGGCGCCCAGCTCGCACCGGTGTCGGTCGACGCGTACACCCCGTCTCCCCGCGAGCCGACGAACAACCGCGCTGGCCGGGTCGGGTCGACCGCCACGCACTTCACCTCGCGCGAGCCCAGGCCGGTTGAAACCGACGACCAGGTGTCACCGTGGTCGGTGCTGGTGAACACTTGGGCGCCGACGCTCGTGTACAGCGCACTCGCGGTCGTCACGACCGGCCCCGTGCGCATCGCCGGGAGCCCACCGCCCAGCATCGCCCACGTCGCGCCCGAGTCGGTCGACCGGTACAAGCCCAAGCCCGTACCGGCGAACACGCGCGAGGGCAGCGCCGGGTCAATGACAATGGAGTCGATGATGGTGGTGCTCGCTCCCCCGTCGGTGACGACAATGCCGTTGTCGCTCTGCGCCCAGGTGCCTCCCGAATTCGTCGTCTTGAACAGGCCGCTCCAGGTGCCGACGTACCAAGTCGCGCCATTGGCCGCGAACGCACTCACCGAGTCTTGTACGACCGGCACCGTCAGCGGCTCCCACGTCGTGCCCCCATTCGTCGAACGCAGAAACGTGGCGTCGGCACCAAAGTCGCTCACGTTGCTCGCCGCGAAGAACGTGGTCGCACTCGCCAGGTCGACCGTCAACACCACGAGCGACTTGCCAGGGCCCGTCAAACCCGTGTCGACCTCGGCCCACGAATCTCCACCGTTCGAGGTTTTGAACAGGCCGCTGCCCGTCGCCGCCCAAAACGTCGACGCCGCGCTCGGGTCAGCCAACACCACCGGTATCGAATTGACTTCGAGCCCCTTCGAGGCGGGCACCCAGGTCGCTCCGCCGTTGATGCTGCGAAACGTGCCCCCCTCGGTGGTCGCCGCGAGCACGCGGTCGGGCGTTCGGGGGTCAACGGCCAGTGCGGTGACTTCTCCCGCTTCGGGCCCCAACGCGACCCACGACTGGGCCTGGGCCGCCAGCGGCAACAACACCAGTAAAATCAATGCCTTCACAAGCAACCTCGGCGAAACGCGGCAACGCATGAAGAACTCGCAAGGGAGGAGCGACTCCTTCGCACCAAAAGCCCATACACTCGGAGGCTGTATGCCACGTTCGTCGGTCGGTTCATCCATTGGTGCTCCCAACTTTCTGCGGCATGGGCACAGCGAGCCCAGCAAAGAGCCCCCCGCGGTCGAAAGTCGCCCGCCGACGAAAGTGCCCGAAGGAACACCGCAGTTCGACGTCAAAGAAGCCGGCGACGCCGAAATCGACGGTTTCGACGCGGGTGGCGAGCGGGCCCTCGCCCACCCGCCCTTGGGCAGCTTGCGCGCGAGCACGCTCCCGGCGAACAGCGCCCTGCTGTCGTGGGTCGCCCCGGTCACCGACGTGCCGCTCGTCGGCTACAAAGTGGTGTTCGGCAACTCCCCGACCCAGCTCACCAAAACGGCCACGCTGCGAGACCCGACCGCGACGACGGTACAGCTCAACAACCTGCCCTCGGGCACCTGGTACTTCGCGGTCAAGTCGGTCGCGGCAAACGCCGAGAGCGTGCCCTCGAACGTCGTGTGGAAAGCGATACCCTGACCGACGCTTACGGTGAGCCGCGCAGGTCTTTGAGCTTCAAACTCACGCGTGGCACGCCGCGAAACTCGTCGATCGCCACTTGAAACGCCAAGTCGACCGGGCCGACCTCGGTCAGCGGGGCCTTCTCGGCGAAGCGAAAACCGATCACGTCGAGCAGCGGGGCCGACTCGAGCGACAGCTTGAGGTGCCCCGCCTCGCCGAGGGTCTTGTTCTGCAGCACCCGAGGGTTCGCCACCTGGTGCTTCGCCGCCAAGACCGGCTCGGGGTTGCCCATGCCGAACGGCGCGAGTTTTTGGAGCGACTTCACCGTCGCCTCGGTCAGCTCATGGGTCTGCACCACCGCGTCGATGCGGCAGCGCGGCATCAAGTCGTCTCCTTGCAGCAGCGAGCCGGCGACCCGTTCGAAGTCGGCGCGAAACGCGTCAATGGCCTTGGGGTCAATCGAAAGACCGGCCGCCGCTCGGTGCCCACCAAATTTACTCAAGTGCCCCGACACGCTCTTGAGCGCGTCGTAGAGGTGAAAGCCTTCGACGCTGCGCCCAGAACCACGCCAGGTGCCCTCGTACGAGCCGATCACCACCGTGGGTCGGTGAAACCGGTCGACGATGCGCGAGGCCACGATGCCGACCACGCCGGGGTGCCAGCTTTCGTCGGCCAAAACCAGGCCGCGGGCTCCGCGGGCAATGGCCACTTCGGCCTGCTCGATGGCGGCTTGCACCATGTTGCGTTCGATTTGCTGGCGTTCGGCGTTCGCCGAGTCGAGCACCTTCGCCAACGGCTGGGCTTCGGCGTACGTCTTCGACAACAACAGCTGCAACCCGACCGACGCGTCGTCGAGCCGGCCGGCGGCGTTGATGCGCGGCCCCAGCCGAAAGCCCACTTGCCCCGCGGTAATTTCAGCGCCGG
>JBGAIY010000409.1:0-7023 GCA_044225205.1 Myxococcaceae bacterium | reverse complement strand
CAATGCCCCGGCCGAAGCCTCGTACCAGGGCTCGCTCACGCCGATGCCCAGCGCGCCGCCCCGGTTGCTCTCGTCGCCTTCGGCCAGCAACGTGGTGGTGCTCAAGACGGCGAGCAGCGACGCGGTCGAAAAGGCGGCGTCTTCGGCCGACAGCGCGTTCGCGGTGCCGCCGGGCCTGTGCCCCAAGTGCCTCTCGAAGCGCCAGCCGACGGCCGAGGCGTGCGGGCATTGCGGCCTCGTCTTCGACCGACTCGACCCGACGACGCTCGCCCCTCCCGACTGGCTCGCCGAAGCGTGGGTGCTCTTGCTGCGCTCGTGGGGCGACGAGGGCCAGCACGAGCAGCTGCGGCGCCGGGCCATGCAGCTCGACGCGCTCCCCGCGGTCGGCCGGTTGTATCGGCTGCGGCTCGCGTCGATGCCCGACGACCCGTACGCCCTGCGCGGCCGAGACGAAGTCGTTCGGTTGGCGTCGGTGCCGGTGGCCACCCAAGCGGTACGCGCGGCCGACGCCGGCGCGGCGGGCGAGTCGAAGGTGAAGGTCGTCGCCGTCGTCTTGGTCGTCGCCATGCTCGCCGCCGCGGTGCTCTTCGCGCTCAAGCTGTTCATGGCGAGCCGGGGCGAGTCTTGAAGTGAAGCCCAAGCCGAAAGGCGCACGACGAGACCTTTCGGTTGACGGCGTGCTCGGGCCCAACGGTGCCTTGTCGGCCGCCTTGCCCAACTACGAGCACCGCCCCTCGCAGCTCGAGCTGGCCCGCGCCATTGACGACACGTTGGGCGCCGGGCGTTTTTTGTTGGCCGAAGCTGGCACCGGTACCGGCAAGACGCTCGCGTACCTCGTGCCCGCCGTGCTGTCGGGGCAGCGCGTCGTCGTGTCGACCGCGACGCGAACGCTGCAAGACCAGATTTTCTTCAAAGACATACCGTTGTTGCGAGACCGCATCGGTCTCGACTTCAGCGCGGCGTTGCTCAAAGGGCGGGCGAACTACCTGTGCGCCCACCGCTTCGAGCAATTCGAAAAAGCGCCGCTGTTCGCCACGCCCGCCGACGCCACCCACTGGCAGCGCTTTCGCGACTGGGCGTATTCGACCGAATCGGGAGACCGGGCCGAGACCCGCTTGCCCGACCAGTGGAGCGCGTGGCCGCTCGTCTCGACCACGTCAGACGCGTGCCTCGGCAGCAAGTGCCCGCTCTACGACACCTGCTTCGTCACCCGCGCCCGGCGCCACGCCGAAGAATGCCAAGTCGTGGTCGTGAACCACGCGTTGTTCTTCGCCGACCTCTCGGTGCGCATTCGCGGAGGCGACGCCGCGCTCGGCGTGTTGCCCCCGTACGACGCCGTCGTCTTCGACGAAGCCCACGCGCTCGAAGACGTCGCGACCGAACATTTCGGGCGCTCGGTGTCTCCCGCGAAAATCAATTCGCTCTCGCAAGACACACTCAAGGCGCTCAAGGCCACCGACGTGCGCGCCGGGGCGTTGTCGGCGCTCGCGCTCAACTTGAAGACCCGTGGCGACGCCCTGTTCGTGGCCGCCGCGCAGACCCTGCAACTCCAGCACGCCCCGGGCGGTGACGTGCGCCTGGGCGCCGAGAGCCTCGCCCCGGTCGTGCCGCAAGCCACCGCCCTGCTCGAGACCGTCGGCGCGTTGGCCGCGCTCTGCCCCGAAGACGACGACGACTTGAGCGCCATGCACCGACGGGCCGTCGAGCTGGCCGACAGCATCGACCTCATCGTGCGCGCCGACGACCCCGACCAGGTGTACTGGGCCGAAAACCGCGGCCGTTCACTCGCCTTGCGCGCCGCCCCCATCGACATCGGCGCGTCGCTCGACACGTTCTTGTACGACACCGTCGACTCGGTCGTCTTCACCTCGGCCACGCTGACCAGCGCCCGAGCCGGGCAAGGTGGCAGCTTCGACTACGTCGTCGAGCGCTTCGGGCTGGGCAAACGCCAGTGGCAGAGCCTGCGGGTCGACTCTCCCTTCGACTACGCCTCGCAGTCGGCGCTCTACGTGCCGCGCCACCTGCCCGAACCCACCCACCCGGAGTGGACCAAGGCTTTCGCCCGCGAAGTGCTGCAGTTGGTGCGGCTCACCGAGGGGCGCGCCTTCGTGCTCTTCACCTCGCTCCGCCACATGGACGAGGTGCACGCGCTGCTCGCCCCACACCTCGCGGTGCCCGCGCTCAAGCAAGGTGACGACTCGCGCCGCGCGTTGCTCGAGGCCTTTCACGCGCAGCCGTCGGTGCTCTTCGCCTCCCAAAGCTTCTGGGAAGGCATCGACGTGCCGGGCGACGCGCTGTCGCTGGTGGTGATTGACCGGTTGCCGTTCGCGCCTCCAGGAGAACCCCTGCAGGCGGCCCGCATCGAAGCCGTGAAGGCCCGCGGCGGCTCACCCTTCGACGACTACCAGGTGCCGCAAGCCGCGTTGTCGCTGCGCCAGGGCTTCGGGCGACTCATTCGCACCGCCACCGACCGAGGCATCGTCGCGCTCGGAGACGTTCGCCTCATCACCAAGCGCTACGGCAAGGTGTTTCTCGACAGCCTGCCGCCCGCGAAGCGCTTCGGCCGCCTCGACGAGCTGCGAACCTGGTGGCACGCCCCGGGAGCGACCGGCGAACGCGACCCGGGTGAACCCACCTGAGCGCCGCGCGCGGCTTCGGCGCATTCGCCCGAGCGAATTGTCCAGACAGTGGCGGCTGGGGCGGGGTTCGGGGCCGAACCTGCGCAGTTTCATTCGGTTGTGCCACGTTCGCGCACCCGGCACCGCAGTTGCTGAATGCCGGCCCATGCGACGGAACTGGCTTTTCTCGGTGTGGCTCGCCTGGGCGAGCGGGTGCACGGGTTCGGTCGGGGCCCTGCCCACGCTGACCGTCTCGACCGTCGGCAGCGGGCTCATCACCTCGGAGCCCAGCGGCCTTCAGTGCGGAGACGACTGCTCCGAACGCTACCAGCCCGGCGCCACCGTGCAGCTCACCGCCACGCCCGCGGCCGGTTGGCGCTTCATCGGGTGGAACGGCGGCGGTTGCAACGCGCTGCCGACCTGCACCGTGAAGGTCGACACCGACATCGCCGTGCAAGCCACTTTCGCCCAGGTCACCTTCACGCTGTCGGCGCAGAAGACCGGGCAAGGCACGGTCACCTCGACGCCCCAAGGCATCGACTGCGGGTCAGACTGCGGAGAAGCCTTCGGGGAGGGCACCAACGTCGTTCTCAACGCCGCTCCCGCTGACCGCTTCGAGTTCGTCGGCTGGTCGGGCGCGGGGTGTTCGGGCAACGCGTCGTGTCGGGTCGTCATGGCGGCGAACCAGGCGGTGTCGGCCGAGTTCAGGGCCTTGCCCGTCGGCATGGCCGCGCTGTCGGTACAGGTCGAGGGTGGCGGCCGCGTCACCTCGAACGTCGGCGGCATCGACTGCCCCCAAACCGACTGCACCGCCACGCTCGCGCTCGACAGCGAAGTCACGTTGACGGCCGTCGCGCAAGCCGGCGCCGTTTTCTCGGGGTGGGGCGGGGCGTGCTCGGGCTCGCAGACCACGTGTACCGTGTCGTTGGCCGCCTCGACCGTCGTCACCGCGAGCTTCTCGTCGGTGACCTCGCCCCTGCGCGTGACCTTGGCCGGCAGTGGCACGGGCCGGGTCACCTCGGCGCCCCTGGGCATCGACTGCGGCGGTACGTGCACCGCGAGCTTCGACGAACGCACGACCGTCATGTTGAGCGCGGCGCCCATGAGCGGGTCGCTCTTCACCGGCTGGTCGGGTGACTGCACGGGCCCTTCGACCTGTTCGGTCACCATGGGCGCCCCTCGTGCGGTGACGGCGAACTTCGCGCTCGGGCGAACGCTGACCGTCGCCAAGGCGGGGGCGGGCGCCGGCACCGTGACGTCTGCGCCCGCCGGCATCGACTGCGGCGCCGACTGCTCAGAACGTTACGCCGACGGTACGTCGGTGACGCTCACCGCCGCCGCGGCCGCCGGTTCGACCTTCACGGGCTGGTCGGGGGGCGGGTGCAGCGGCACGTCGACGAATTGCACCCTCGCTTCGCTTGGCGCCGCGGCCACGGTGACGGCCACCTTTGCCGGTACCACGTCGGGGGGCTTGGGCCTCGACGCCCGGCCCAACAACACGACGTGCTTCGCGTTCGACCCACCGACCAGCACGACGGCAACGCTCTCGCTGCCCCGGGTGTTCAACGGCCTGTCGTTTTCAGACCCGGTGGCGTTGGTGCAAGCCCCGAAAGACGCCTCTCGCTGGTTCGTGGTCGAAAAGAGCGGGGTGGTTCGCGTGTTTGCGAACACCGAGAGCGCCACCAGCTCGTCGGTGTTCATCGACGTCACGAGCCGCATTGCCACCGCCGGAGAACTCGAAGCCGGTTTGCTGGGGCTCGCGTTCGACCCCAACTTCGGCGTGGGCGCCGGCAAGAATCAATTCTTCTACCTCTTCTACACGGGCGCGCCGAACTCGGGGTACCGCCTGCGCTCGAAGATTTCTCGCTTCGCGGCCGACGCCACCGCCACCACGGCTTCGGTGTCTTCAGAAGTGAACTTGCTGGCGCTCGACAAGTTCGAGACGAATCACAACGGTGGCAACTTGGCCTTCGGCCCCGACGGCTACTTGTACGCCGGCTTCGGCGAGGGAGGCGGCGACCCGAACCCTCAGGCACGCGACGACCATTATTTGTTCGGCAAAATCATACGCATCGACCCCCATGCGACGACCGGCTCGGTGCCGTACGCGATACCCGCCGACAACCCCCACGCCGGTCAACCGTTGTGCAACGCGACGGGGCGCGGCGGCTCGACCGAATGCCCCGAAGTGTGGGCGCGCGGTTTTCGCAACCCCTGGCGCTGGAGCTTCGACCGCGTCAGCGGGCGGCTCTGGGTGGGCGACGTCGGGTGGGGCAGCTTCGAAGAAGTCGACATCGTGGTGAAGAACGCCGACTACGGCTGGCCCACCGCCGAAGGCCCGTGCACGTCGAACTGCACGGGGTTGACCGACCCGGTGTACGCCGTGCCGCGCGGCAACGGCCAGTCGATCAGCGGAGGCTTCGTGTACCGCGGCACCCAAACGACCGACTTGGTGGGCCAGTACCTGTTCGGTGACTTCGGCAGCAAAATGTTTTCGGCCGTCGTCGCCGGCGCGACCCCGGGCGCCTACACGACGCGCGAACTCATCGCTCCGTATTCGACGAACTCGGTCATGGTCTCGAGTTTCGGAGAAGCGAACGACGGCGAGCTGTACGTGCTCGACTTCGCCGCCGGCAGCATTCACCACCTCGTCTTTTCTTCGGGCAGCGGTGGCTCGGGCCCGAAGGTGCCCACGCTGCTCTCGCAAACCGGGTGCGCCGCCGTGAACCCGCAAACGCCGTCGGCCGGCATGGTGGCGTACGAACTCAACGCGCCGTTCTGGTCTGACGGTGCGGTGAAGACCCGGTCGCTCGCGCTGCCCAGCACTTCGGCGCTCACCTCCGCGGCCGACGGCGACTTGACCGTTCCGCCCCGCGCGGTCATTCGCAAAGACTTTCGGTTGCAGGGCCAGCTCATCGAGACGCGGCTGCTCATGCGCCAGTCGAACGGAGACTGGGCCGGCTATTCGTATGAATGGAACAGCGCCCAAACCGACGCGACCTTGGTCGCGAGCACCGGCAAAGACGTCACCTTGGGCACTCAAACCTGGAGCTACCCCGGCAGAACCCAATGCCTGCAGTGCCACACCTCGGCCGCGGGGTTCAGCCTCGGCCTCGAGTTGCCCCAGCTCAACCGCTCGGCCACCTACCCGCAGACGGGTCGCTCGGCGAACCAGCTCACCACGCTCAGCGCGGCGTCGGTGGCGATGCTCACGCCGACCGTCAGCGACCCGAACTCGGTGCCCACGCTCACCGACCCGTTCGGCGCCGGCGAGCTGGGCGCCAGAGCCCGGGCGTGGCTGCACGCCAACTGTTCGATGTGCCACCGCCCGTCGGGCCCCACTCCGGTCACGCTGAACTTCGTCTGGTCGGCTTCACTGAGCGCGACCAATGCCTGCGACGCCGACCCGACGAGCGGTGGCTTGGGGCTCAGCAACCCCAAGATCATCGCTCCTGGGGCCCCCGAGCGTTCGGTGCTCATCGCCCGAATCAACAGCCGAGACCCGAAGGTGCAAATGCCGCCGCTGGGCAGCCACCAGGTCGACGCCGAAGGGGTCGCGCTGCTGCGCGACTGGGTCAGCTCGCTGACGGGGTGTCAGTGATCCGCGCTGCACTCACTCCGGCTGCTCGGCGCTCCGCACGACCTTCATTTTGCCCGCGCCCACGGCGGCTCCGGCGCGCTCGCGCACGGTGACCTCGGCTTCGGCCGGCTTGACGAGCGAATTGGCGGGCACCGAGCGCGTCAGCACCGCGCCAGCCATGATCTTGGTGCCGTCACCCACGTGAATGGGGCCGAGCAGGGTGGCTCCCGGCCCGATGTGCACGTCGCGCCCCAGCGTCGGTGCACCGCTCTCTTTGGTCTCGGGGTCGAGCCCTTCGCCCAAGGTCACGTTGTGAAACAAAATGACGCCCGGGCCGACTTTCGCGCGGTGGCTCACCACCAGCCCCTGGCCGTGAACAATCGACACGCCGTCGGCGAACTCCGTGTTCCAGTGAATCTCCGCCCCGTAGAGGTGCCGAATGAGCCGGCTCGTCACCTGCGGCACGACCGGCAAATGCAGGTCGCGGGTCAGCCGCATGACCCGGGTGGCCACCATCATTTGAAAGCCGACCTTGCGAACGGCGTCGAGCGGCAAGCGCGCCAGCGAAATTTTTTCGGCGTGGTACTTTTCGCGGTACCGCTGCAACGAACCGAAGTCGGCCCGAACCGACCGGGCAAAAGCCAGCAACGCGTCTTTCATGGGCGAATGATGGCGCGAACCATCGCCCGCGGCAACTGGCCCCCCCGCTCTCGCCAGAGCGCGAAAAGTCGCTTGCCACGCGACAGATCGGCTACAGCTGGGCCATGCCTCGTACGGTCAGCGTCGTCGTGTCGACCTACAATCGCCTCGAGCTGCTGCAAGAGC
>JBGAIY010000408.1:0-7198 GCA_044225205.1 Myxococcaceae bacterium | reverse complement strand
GGCCCGAGGGCAGCAACGTCATCGGTTTGACGAGCGTGACCAGCGAGTCGACGAACCGCCGCACGATCGGTGGCGAGTGCCTTCGACTGGGCACGACGAGGTGAACCGGCCGAACCGCCGTCGGCGCTCGGCCGAAGACGAGCACGAGCCGCCCGTCGGCGACGGCGTCTTGGCAGACAATGGTGGGCACCCGCGCGATGCCGACGCCCGCGAGGGCCGCGTCGCAGGCCACTTCGTAGTCGTTCACCGCCAACACCGGGTCGATTCGCGCCTTGACGCCCCCGACTTCCCACGTTTCGAAGGGGCCGAGCCCAATGCAGCGTGCCCTGCGCAGCTCATTCGGTTGGGGCCGACCGGCTCGCGCGAGAAACTTCGGGCTGGCGACACAGTACATGGCCCCGTCGCCGAGTTTTCGCGCCACGAGTGACGAGTCGTCGAGGGGGCCCACCTGAATGCCCACATCGAAGCCGTCTTCGACGAGGTTCACCCGACGGTCAGCGAGCACGAGCTCGACCCGGGCCTGCGGGTACTGGCCGAGAAACGTCGAAACCACCGGCGCCAAGTACCGCCGGCCGTACAGCGCCGGAGCCGACACCCGCAACAGCCCGACCGGGTCGGTTTGCTGGTGTTGCACTTCATTGTTCGCGTCGTCGATTTGCGCGGCGATGCTGGCGCAGCGGTCGTAGTAGGTCGCCCCCGAAGCGCTGACCCGCACTTGCCGCGTGGTGCGCTCGAGCAGCCGCACGCCGAGCCGTTGTTCGAGGTTGCTGATTCGTTCGCTCGCGGTTTGTTTGGTGATGCCGAGTTGGCGGGCCGCGCGGGTAAAGCTGCCCTCGCGCACGACGACCGCGAAGAGCACCATGTCTGCGGGAGAGATCGTCATTGTCAGGCACTACCTGACAAAAAGTTCGATTTGAACAGATTGTCGCCGAGGGCCGGCCGAGGCATGACGTTCGCATGAAACTCTCCTTTGCCCCTCGAACCCGCTCGGTGCGCCCGCGCTGGCTGCTCGAAGAACTCGAAGTACCGTACGAGCTGGTCAGGGTCGACCTGGCGCGGCACGAGCACACCACGCCGGCGTTCTTGGCTGCGAGCCCGTTGGGTGAGGTGCCCGTGTTGGTCGACGGGGCCCTGACCCTGTTCGAGTCGCCGGCCATGTGCCTGTACCTGGCCGACCGCTTCGCCGACAAAGGCTTGGCGCCGACGGTCGACTCGCCCCACCGGGGTGACTACTTGCAGTGGCTGCTCTTTGCCGAAACGCGGCTCGAGCCGCTGGTGCTCGAATACCTGCCCGGGGCGACCCCGGTGACACCGCGCCCAAGGCTCGAAGCGGTGCTGACGGCCATTGAGCGGCGGGTCACGGGCCGGCCCTTCATCGTCGGCGACTCGTTCACGGCGGCCGACCTCGTCATGGCGTCGATTCTTCACCTGGCGAACACCCTGAAGCTGCTCGAGCAACGCCCGGTGCTGTTCGAATACGTGCACCGCCACACGGCGCGGCCCGCGGCGCGGCGGGCGGTCTCGGGGTGAAAATCGCGCGCATCGGTCTGAAGCCTTCGTATGCTCGGGCGAATGCGAACTCCTGTTCTTTCGTTGTTGGCGCTCTCGCTCGTCGCCGCGCGGGCCGAGGCAGCCTTCGTCTTCGTCACGAGCACGGCCGATTCAGGGGCCGGCACGCTGCGGGCCGCGCTCCAAAACATCACCCCGGGAGACACCATCGTCTTCTCGCTGCCCGCCGGGCCGCAGATCATCACGGTGAACTCCGAGCTGGGCGTCAAGCGCGACGTGACGTTGTTGGGCCCGGGCGCCGCCCGACTGACCGTGAGAAAGAACCCCAGCAGCGGCCAGGGTCGCGTCTTCAACATCGACACCGGCATCACCGCGGTCATCAGCGGGCTGACCATTTCGGGCGGCAGCGAAAACTTCGGGGGCTGCGTTTTTCACGGCGGGGCGGCCCTCACCTTGAGCAGCGTCGTCATTCGTGACTGTTCGGCGACCACGGGGGCGGCGCGCGGGGGCGGCGTCTTCGTCGCCACGACGGCGGGCCCGCTGCGGGTGTGGTCGTCGACCGTCAGCAACAACAGCGCGAGCGTCGGCGGGGGCATCGCCATCAACGACGGAGCGGGCCCGGCGGAGCTCGGCGACACGACGCTGGCCAACAACGTGGCCAGTTCTGGGGGCGGCGTGTACCACGGAGGTGGCCCGCTGACGGTCACGCGTTGCCGCTTCGTTTCGAATGTGGCGTCGGGCTCGGGCACCGGCGGCGCCGGGCTCTACCTCGCGACGACTCCGAGCAGCGCGACCATCACCGAGAGCACCTTTGCGTCGAACACCGCGAATGGGCCGGTGGGCATCGGTGGCGGCATCGGCGCGTACTTTCTCCAACCGGGCCAGCGCTTCGTGCTCGAGCGGTCGGTGCTGACGGGCAACACGGCACAGCTCGGCGCGGGCATCGCCGTGGGTCAAGACGGGGCCTCGGCCCACATCAACAACTCGACCTTCTTCGCGCAAACGGGCCCGGCGATTACCGTGTTCACGTCGGCACCCGCCACCAGCACGGTCTACCTCGACGCGAACACGATCTCGAACAACAGCGTCGGCATTGAAGCGGCAGCACAGAACGGGCCAGCGGTGGCGGTGCTGCGCAACAACCTCGTCACGGCGAACACGATCACCCTGGGTGGCACGGGCACGTTCTTGTCATTCGGGCACAACTTGGCGACCGACGCGCCGCCCAGCTTCACCGGCGAAGGCGACCTGGTGAACACCGACCCGCTCTTGGGCGGGCTCGCCGACAACGGGGGCCCCACGCAAACGCTCGCGCTGTTGCCGACGAGCCCCGCCCTCGACGCCGCCCAGTGCGACGCCCTCGTGCCGGTCGGCGAAGAGCTGACCGTCGATCAACGGGGCGTGGCGCGGCCGTACGGCGGCGGGTGCGACATCGGCGCGTTCGAATACTCGGTGCTGCCGACCGGGCCGGCGGGAGATGCCGGGCCGCCAGGGCCCGCTGGAGATGCAGGGCCCCCGGGGCCACAAGGGCCTCCCGGGCCCGCGGGTGATGCGGGGCCTCCGGGGCCGCAAGGGCCTCCCGGGCCGGCGGGTGACGCCGGGCCGCAGGGGCCTCCGGGTGAAGCCGGCCCTCCTGGAGCAACGGGCGAGGCAGGGCCGCCGGGCAAAGACGGCGCGACCGGCGCCACGGGGGCGACGGGTGCCACCGGGCCAAGCGGCGCCCAAGGCACCCCAGGTGTCTCCCGGCTCGTCGAAGTGCGTGACGAAGCACCAGGCGCGACTTGCCCCGCCGGGGGAGCGACGATCGTCGCGGGGTACGACGACGGCGGCGGCGACGCGATGGCGGGCGACGGCATTCTGTCTGACTCCGAAATCGACATGACGAGCCACGTGTGCAACGCGCCGGCTCCGGCGAAGGGCTGTTCGGCGGTCGGCACGACGCCCTGGCTGGTCGGCGCCGGGCTGCTGCTGCTGCGTTTGCGTCGCCGGGTGCTGGGTGTTCGCTCGGCCCGCTGACCCGCCGACTCAGGGGTTGCACCGGCCGCAACCACCAGGCTCTGCGAGCAGGTCTCGACCGACGTCGCGGGTCTCGGTGTAGTCGCCGGTGACACAGGCCCACTGCTCGAAGGCGGGTTCGTCGGTGGGTGTTCGACACTCGCGGCAGGGCAAACCGCCGACGCTCGCGACCCTCCCGAACCCCGGTACACCGCACCGGGGGCAACGGCTTTGAAGTCGCTCAAGCAAATCGACCGTCGCAGCGCCGATGAGTCGCATGCGGGTCGGGTTCGCGTGGGCCCGATAGTCGTTCTCGGCGAAAACAGTCGCGGTCTGCGACTCCGCCAGGGCGCCTTCAAAGGCATTCGCGAGTGCCGGCCAGTCGACGAAGCCCTTGCGAATTCGCGGGTCGTTCTCGTGGTCAGGCCGGAGCACCAACCCGTGCTCGGGGAACCCCGCGGTGCGGGCAAACGCCTCGAGTTGTTCGTGCGTGGCGACCCGTTGGTGCTCGAATCGGGTGGGGCCCTGGGCGCGACCGACGATCTCGAGGCTTCGCGCTGAATCGACCATGACCACGAGTTCGACCCCCCAACTCCCCCAGCCCAAGGGGTCAGGGCCGTACGAGCCCTCGCTGCCGACACCGCCGTCACCCCTCAGAAGCTCGAGCGCCTTGTACGCTTTGGCCCGAGCTGCATCGAGTTGGCTGCCCCGTCGTGAAACGTCGCGAGTGAACGTGCCCAGAGAATCGGTGTCGAACCCGGCGGCGCGCTCGAGCGTCGCTCCGAGGTGCTCTGAAAAGAGCGGGGCCATCAGCCGCTCTTTGCCGTGTTGGGTCAAGAGCGAGAACCTCGCGCCGCGAAAGGCGTCGGGCCCCGCCACCCACGTCATGCGGCCGGGGGCGGGGGTTCGGCCCGACGGCTCGCGGCCACCCAGGCCCCACCCTTCTTCTCGAAAATCGCTTCTTCGGTCTCGTCGAGCTGAAAGAGCGAGAGCCAGCCGTTGGTGACGAGCGAACGAACGGTCGCGTGCTTTTCGAGCACAGCATCAATGGCCGAGCGAGGAGCCTCGATGAACACGCTCAGACGCAACGGCGTGTGAACCCACCGCGCGCCATCGTGAAGAGACTGCAGCGGCAAGCCAATTCGAAGGTCGCCACCGTTGCCTTCGAACACCCCGAGGTGACCACCGACGACGTTGTGCAAGAGTTTGTTGCCGCTGCCATAGCGCGCCGGGTCGACGGTGGAGGCGTAGTATTGAAAATTGATCCAATGTGCGACGACGAGCGGGGCGGTCATGATGAGTTCGAGGGTGCGAAAACCCTCGTCTTCTCGGTGCCGGTACTCGTGAAGAAATGAACGCCCTTCGAGGTTGAGGTGGCGACAGTGTTCGCGGGGCGCGACGATGAACGCGGCGTTGTTGGCGAGGCCCCATTCGGGGCGAACTTCGGCCCAGTCGGCCGAACGGGCACGAACGGCTCTCGCCAGCGCCGACGGTGAGGCGCCGCCGAGCCCGAGCTTCGCCGCGCGTTCAGCCCGAGCCCCAAGGCTCGCTTTCGAAAGCCACGCCCGAAGCGTTTCGATGTCGTCGCGGTGAGTCACAGGCACTTCATCGAGGTCAAACAGCTCGACTTCGTCGGTGGTGGTGTTGTGGAGCCCCGCGACGAACCACGTGCTGCTGGGTACCGCCAGGCCCTGGGTGGTGAGCCCCGCGCGCACGGTGGGTTCATTGAGCAACGCCGCCGCGGCGCGCGCGTTGACCTCGCCGGTTTGGCCGCAGCACGCGCCGCAGTCGAGCCCAGCGGCATGCGCGTTGTTTCGCGTCGAACTCCCGTGGCCGGCCAGCAGCACGAGCCGGGCAAAGCCCTGGGTCAAGCTCATGCCCCGAAGCAGCCCGGCCGCGAGTTCGACACGGGCACTGGGTGCCACGGGGTGGCCGTCGACCGTCGACACCAACCGGGGTTTTCGTCGAGCGTTGGCTTCAACACTCAGACCGGCAGCCTCGGGAGCCGCCAAGCCCAAGCTGTCGGCCGCGAGCTTGCCGGCGTACGTGAGCCCGAGCGCTTCGACGAACGTGAAGCTCGAGACGGGGTCGGCTTTGAAAGACCTCCAGTTGGCGCCGAGTTCGAGGCGGTCGACCCGCTGTGTGGTCTCTTCACGCGTCAACCCAGTGTCGGTCGAACGCCACCGGGCGGCGAGCAACCCGGGCAACTGAGGTCGGCTGGTCGTCAACCCGAGCGGCTGGTAGTCCATCGGCACTCCGAAGAAGCCGGCGTACCCCAGCGTTTGAACCGTGGGCGACGCGGCCTCGAGCGAACGCCGAAAAACCTCAGACCGCACGTCAATGCACATGACGGCTTGCACCGCGGGCGCCGCTGGGCGCGGCGTTCGAAACCCCAATGGCAACGCGCGCAGCACGGGCCCGCGCCAAGCCAACTCCATCGCGGTTTGGAGTACCCAGTCGCTTGCACGAGCAGCGGCGGCGGCCACGTCAACGAGCGGCCAGTTCGCCTTCGCGGCTTTCCACCGCTTGGGCCAATCGTCTCCCGCCGCGCGGGAGAGCAGCCACTCCCACGCCAGCCGCACGGCGAGCAGGTCGGCGATGGAGTCGTCGTCACGCCCCTCGAGGCGCGCGGTCCACCTCCGGTAGGCGCACCACGAGGCCCAACCGTTCTGGTCGAGCAGGAGACTCCACAGGTAGTCGTCTCGTTCGGCTGGGCCAACCTCGAGCGTCGCCAGCGCCGTCGCGGTGAGGTCGCGAGCCGTTTCGGGCAGTTCGCGGGCCGCGCGGTCGAAGGCGCGCAGACCCATGAGCAGGCCGGGGCTGCGGTCGGCCAGCGCGTGCCGACGCCAGCTCGCGTAGAGGCCAGGTTCGCGAGCGGGGCCCACCCGGGCCTGCCCCTCGTCAAAGAAGGCTGCGCAAAACTGGCTGATGCTGTGGGTGACGAAGCTTCGCCACGAAACCTCATGGGCCAAGTCGCGCCCGGCGTCGACGACGTCTGCCACCAAGGCTCGCACCGAAACGACCGGCTCGTCTTGTTCAAGCAACCCCCGCAGGCTCGCCAAGGTCATGGGCGCACCGCATGCTTCGAGGGCCTCGGCGAGATGCTCGTCGCGCAGCGTGCCGTCGAGCAAGGCCTGGCGGTACCAGGCCCTGGGCATGAGCAGGTGCGCCCCCGACAACGCGCGCAGCTTCGCGGCCACCACAGGCAGAGGCGTATCAACGAGCGCCCAGAACGGGTTGACGGCGATGAAGCGGTCGAGCGGCCAGGTCGGAGCCACCCGGGCGCACACCCGAGTGATCGACTCATCGAGGGAGGTGTCGAATTCAGCGTTGCCGACGGTGCTCGTTTTCATGGGGAGGCACTCAGGGGTTTGGCCGAAGAGAGCAAAAGCCGGCCCGCAGGCGCGCGCGCCTCGAGCCGAGGGGGCCACAGTCGAAACGTGAGCCGGGTAAAGCGTTCGTCGAGGTAGAGCCCCGCGAACAGCCACGGGTACAGCGTGCGCGCCATTCGACCTTCGGGCGCCACCTCGAGTGTCAGCTTCAAGACGAAGAGCCCGACCAGCCCCACCCCGACGAGCAACGACAACGCTCCGCTGGGCTGGGGGTTGTGACTGGGCAACAACGACCCGGCCGCCAGGTGCCACCCCACGTACAGCATGGCCACGCCCGCCGCGCGAACAACCCTCGTGAGCAC
>JBGAIY010000407.1:0-7056 GCA_044225205.1 Myxococcaceae bacterium | reverse complement strand
CAGCACGATGTTCTGTGGCGTGCCCCGACCAAAGCGCCAACGGTTCGGCCGTACTCCGACGGCCGCGGCCGCCTCACGCTTCGGCTTCGACGCGGTTTCGGCCGTTTTCTTTCGCTCGATAGAGCGACCGGTCGGCGCGGCTGACGAGGGCGTCGAGGTGGTCGTCGGTGGCGCGCAGGGCGGCGACGCCGAACGAGGCGGTCAAGGGCAGCCGGTCGGCGCCGTGGAGCAACGGCGTGTCGGCGATGGCGGCGCGCAAGCGCTCAGCGGCGACGAGGGCGGCGTTCAAGTCGAGTCGGTCGAACACGACGACGAATTCTTCTCCGCCATGCCTTGAAACGAGGTCGTCGCGGCGGCACACCGCGCGCAGCGTTTCGGCGACGTGCTGCAAGGCACGGTCTCCGACGGCGTGGCCGAACCGGTCATTGATCGACTTGAAATGATCGAGGTCGATGAGCGCGACCGACAAGTTCAGTTTGAGCCGTTTCGCTTGAGCGAGCCGCTCGGCGCCGACGTCGCTCATGGTGCGGCGGTTCGACAGGCCGGTGAGGTGGTCGGTCGAAGCGGCGCGTTCCCACTGTTGGCGGAGTCGGTCAGAACACATGAGCAAGAACGCGGTGGTGCCGAGCACGGGCAAGGTGGCGGCGAGCATGGGCGTGAGGCTGTTCACCCAGCTCCCCGAATCGACGATGGTTTGCTCGGTGGCGGGGCCGAGCGCGAAATAGAAAGACCGCGCCACCATGACCGACGCGAGCAGCACGAAGACCAGCGTCAGCACGAGGCGGCTGCGCGAGCGCACACTGTCTTGGTCGGCGCGCAGGGTCATGACACACCCGACGCAGGCGCCGACCCACACCACCGACGTACCGACGACGCGAACGGCCAAGCTGGGCTGCACCACGGCGAACCACCACACGAGGGCGGCGGTCACGAGGGGCAACGACCACACCCAACGCACCGCGCGACGGCCGTCGAACTGGCGGAGCGCGAGCCAATAGCAATTGAGCCCGCAAATGAGCAGCGCGTTGCCGAACGGCAACACGAAGCCGAGCGGCAACACGCGTTGAAGGCCGAGCGACACGGCGCCTCCGGCGACGACGAGGGTGCCGAGGCGCCAGGTGCGCGCGCTGGGCCGCAGTTGTTCAGGCAGGTCTCGCTGCATGAAGCCCAAGACGGCACCGTTGAGCAGGCTCAACACGGTGACGAGAACGAAGGCAGTCACGGCGTCCATGGGCGGCGGAGCTTGGCGGCTTGGCCCGCGTCGTCAAGCACAACACACGGGTATGGAGGTGTGGGGCTCCGCGGTCTGGCGGTGGGTATGAGTCGCGCCGCCCCCGGGTGTCGATTCGAGTACAGTTCGAGCGCTGGCGGAAGGTTCGGGGCGCGCTCAGAACAGCTCGATCGACCCTGGAGCGACGGCGGCGTCGGTGTTCTTGATGGTGCGGCCGAGCACCCCGACCTGTTCGAGCACGGTTTGTTCGACGTCGCGCTCGGTGAGGCCGGCGACTTGGAGCACCGCGGCGGCCTGGCTGGCGGCTTCTTGCAGCATTTGGCTCGTGCGGTCTTGAAACTGGAGGTGGCGAATGACGTTGTTCGCCATGCTCTGGAGGTTCTGGGCGACCGACGAGGTGCCGCTGAGCGCTTCCCACGACTCGGCGCGCACGCCGGCGAGCTGCGACTGCACTTCGCGCAGCCGACCTTCGATGACGGTGACGGCGTCTTTCGCGGCGCGAGAGGTCTCGGCGGCGTCGTGGCCCAAGCGGGGCAACGCGGCCGCGAGGTTTTCGGCGAGCTCGGCGACGGTCTGGTTGGTCGAACGAACCTGAGCGGCGAGTTCTTTGATCGACCCGGCGATGACGGCGAAGCCGCGGCCGGCGTCGCCGATTCGCACCGATTCGAGCCGGGCGTTGAACGACAAGATGCGTGCGTCGGTGGCAACCGACGAAATGGCCTGCCCCAGCTTGACGATGTCGTTCGTCCACGTGCGGGCTTGTTCGACGTCGTGGGCTTGGCGCTGAGTGCGTTCGAGAATGTCTTTGCCGAACTGGCGCATTTGGGCGGCGAGCTGCTCAATCGTCGAGCTGACGTTCGACGAGGCCTCGGAGGCGTCGGTCTGTTCGGCGAACTGCGAGGCGACGTGCTTGAGCCCGTCGACCTGGCTGCGGGCCAGTTCGCAAATGCTCTGCATTTCAGAGCCAATGGCGAGCACCGATTCTTCAGACAACTTCTGCGCCTTGGTAATCGTCTGGTTGATGTGGAGGTGCTCGAGCGTCTTGGGCATGTCGAGCGCTTCGAGGCACAGGGTGAGCGGGCCGTGGCGTTGCCCGGTGTGCGGGCCAGACGTGACCGCGCGCCAGACGACCTTGACGCCGCTGTGGCCCAAGCCTTTCGCTTCGGTGTCGAGGCCCTGTTCGAACTTCACGAGGTGGGCCTCGGTGGCGGCCGACTGCGGTACCTCGAGGTGCACGGCGCCTTGGAGCACCGCGGGCAAGACGAACGCGACGGTCAAATGCGTCGACGACGGTTCGCTGCCTGGCAGACGAACGCGACGGTCAAATGCGTCGACGACGGTTCGCTGCCTGGCGCACGGCTGACCGCCGCCGCCGCACGCTCGACGAACGCCACCCACCGCTGGTCGACCGTCATGGGTCAGCCCACCAACTTTTTCACGACCGAGAGCAACTGCTCGGGCTTGAAGGGCTTCACCATCCACCCTTTGGCGCCGGCTTTCTTCGCCCGGTCGATGAGTTCGGGTTTGCCTTCGGTGGTGAGCATGACGACGGGCATGGCCGACTTGCCGACCTTTTCGACGAACTCGATGCCGTTCATGCGCGGCATGTTGACGTCGCAAATGGCGAGGGCACAGCCTTCGCGCTTGTCCATCGCGTCGAGGCCGTCTTGGGCTTCGACGACCTCGTAGCCTCCGCCGGTGAGGCAGAGCTGAACTTGTTGGCGAATGGTGGGCGAGTCGTCGACGACGAGAATTTTCTTGCTCATGGGTCCTCTGCTCGGGTGGCTGTGCAAGCGCAGCGCCGAGCCGAGAAAGCGCCAGTTCCAAGGGCGTGGGTGCGCCACGGGTGGGTCGTTGCCACCGCGTGGGTCTTCAGCGATGCCGTGACAATTGACGGCCTTGGGGCAGCGCTCGGTTGAACGGGCAGTGACGGCCCCCCGCCCGGGTGAAGTTCGACTACGGTGCGCCGCCATGAGCAAACCCACTTTGACGTACTTCGACATACCCACGAGCCGCGGCGAAGAGTGCCGTTTGGCGTTGTTCATGGCCGGCGTGCCGTTCACCGACGAGCGCCTGTCTCGAGAGCAGTGGGAGGCGCGCAAAGCGTCGACGCCGTACGGCGCGCTGCCGTTGTTCAGCCAAGCCGGCAAGCCAACGCTGGCGCAGACGAATGCGATTTTACGAATGATCGGCAGCCAGCACGGCTTGTTGCCGGCCGACCCGTGGGAGTCGGCCCGTCACGAAGGGGTGATGTGCGCGGTGGAAGAGATGCGCGCGAAGCTGGGGCCGACGGGGCGCATCAAAGACGCGGCCGAAAAGAAAGCGGCGCGCGAGGCGTTGGCGGCGAGCTACTACCCAGACTGGTGCGCGCAGGTCGAACGGCAAATCGTGGGGCCGTTCGTCGGTGGGGCAGCGCCGAGCGTGGCCGACCTGAAGCTGTTCGTGTCGATGGGGCCGCTGCTCAAAGGCAGCATCGACCACATTGGGCCCGAGACGTTCAAGCCGTTCACCCGGTTGGCGGCGTTGGTCGAAGCGGTTCGGGCGCTGCCCAAAGTGGCCGAGTGGTATTCGGCGCGCTGAGCTGCTCGTTCAACGAGCCCCGGCGTCGCGGGTGGTGACGTCGAGCAGGTGAGCGACGAACCAACGGCGGCTGACCAGGGCCTCGTCGATGTGACCGAACTGCAGCAAGGTGTACGCGAGTTCTTCGTGCACCCGGCGCAGTTCGGCTCGCAGCGAGCCCACCGCCTCTTCGACCGAACGCAGGGCGTGGGCCTGGCTCAGCTCGCGCGCCCAGGTGCGAAAGCGCTCGTGCGCGTCGTCGGGCGCCTCCCAACGAGCGAGAATTTGTTCGACGACGTCGCGGGTCTCGACCGTCGACCCGCGTTGCTGACGGGCCTCGGTCGGTACTTCAGGGCAAGCGTGCATGCCGGGTGATTGAACTGAAGGGGCGAATACCTTCACACCCTGTTCGAAGTCGCTCGTGGCGCTTGGCTCTTGCCCCAGGCCAAGCCATGAATACCCTCACATGGGCTCAAAAATGACCTTGGAGCAGGTGATCGGCGACCTGATCAAAACGATGGATCTCGTCTTTCCCCGTGGCCCCGATGACGAGCCACGGGAGTTGGGGGCGCCCGCGTCGGCCAAGCAAATTGCGACCGTTGAGAAGAAATTCGGCAAACCGTTGCCGCCGAGTTACCGGCGGTTTCTGAGTCTCCACAACGGGTGGACCCACTTCACCGGGACGGCCAAGATTCTTTCAACCGACGATCAATCAAGCGCCTGGCTTCGAGAGCGAGTCGAGTTTTGGAACGACATTCTCGATGAAAGCCCATTCGACTCCGGGGCATTGCCGATTCTGATGGGCGACAACGAGAGACATTTTCTCGTGCTCGACCCCCGCACCGTTCGCCAAGACGGAGAAATGGACTTTGTCGAGATCGACAACGGCTCTGAGTTTCGGCGGTTTCAGACGTTCGAGGCGTACCTTGCGCACGCGTTGAAGGTGCGTCGCAGCCTGAAGCCGAGGACGAAGCGAGCCAAAAAGAAGGCGCCCAATGCGCGGGTCAAGTGAACTTTGGGGTTCGCCTCTTGGCCCAGCAGCCGGCTCGGCCGTGGGCCCGACGAACGAGGCGCCAGGAGCGAAGAGCACATGAGTGACGTGGTGCGGGTGGTGTTTTTGCACGGGCTCGAGAGCAGCCCGACCGGGCCGAAGGTGCAGCGGCTGCGCCAGCGGGCCGACTTCGAAGTCTTCGCCCCGTTGTTGCCGACCCAGCCGATCATCGACTTCTTGAAGCAAGCGAAGCCCGACGCGGTGCCGAGCGAGCTCATCGAGCCGTCGGTTCTGGTCGGAGCCGAAGCCGTTCGCCGACACGCCCCGCACGTGGTGGTGGGGTCATCGTTCGGGGGCATGATCGCGGCGCTGTTGGCCCAGCGCGAAGTGTGGGCGGGGCCGTTGGTGCTGTTGGCTCCGGCGACTCGGGTCACCTTTTCGCTGCCGGCCCGGCACGGCCGAGCGGTGATTCTGCATGGTCGCCAAGACGAAACCGTGCCGGTCGAGGGTTCGGTTCAACTCGCGGCGCGTTCGGCGGCCGAAGTCACCCTGTGGCTGGTCGACGACGACCACCGCTTGACGGTGTCACAGCGCGAAGGCCGAATCGAGCGGGCGATTGGGTGGGCGGTTTCGCCCTAAGCGCCTGCGCTGAATCAACTCAACCGGTCGGAGGAGGCCGGCTGGGGTCGCCGTAGATCTGTTGGAGCGTCGCCGCCATCGCCGGGTCGGCCGAGCGAACCCAGTCGGCGCCGTTGTGGCCGACGCCGGAGTTGCGGCCGAACCAGGCGGTGGTGAGCTGGGCGAAATACTCTTCTTCGTTGCTGGCGCCGTACGCTTCGGTCCACGGGCCTCCGGCGGCTTCGCGGGCTTCGAACGCCCGGTCGATGGCTTTTTGGTCGGCGCGGGGCAGCGCGTAGTTCTGCAGCGCATGCGCCAGCTCGTGCATCGCAATGGAGTAGCCGCTCGGGTAGGCGTTGATGCCGAGTTGGGCGAGGTTTTCTTCGGCGACCCCGACGAAGACTTTGCCGCCCGCCCTGAGGCCACCCGAGCCACGAACGGTTTCCCACGGGCGGCCGTCGAAGGTCTTCTTGCCGCGCAGCGAAGCGAACTCCGGCAAGTCGGTCATCTTCTGGCCGAAGGGTATGATGACGAGCGTCACGTCTTTGGCGTCGAGCTTCTTGCCGAGGTCGGGCCGGTGGGTGAGCAAACGGGTGACGTTTTCGGCCTCGGCCAGCGCGGCAAAAGAGCACCCATGGGTGACGATGGTGACGCCGTTGACCTCGACCGAGCCGGGCACCGACGGAGCGATGACGACGTTGGGCTTGGTCGGGGCGGTGAAGCCGTCACCGAGAACAGGAGAAGAAGCGGGGGCGAGGCTCGGCACGTCGGGGGCGTCGTTTGGCGACGTCGGGGCGCGCGGGCCAGACACGCCGGTCGTCGGCCGCGTGCTCACGGAGCCACCTCGTGCACGTCGAACCCCGCGTCACGCAGGGCCTGAATGAACGCGGTGCTCGAGTCGACTTGGGTCAACAGCGCCCCCAGCTCTGCTTCGCACGAAGCGTCGAGCGCCTGGGCGTCGACGAAAGCGTGCTTCGGCGGTACAAAACCCATCGGCCGCGGTGCGGTCGAGAGCAACACCCCGGGGCGTGCGCGAAACCGCAAGACGGGCTCACCGTGTTTGCGCACTTCGTAGCGGGTCGGCTGGTTCACCGAGCCCCCGCGCAAGCCTGGTACGGCGGGGCGAGCGGTTGAATTCGCATGACGGGTTCTCCCGAACGGCGAAGTGTGCTCGAGGTGGGTCACCGGCGCAAGGTGGCCCCGGTGGGCCTTCAGGCCTGAGCCTTCTCGAGTTCGGCCAGCTTGCGCTTGAGCACCTTGCCGCTGTCTCCCTTGGGCAAGGCGTCAACGAAAGCGACGTGTTTGGGCACCTTGAATTTCGCCAAGTTCTGCAAGCAGTGGGCGCGCACGGTGTCGACGGTGACGCTCTCGCTTTCGCGCACGATGAAGGCCTTGCCGACTTCACCCCACTGCGCGTCGGGCACGCCAATGACGGCGACTTCGCGCACGCCGGGCAGTTTGGCGAGCACCTGTTCGAGTTCGGGCGGGTAGACGTTTTCGCCGCCGCTCTTGAACATGTCTTTCTTGCGACCGACGACGTAAAAATAGCCCTCGGCGTCGCGGCGAACCAGGTCACCGGTGAGCAACCAGCCGTCGACAATGGTTTCGCGGGTGGCTTTTTCGTTTTGCCAGTAGCCCGTCATGCACATGGGGCCGC
>JBGAIY010000406.1:0-7063 GCA_044225205.1 Myxococcaceae bacterium | reverse complement strand
CGCTTGACGTACTTGAAGCGCCCGTTGATGCCCGCCCCGCTCGCCGGCGCCGCCGCGGGGGCGACGCCACCGGGGCCGATCGGCAAAAACGACATGTCCCACACGCGTGAAGCATTCGGGGTGATGACGTAGACCCGAGTGGTCACGTCGCCCGTCAGCGCGCCGTTGTTGAACGTCTGACCCGTGTAGAAGAGGTACTGGTCGTTGACTTCGTCGTAGTCCATCGCGGCGTAGCAGGGCTGGTCGGCTTCAAACTGGGTGAAGGCCGGGCTCGGGTTGAAAGTAATGGAGTCGGTGGTCGACGCCTCTGGGTACGCGAGCCGCGCCGAAACGCCGGTGTCGTAGCCTTCGCCGTTGCCCCACTGCAGCGAGAAAATCGCGTTTCGTTTCGAGTCATACCCGTGGGGAAAGCGCAGCACTTCGAGCCCGTTCGTGTCGGCCCACGACGACGCGCCGGGCACGAGCTTTTTCGCGCCTCCCCCCGCGTACACCACGCCGGTCTTGCGGTCGCGAACCGTGCCAACGGTGCCAGGGGTGTTGGGGTAGGTGCCCGCGGGGTCCCACGTGTTGGTGAAGGGGTTGAACCCGTCGACGTTGAAGTTGTCGCCGCCATCATCGAACCGGCCGTGCATGCCGAGCCGCAGGAGCCGGCCCTGGCCTCCGGCCGCTTGCGGTACCCACGCCGTGTAGTCGTAGAGGTGGGTCGAGCCTGGCTTGCCGTCTGGGTAGTACTCGGCCAACGGGGTGGCCGTCGGTGAAGGCGCACACCGCAATTGCCAGGTCGGAGCGTCGGCCAACAGGTTGATCGACACCACGCGGTTGTCGGAACTGTCGTGGTGCCCCCCCGCCGCCAGAATGAACAATTCAGACGTGTCTTCACGCAAAGTGAAGGCCCCCCACGGGTCGACGGCCGCTCCGCCCGCCCCCTCGGTGCCGGCAATGGGTATGAACGCATTCAACGGCGCGCCCTTTCGCCACGCGGGCAACCCACCGTCGTCGAGAAAGTCTCCGGAGTCGTACCCCGGCACACCAGCGTCGAACGGAGTGCCGGCGTCAGTGCCCGCGTCAGTGCCGGCGTCAGCACCCACGGCAGTGCCGGCGTCAGCGCCCGCGTCTGGCCGTTGCGAGCCGGCGTCAACCGAACCAGCCCCGCCATCGACCGAGGTGCCACCGTCGCCCTTCGCGCCTGCATCGGAGCCGACCGAGGCGTCGGTCGAATTCGCCCCCGCGTCAACCGCCGGCAAGCCGCTGTCGGGGCCCGAAGCCACTTCGAGACAGCCGCTCGCCCACACGGCCGACGCGAGCCAAACCAGTCGAAGACCAAGTCGCATGTGTCAAGACGCTTCGGTTGGGTGCGAAGTCTCACTCACGGGGCCGACGACCTCGGCGCACCATGTAAAATATCTGGGTGCCCTACGAATGTACCGAAGGAATGGTGTACTTCGTCGAACGCGGCGTACGCCACCGCACGACGCTCGACCCCGCTTCGCTCGAGAGCTCGAGCCACTACGCGCGCGACGCGACCCAGGTCTTCTTTCGGCAAACACGCATCGACGCCGACCCGGCGACGTTCGAAGCGCTCACGCCTCCGTGGGGCCAAGACGCCGAGCGCCTGTTTCACGAGGGCGTGGCCGCGGCCGAAAAGCAGCCGAAAAACATTCGCATTCTGTCACCGATTCACGCCGTCACCGCATTCAACGCCCTGTGGAAGACGCGCATCGTGCCGCTCGCGAGGGTCTCGACCTTCCGTCCGCTCCATGGCGATTTCTCGACCGACGGGCGCCAAGTCTACGACGGGGTCAACCGCTTCGACGCCGACGCGGCCACGTTTCGAACGCTCGACCCCACGTGGGCCGTCGACGCGCGGGCGGTGTACCGCTTCGGCCAAAAGCAGCCTTTCGACCCGAACGACTTCGACGTGCGCGGGCCCTACCTGTTGCATTCAGGCGGCGTCTGGTTCGGTGACATGAAGTGCGAACGCGCTCACCCAGGCTCGTTCGCCTCGCTGGGAGGCGACTTCGGCCGCGATCACGAGCGCGTCTACTTTCGGGGCCTCGAAGTCGACGGCGCGACCGCCGAACACTTCACCGTGGTGCGTGGCGCCTTGGGCCAAGACCAAGCCAACGGGCGCTTCTTTCTCGGCCATGAACCGTGGGCCGGGCCCACCCCCACCTTCTTCGACTTCACCGAGCCCATGCACGTCTTGCGTTTACGGGCCGACGCCCTGAACGGCGACGCCAGCGCCATGGCGGCGCTCGCGGCCCACTTCGGTACCGAATTCAACCGCACGCTCCGCAGCTACCGAACCGGCGAAGACGAATGGTTCTGGCTTCTCGCGGCGGCCACGTTCGGCCACGCCGAGTCGCAGCGGCACGCGGCCGAGTCGACCGGGTTGTCGGCCGCGGCGCAACGCCGAATGCGCGAGCGCTTGGCGACCATGCTGCGAACCGGCGAAGGGTTACCTCGAGACGAAGCGCTCGCCGCCCGCGTCGAGGCCGGCGCGAACCGAGCCCGGCGCTCAGGCCACGGCTCGTGAAGCTGGCTCAGCGGCACTCAGACACCCGCCGCCGACCTGCTTCGACGCGTCTGACGACCGCGGCGGCGCGAGCGTTTGCCTTGCCGCACGCACCGAGGGGAGACACATTGCCCGGCCGTGGTTCTGGTCAGAGGCTCAAGCCATGGCGACACGACGAAAGACACCCAAGCGAGTCATTGCGAAATCGAAGGCCAAGCTCCGACAGCTCGAGCGTCAGAAGCTTGAGAACGTCTGGGGCAAGTCTCGAATGCAACGACCTTCGCCTCCGCAGAGCGCGAGCGGGTTTCGGGTTGGTGCCAAAAAGCAAGGCAACGACGGCAACTTCTACGTGATACTCGCCGACCGAACCGGTCGACACCGGTGGGCTCGCGTTCGCCCGAAGCCGAGGTCGGTCGCTCGCCGAAAGCGGTCGCCGTCGCAGCGCGAGAAACAGGCTCCGGGCCCCGCGGAGCGCCGCCAGCGAAAGTACACCCGGCTGGCGACCGAGTGGGCTCGTCAGCACCCCCGGGTGCTGCAGGCGATGACCACCGCACCGGCCGAGCGCAGCTCCACGCTTTCACGAGACGTGCTGGTTTCGCGCATTCGAGTGCTTCGCGACGGGTGGGAGGGCATGACCACGCGCAATCACGACCTGTCTGACGAACGCCTCGCCGAAGAAACGCTCGCGGAACTCCGTCAACACTACGATTGGTTCTATTCAGCCGAGGCCCAGAAACTCATCGCCGAATGGTTGGGCACCGACTGACACGAAGGTTCCCTTCGACCCCTTACCGCAACCACTCAGTGTGGGGTGAGCGTCGGAACGATGTCGACGGCTCCTGTTTCGAAGACGCCGAACGGCTCGACCACCACGGTCAACGTGACGGGCTCGGCCGACCCATTCGAATACGAATGCCGCACCGTGCCCATGGAGTTGAGCACCAAGAATGACGCGACGGAGTCACTGGTGCCGCACGATTCGGGGTGGTCGTAGAGCACGACCCGCGACGACCCGGTCGCCACGAAGTCGAGGTCGAGCGTGGTCTTCGCAGGCACGGTCAGGCGGTAGACGTTTTCACCCATGCCGAAGGGGCCCTCGTCGTTGGCCTCGACTCCGGGCCGAGCTTCGGTCGTGGCGTCGAGCGAAAGCGGCGCCGGCCACAGGCAACTCTCACCTTCGGTCGGCCCCGAATCGAACGCCACCGTCACCGTGTACGGCCCACTGTTGGGTATCGCACTGGGGTTGGGCAGGCCCGCGTTCCAGTCGAGCAAGAAGGGCAGTTCGACCGGGCTGGTCGAGTTGTTGAACCACGCGAGTTTCGCAAACTGCCCGTCGCTTGCCGCGTCGTGAACGCAGCTCGCGGTACAGGTCTTCGGGTCGAGCAAAAACAGTCGGGCGACAAAGGCGGCTTGCGCCTTGAGCAACACCCGCTGACCGGCTGGCACGGTGACCGAAAAAACCTGGTCGGGCGCGCCGCCCGGCACGCACGAACTGCCGCCACCGTAGGCGTCGACCCCACCGTCGGTGGTGCCCGAAAACGCGCCGGCCGTGAGTGCAATGGCATTGGTGCAAGCCGAAGGGCCGCAGGCTCCTGATTCGTCGCACCGCTGTGCGCGACAATGGCCGGTCGCCGGGTTGAACACGAACCCGGGGTGGCACCGACACTGACCGTCGAGGCAAAGGCCGCCGAACAGCGCCCCCGCCAAGCCGTCGTTGCACGACCTGGGGTCTTGAGGCACGCACCCCCCTGAGCTCGGGCCAGCGTCGGGCAAGGTACCAGGCCCCGCATCGGGGTCGGTCACCGACGGCCCAGCGTCAGTCGGCCCGGCGTCGGTCGGCCCAGCACCAGTCGGCCCGGCGTCGGTCGGCCCAGCACCAGGCCCGGCGTCGGTCGGCCCGGCATCACCCGAGGGTTCGGTGGTGGGGGTCAGGCAAGCACAGAGAAGCAGGCAACACGCAGCAACGACTCTTTTCATAATGGCTTGAGACACGCGAGGTCGTGCGGCGGCGACATTGGTGGCCTCCGTTCACCGAGACCGAGTCATTCGGCGCGGTTGAAAGGCGGTGCGACTGAAAAGGCGAGGGGGTTTGGAGGGCGCTCACGGCATCTGACCAGAAAACCGGCAACAAGTTGGACCCCGCGACAGACCTGTAGGAACTTCTCGTTCGAATGGCTTCTCCGGTGTTGCTCGTCGCCGACGACTTGTCGACCATTGCGGCCGTCAAACGAGTGCTGTCGCGCGAGGGGTACGAAGTCATCTTGGCGACGAGCGCGGCCGACGCCGTCATCGCCTGGGGGCATCATTTGCCGGGGCTCGTGTTGCTGCAGCCTTCGGTCGAAGGTGAGCGCGGCGCGGTCTTGCTCGAAGAGCTGCAGCAGCACCCCGACGCGAGGCTCTTGCGGGTCGTGATTCTCGGCGAAACGGTGCCCGGCTTCCCCTACCCCATTGAACCGTTGCCCATTGACCCGGAGCACTTCGCGCAAACGCTGGCCGAGTCGATGCGGGCGTCGACCACGTCGCACGACACCTGGTCGGTGATTGAAGCGCCCAAAATGTCGGCACCGCCCCAGCCGACTCCCGAAGGCGACGAATGGCGAGCGACCGCGCCGACTCAGCATGCGCCGACCGACGCCACCCTGCCCGAAGCCGACTTGCCCCCCATGGAGGTGGCCCCTGGCGCCGCGCTGTCGGCCCCCACTTGGTCGCCGCAAACGACCGAAGAGGCCTTCGCCCCGACGCCCGACCCGAGCCGGCCTGCCGACGAGGGCGATGCGGCTCAGCGCGAGGGTGCTTCGGTTCACGCCGACCCCGACGCCACGGCCCCGGTGCCTCCCAGTCACTCCAGCGGCGAATGGGCTTCTCAACACACCGAAGCCGGCTTCGCCGAGGCCCCCGAACCGGTGGCCACCGCGCCGGTCGGCCCGCGGGCGTCGCTCGAAGACAAGCTCTTCGGCGACCTGCCGGCGATCGAAGCGTCGATTCACCGCGACGTCGAAGCCGAAGTCATGGCGAACGTGGAGTCGTCAATTGCCGCTGCGCAAGACGACGAGCTGCAACGGCTCGAAGACGAAGTTCGGGCCGAAGCGCAACGGCGCCGAGCTTCTCGCGACAGCGGTATTCGGCCGCGGGGTGCGGCGAGTACCCTGACGGGAGAGCAAGAAGACGACGGCGACGACGAGACGTCATTCGCGTCGGCTTCGGGTTCGACCGACGAGACCCACGCCGAAAAGACGCCGCCCCCCGACGACGACGGGCCTCGCCGAACGGCCCCCGCCCAAGCCCGCGAGGTGCTGGCCCGCGCCGAAGCGATGATGCTCGAGAGTCGGGCCGTGGCCGACGCCAACCGACGGGTCGAAGAAGCCCAAGGCCGTCAGACCGCGTCAGAGCTCGACGCGGTGAAGCGCCGAGCCGACCACGCCGAAGACCTGTTGCAGGCCGAGCGGGCAGCGCGCGCGAACCTCGAAGAAGACCTGCGGGTGCTGCACGCCCACCTCGACGCCGAACGCACGCAGTTTCGGGAGCAGGCCGAAGCCGCCGAAGCGCACCGGGTGACCTTCGAACGCGACTTGAGCGAACAGCTCGAGGCCGAGCGGCAAATGGTCGACTCGCTCCAGCGCGCGCTCGACGAACGCGACGCGGCGTACAACGAAGCGCAGGCCCAGCTCGACGTGGCGCGCGAGCTGAACGCGCAGCAGCAGGCCGAGCGAGAGGCGCTGCAGCAACGGCTCGACGGCGAAGTGCACGCCAACGAACAGCTCAACGCCCAGGTCACCGAAATCAGCAACGAATTGGCGAGGGTGTCTGAAGACCTCACCGCGCAAACGACCCGCCGTGAAGAAGTCGAACGCGAGTTGACCGAGCTGCGGTCGGTCAAGGCCGAGCTGACGGCGTTGAGCGAAAAGCACCAGCAGGTCGAAGCCGAGCGCGACCAGCTCGACCACCAGGTCACCGACTTGACGGCTCGCCTCGACGCGGCCCATGCCCAAGCCGAACAGCTCCCCGCGGCCCAGGAGGCGTTGACGCATTCGAAGTCTCGAGCCGACGAACTGGCCGAGCACGTGGTGTCGCTCGAGTCGTCGCTCAAACAGCTGCGCAGCTCAGGGCACGAGACCGCGAATGAGCGCGACGTGCTCAAGGGCGACGTCGAACGGCTGTCGACCGAGTTGGGCGAGGCGACGGCGCAGGTCGCGCGGTTGACGAAAGACGTGGCCACGTTGCGAGAAGCGCTCGACGCCGCGGCGGCCCGGGCCGACACCGCCGAAGCGGGGGTGCAGCTCGCGTCAGAACGAATCAAAGACCTCGAGCACCGCGCGGTGATGCCCATCACCCTGCCGGGGCGCCGCCCCCTGGGGGTCGCGCGCACGGGCGCGGTCGACCTCGAGGGGCTGGCGCGGCTCGTCGGCCAACTCGTTTTGGGCCAAGCCGACGCCCGGCTCGAGCTCGGGGTACCGGGCGGCCTGCGTACCTTGTGGTTCAAGAAGGGCCTCGTCGTGGCGGCCGAGTCGACGCTCGCCCACGAGACGCTCATCGACCGGGCGAGGCGCG
>JBGAIY010000405.1:0-7572 GCA_044225205.1 Myxococcaceae bacterium | reverse complement strand
CGTCGAGCGCGATCATGGCCAGCTTGAACCCGTCGCCGACTTGGCCCAGCAGGTGGGCCTTGGGCACCATGCAGTTTTCGAACAGCAGCGGCACCGTGTTCGACCCTCGCAGCCCCATTTTGTCTTCGGCCCGGCCGACGCTGAGGCCCGGCGTGCCCTTTTCGACAATGAAGCACGACAGGCCTTTGTTGCCGGCCCCTGAGGTTCTGGCCCACACGACCATGACGCCCGCGTGAGCGCCCGACGTGATCCACTGTTTCGAGCCGTTGAGCACCCAACGGTCGCCCTTGAGTTCGGCGGTGGTGGTCATGGCACCGGGGTCAGAACCGGCTTGTGGCTCCGAGAGGGCGAACGCCCCAGCGACGGCGGTGCCGTTCACGAGGGGCACGACGAACCGTTTCTTCTGGTCTTCGGTACCGAAGGCGCAAATCAGCTCGGCGCACATGTTGGTGACGGCCATGCCGACCGACGTCGAGCAGCAGGCCCGCGAAATCTCCATCATGGCGAGGGCGTAGCTCACGGCGCCGGCGGCCGCGCCGCCGTACTCGGTGGGCACGTTCACTCCGAGCAAGCCGAGTTCACCCATTTGGCGGTACACGTCAGCGGGAAAGCGCTCTTCTCGGTCGGTGACCCTCGCGAGCGGGGCCACGACGTCACGAGCGAAACCGCGCGCCGTTTCGCGAATGAGCTTTTGGGTGTCGCTCGGTTCGAACTCCACGGTTCCTCCACCGGCTTCAAATTGAAGAGACTCGATGGGGTGGTCTTTGCCGTCGGGAGGCTTGGGGAAAGCTCATGGCCGACACCACCGACACCAGGCAGTCGGCTGCAAATGGGGGTCTTTGATGCTCGAGCCCTTCTTGTCGACCTTCGCGTTCTTGACCAAACCGTCGGGCGTGATGACGAAGGCGACCTTGACCTGCCCTGAAATGGGCTTGTTCGACGCCATGGCCTCTTCGTGACAGCCCTGCACCTGGGGCTGGTACGACAGCACGACCTGCTTGATCGAATCGGGGGTGAACGGCAGCCGGGTCAGGTCGATGCCGTTGGTCAAGGCGACCCCGCCGTCGCTGGGGGCCGAGGCATTGGCGGTGGCGGTCCACGTCTTTGATCAACGACTTCATGGTGCTGTCTTTTTCGGCGGCGTGCCGGTCTTCGGCCACCAAGACGAGAAGCAACACCGCCGCTGAAAACGCAGTCAACGCAGAGCTCATTCGGGGGTCAGTCTCGCAAGAGGTTGGCGGCAATCACGATGCGCTGAATTTCGCTCGTGCCTTCGTAAATCTCGGTGATGCGGGCGTCGCGAACGTGGCGCTCGGCGTCCATCTCCTTCGAGTAGCCCATGCCCCCGAAGATCTGCAGCGCGGTGTTGGTGACCCGGCGCGACATTTCAGACGCGTAGAGCTTGGCCATGGCCGACTCGGCCGAATGGCGCACGCCCTTGTCTTTCATGAGCGCGGCTCGCCAAATGAGCATGCGGGCGGCGTCAAGCTCGGTGGCCATGTCGGCGATCATGAACTGAATGGCCTGGTGCTCTCGAATGAGCTTGCCGAACGACTTGCGTTCGCCCGAATACCGAACGGCTTCTTCGTACGCGGCGCGGGCGATGCCGAGGGCTTGCGAGGCAATGCCGATGCGCCCGCCGTCGAGCGTCGACATGGCGATCTTGAAGCCCTCGCCTTCTTTGCCGAGCATGTTTTCGACCGGCACCTCCATTTCTTCGAAGTACATCGAGCAGCTCCACGCGGCACTGATGCCCATTTTCTTGTCGGGCGGCATGCGGCGAAAGCCTTTGGTGTCGGTCGGCACGAGAAAGGCGGTAATGCCTTTGTGGCCGGCTTCTTTGTTCGTCATGGTGAAGAGCACGATCGCGTCGGCTTTGGGGCCATTCGTGATCCAATTCTTCGAGCCGTTGATGATGTAGCGGTCGCCTTTCTTCACGGCGATGGTGTTTTGCGCGGCGGCGTCTGAGCCGGCTTGGGGCTCGGTCAACCCGAAGCAGCCCAGCTTTTCACCCCGAGCGAAGGGGTCGAGAAACACGCGCTTTTGGGCGTCGGTGGCGAACTTCGAAACGGGGTCGCAGTAGAGCGAATTGTTGACGCTCATGATCACACCGGTCGACGCGCAGCCGCGGCTGATCTCCTCCATGGCCAGCGCGTAACACACGTTGTCGAGACCGGCGCCGCCGTGCGCCTCGGGCACGGCGACCGCGAGCAGCGACAGCTCGGCCAGTTGCTTCACGGCGGCCGTGGGCCATTCGTGGTGCTCGTCCCAGTGGCGGGCGTTGGGTATCAGTTCGCGGGCCGCGAATTCGCGCGTCATTTCTTGAATGTCGCGCTGAATGTCCGTCAACTCGAAGTTCATGGTGCCGAAATAGCAACACCCTGGCTGGCCGGCCACTGTTGCGTCGGGCCAAATAGTGCTCGGCAACGGTGACGCCCTTGCGCCATGCTCCGCCCCCCATGGCCAAACGCTATTTCGAGTTCTCCGAGGGGTCGTCAAACAAGTTCTGGGAGGTCTGGGTCGAGGGCACCCGCCTCTATACCCGCTACGGCAAAATCGGCGCGAGCGGCCAGACCACCATCAAAGACGAAGGCTCCGCTGATGGGGCGCAGAAGCTCCACGACAAGCTCGTGCGCGAAAAGACGGGCAAGGGCTACGTCGAAAAAGGCGGCGGCGCGACAGCGCCCAGCCCCGCCGCGGCGCCCAAAAAGGCCGCGCCCACCGAAGCCGCTCCCAAGGCGAATGCGGCCCCGGCGGTCAAGGCGCCAGTCACCGTCGAACCCGGGTGGCGCCGGTTCGAATTTTCAGAAGGAGGCTCCAACAAGTTCTGGCAAGTGAAGGTCGACGACACGACCCAGATCGTTCGGTTCGGGCGAATCGGCACCGACGGCCAAGAGAAAGAAAAAGACTTCGATTCACCGGGTGAAGCGAAAGCCGACACGAAGAAGCTCATCGCCGAGAAAACGGGCAAAGGGTACGTCGAAGTCGGGGGCGCGCCGCCGCCGTTGCGCAACCCCGAGCTCGAAGCGGCCATCGAGAAGAGCCCGAACGACCCCGGTGCCTACCTGGTGTACGCCGACTGGTTGCAAGGCAAGGGCGACCCCTTGGGCGAGCTCATCGTCTTGCAAGAGCGGTCGACGTCGAGTGCCGACGCGAAGAAAGCGGCGAGCGCGCTGCTCAAGAAACACGCGGCGCACTTTCTGGGCGAGCTGGCCGAGTTCAAGAGCCGAGACGAACACACCCTCGACATCGAATGGCAGTTTGGGTTCATGAAATCGGTCACCATCGGGTGGCCGATGTTCGACGACGAGGGCGGTGGGCCCGACCAAGCACAAGAAGACCTGGCCGCCCTGCTCGCCTTGCCGACGGCGCGCTTCATTCAGAAACTGCACCTGGGGCCAGTGCCGGGTGAAGAAATGATGTCGCTCGAACCGCTGGTCGAAGCGCTCGCAGAAAACAAAGGCCCCACGACCCTGCGCGAACTCTACCTGGGCGAGACGGGAGAATGGGACATTTCGTCGTGTGAAACCGGCGACTTCGGCGCGTTGGCGAAGATCTTCACGAACCTCGAAAAGGTCACGCTGCGCGGAGGCGTGGTCACCTTCGGCAAGGGCGTGAACCTGCCCGGCCTCAAGGCCCTGACGATCGAGACCGGGTCGTTGACCAAGAACGAGCTCAAGCAGCTGTGCGAAATGAAAGCGCCGCAGCTCGAGTCGCTCGAAATTTGGTTCGGAGACCCGAGCTACGGCGCGAGTGGCGGCGTCAAAGACATTGCGCCCATTTTGTCGGGCGCCGCGTTTCCCAAGCTCAAGCACTTGGGGCTCATGAACTCGGTCTTCTCTGACGAATTGGTGAAGGCGCTGCCGACGGCGAAGGTGCTCAAGCAGCTGACGTCGCTCGACCTGTCAATGGGCTGTTTGACCGACGCCGACCTCGACGTGATGCTCGCGTCGAAAGAGGCCTACGCCCACCTCGAGAGCCTCAACCTCGAGAACAACGCGATGACGCCGGCGAGCAAGCCGAAGGTCAAAGGCCTGGCGAAAGACGTGAACTTCGGCAAGAGCCAAGACCCCGAGCGCGTGTACGCCACCGACGACGGCAAGCTGCGCCGCTACACGGCCGTCGGAGAATAAGGTCGGGTGCTCAAACCCAGGGCTTGGACGTGTCGGCGAACACGCTCCAGCCCCAGGCCGCCCACTTCACCGCGAGCCGGGGGCGAGCCACGAGCAGGTAGAGCGGCACCGCGAACCAGGCCCCGACGGCGAGGGAGAGCCGGTAGCGCCACCCCGCCCCTGCCCCGACCCAGGTGCTGAGCGCCAGGCGTTTGCTGCGGGCGAGGTGAAAATTCTTTCGCCACCAGGTGGGCCAGCTGAAGGCGCTCCCGGTGCCGGTGACGTGCACGGCGCGGGCGTGGGGCACGAGCCAGCACGCCCACCCCGCGCGTTGCAACCGCAGGCAGAGGTCGTCGTCTTCGTAGAACAGAAAGTACCGCGGGTCGAACCCGCCGACCTCGCGCCAGGCCGAGCGGCGAACGACGAGGCATGAGCCACGCAGCCATTCGGTCGGGCCGGGCCGTTCGAGTGCGACGGCCCGACGGTCTTCGCGAAAGAACGCGGGGCGGGCGCTGCCCTGCAACGAGCCGTCGGCATTCACGAGCTGCGGGCTGACGGCCCCGACCCTGGGGTTCGCGTCGAGCACCTCGACGAGCGCTTCGAGCGCACCGGGTTCGAGAGTGCAATCGGGGTTGAGCAAGAGCACATACGGGCGCTCGGCCCAGCGCTCGCCGCCCCGCTCGACCGCGCGGTTGTGCGCGGCGCCGAAGCCCACGTTCACCGGCAGGCGCAGCACTTCGGCCCGCGGCAGCGCAGCGGCGAGCACGTCGGCCGTCGCGTCATGGCTGGCATTGTCGACGACGACGACCGCGTCGGCCTGGGCCAGCGTTCGCCCGAGCGACGGCCCCCACTGCGCGCTGTCGTAACCGACCACGGTCACGAGCATTTTTGACCACGGCGAAGTCACGGAGCGCGGCTGAACTTGGCCTCGCCGGGCGAGCCCAGGCCTGGAGTACGACGGGCGCGGCCGTTGAACGCCAAGTGTTCGAGCACCTTGAAGACGGCGATGGGGTCACCCGACACCGTCTTCGCCAATTCGGCCACCGGTTGTGGCGTGGCGGTCAGAGCGTCCATCACCTGGAGCTGCAAGGCCAACACGGTGGTGGCGGCCTTCTTGCCGGCTTCGACGCCGGGTTGGTGGTAGGCGTTGACGTTGATCAACGTGCCATAGAAGCCGACCGCGCGTTCGAACAGGGCGATGAGGGCCCCCAACGTTCGGGCCGACACGTCGGGCACGGTGAGCGTCATCGACTCGCGGCCTTTTTCGCGCAACGCCGTTCGGGTGCCGAGCAAGAAGCCGAGGAGGTAGTCGCCGCTCGTGACCCGAGGCTCGACTTCGAACGCGGCGCCGTCGCGGTCTTTGAGCACCTCGACGAACAGGGTGAAAAAATTGGGCACGCCCTCGCGCAATTGTTGAACGTACGCGTGTTGATCGGTCGACCCCTTGTTGCCGTAAACCGCGAGGCCCTGGTTCACCACGCGACCGTCGAGGTCGAGTTCTTTGCCGAGCGACTCCATGACCAATTGCTGCAGGTACCGCGAGAGCAGCAACAGCCGGTCTTTGTACGGCAAGACGACCAAGTCTTTGGCGCCGCGGCCTTGGCTGCCGTGGTGCCACATGAGCGCGAGCAGCGCGGCGGGGTTCTTCTGCACGTCGCGCACGCGGGTCGCGGCGTCGGCCACGCGGGCGCCGTCGAGCAGCGCGTCGACGTCGTGGCCTTGCAGGGCCATGGGCAGCAAACCGACGGCCGAAGTCTGTGACGTGCGGCCACCGACCCAGTCCCACATGGGGAAGCGGGCGAGCCAGCTGGCCGCGGCGCGGTCGAGCTCGCTGCCGGCGCCAGTCACCGCGACGGCGTGCTTGGCGAAGTCGAGCCCGGCACGTCGAAACATGTCTTGCGCTTCGAGCATGCCGTTGCGGGTCTCTTTCGTGCCTCCCGACTTCGAGATGACGACGACGAGCGTCTGGGCCAAGGCCGGGCCGAGCCGGGCCAAGACGCGGTCGAACCCGTCGGGGTCGGTGTTGTCGAAGAAGTGAATGCGCAACGCTTCGTCGGGGCGGGCCAGCGCGTCGGCGGCGAGCTGCGGCCCCAACGCCGAACCGCCAATGCCCACCACCAGCACGTCGCTGAATTTCTGGCCGTTGCCCGCGCGCAATTCACCTCGGTGCACGCGCCCGGCGAACGCTTTGACCTGGGCGAGCGCCTCGCGCACGGCGGCCGCTTCGGCCGGGGGCGCCAGTTCGGGCGCACGCAACCAATAGTGCCCGACCTGGCGCTTTTCGTCGGGGTTGGCCATGGCGCCCTTCTCGAGCGCCGCCATGGCGTCGAACGCGCGCGTCATGGCCGGCTGCATCGACGCCAGCCACTCGTCGGTGAACGACATGTGCGACACGTCGAGCGACAACCCCAGTTCGTCGACCGCGCACCAGTATTTTTGAAAGCGAGCCCACGTCGGAGTTTGTTCGCTCATGGGGGCCGACGATCGGCCCCCCGCGGGCAACTGGCAAGACTTTCAGGCAACTTTCGGCGGCGTCACTTCTTCTGAAACACCGCCGGGCGCTTCGCCAAGAAAGCCGTCATGCCCTCTTTCTGGTCGGCGGTGCCGAAAACTTCTCCGAACGCTTGGGCCTCGAGTTCGTTCGCTTGGCTCAGCGGCACGTCGGCGCCTCGTTCGATGACGCGCTTGGCCGCGGCAATGGCCAGCGGGCCGCGCTTGGCGATTTTCTGCGCCACTTCGACGCAGTGGGGCATGAGCCGGTCGACGGGCAGCACTTCGAGCGCGAGGCCGAGTTCTTTGGCTTTGGCGGCGTCGATCAGCTCGCCGGTGAAAATGAGCTCTTTGGCCCGCGCCCGCCCGAGCAGCCGGGTGAGCCGCTGGGTGCCGCCGAAGCCCGGTATGACGGCCAGGGTGACTTCGGGCAGGCCGAACTTGGCTTTTTCACTGGCGTAAATGAAGTCGCACGCCAGGGCGAGCTCGCAGCCGCCGCCCAGCGCGAACCCATTCACCGCGGCGATGGTGGGCACCGCCAGGGCCTCGAGCTTCGCCATGACCCGGTGGCCCAAGCGCGACAAGTCGAGCGCCTGTGCCACGCTGAAGTTCTGCATTTCGGCGATGTCGGCACCGGCGACGAACGCCTTTTCGCCCCCACCCGTGACGATGAGCGCGCGGGCGTCTGGGTGCTCGGCGACCTGGTTGAGCGCTTCTTCGAGCTCTCGCAAGGTCTGGGCGTTGATGGCGTTGAGCGACTTGGGGCGGTCGACCGTCAACGTCGCGACCGGGCCGTCGAACTGCAACTTCACGAATTCAAAACTCATGGCGAACCTCGACCGTTTCGTTTGGCTTTTCAGTACTTGTAGAACCCGCGCCCCGACTTCTTGCCCAGCCAGCCGGCCTCGACATACTGCCGCAGCAACGGGTTCGGTCGGTATTTGTCGTCGCCGAGGCCGCGGTGCAGCAC
>JBGAIY010000404.1:0-7089 GCA_044225205.1 Myxococcaceae bacterium | reverse complement strand
CGCCCGCCCACGCCGCCGACGGCTCGAAGAACGCCGGCTGGGCCCGAGACAAGAAGCGGTCGACGGCCAACGCGTAGTGGGCGTGGGTCGACGCGTCGGCCACGCCTTCTTGTTCTTTTCGCCAGGGCGCGGCTTTCAACGCTCTCGAAATGGCCGCCCCGACCGACTCTTGTACCGAGCGCGGGTCGGCGAAGCGCACTTCGAGCTTCTGAGGGTGCACGTTGACGTCGACCGCCCTGGGGTCGACTTCGATGTGAATGACCGCCACGGGCTGGCGGCCCGGTGGCAACTGGTCTTGAAACGCCCGCTGAATCGCCGCGTTGAGGCCCCGGTCGCGAATGTACCGGCGGTTGACGAACGTGTAGAGCCCGCGCGCGGTGGGCAAGGTGAATTCGGGAGAAGCGACGAACCCCGACACCGAAACGCCCAAACGGCGGTCTTCAATGGCCAACAAATGAGGAGAGACCTCATTGCCGAGCGCAGCCGCCACCCGTTCTTTCGGGTCGGCCGCGGTCGCGGGGCTCGAGAAGAGGCGCTTTTCTCCGTGTTCGACGAAGAACCCGACCTCGGGGTGCGCGAGCGCCAAGCGAATGACCGCTTCTTCGCAGTGGGTCAGTTCGGTCGACTCGCGCTTCAAGAACTTGCGCCGCGCCGGGGTGTTGTAAAACAGGTCGAGCACGTCGATGCGGGTGCCACCGAGCGCCGGAGCCTCTTCGACGACCATCGTGTGCGAAGAATCGTCGGTGAATGAGATCTTCGTGCCCGAAACCGCGCCGGGTTCAGACGTCTGCAAAGAGAAACGCGACACCGACGCAATGGTGGGCAGCGCCTCACCGCGAAACCCCTTGGTGAGAATGTGAAAGAGCGCCTCTTGGTCGGCGAGTTTGCTGGTGGCGTGTCGCTCGAGGCTCAAGCGGGCGTCTTCGGCCGACATGCCGTGCCCGTCGTCGATGATGCTGATGGCGTTGAGCCCGCCTTCTGACAGCAGCACCCGAACCGTCGTCGCCCCCGCGTCGATGGAGTTTTCGGCCAGCTCTTTGACGACCGACGCCGGGCGCTCGACCACCTCGCCGGCGGCGATCTTGTTGATGAGGTCAGCGCTGAGCAGCTTGATTCGGCCCATGAATCGAAATTCGAACGCGGGCGAACCTTACCCCGGCCCATTCGCCTTGCTCATATCAATGCGACCGAGGCTCGCTGTATAGTCCGCGGCCTCGTCGATGCGCCTCAACGCTCAGGAACTCCTTTCGCGGCTTCACCGTCACCTCGGCCAGGTGGTGCTCGGCAAACCCGAGCAGACCCGACTGGCCCTCACCTGCCTCGCTGCTCGGGGGCACCTGTTGCTCGAAGACGTGCCCGGGGTGGGCAAGACCACCTTGGCCGAAGGGTTGGCGCGAGGCTTCGCCCTGTCGTTCGCGCGGGTGCAATTCACCGCCGACCTGCTGCCGAGCGACATTCTCGGCGCCCAAATTTTCGTGCAACAGTCGGCGAAGTTCGAATTTCGGCCCGGCCCCATTTTTCACCAAGTGGTCTTGGCCGACGAGCTGAACCGCGCGCCGCCGCGCACCCAGTCGGCGCTGCTCGAGGCCATGGCCCAAGGCCAAGTCAGCCTCGACGGCGTCACCCACCACCTGCCCCAGCCCTTCACCGTCATCGCCACGCAGAACCCCATCGACCTGTCGGGCACCTACCCGTTGCCCGACTCACAGCTCGACCGGTTTCTGATGCGCCTGTCTCTCGGGCACTTGCCCCCTGAAGTCGAAACCGACTTGCTCATGGCCCGCCGGGTCGACCCGTTGTCGGGCTTCAAGCCCATTGCGAGCGCGGCCGAACTCGAGGGTCTGCACCAGGCGGCCGACGCCGTTCAAGTGTCGCGCGACATTGCCGACTACGCGGTGCGCTTGGCCGGGGCGACCCGCACGCACGCCGAAATCGAACGCGGGGCGTCGACCCGAGCGGTGCTGTCATTGATCGCCGCCGCCCGAGCCCATGCCCTGTGGGAAGCGCGCGACTTCGTCACCCCCGGAGACGTTCGCGCCGTGGTCGGCCCCGCGCTCTCGCACCGCCTCTTGTTGCGCAGTTCGGTGCACGGCGTGTTCGCGCGCGAAGAAGCGGGTCACCTCATCGACGAAATCGTCAAGAGGCTCCCGGCACCTCGCTGAGACCCGGGTTTGGAGAGCGGCCATGGCGCGACCCACCTTTTGGCAGCGCATGCGTCGGTGGCTCCGGCCCCCGCGCACGCTCAAGGTCACGCGCTTGGGCCGAACGTACCTGGTGCTCACCATTGGCATTGGCCTGGGCGCGCTCAACACCGGCAACAACCTGCTGTACCTCGTGCTGGGCTTCATGTTGTCGATCATCGTCTTGTCGGGAGTTCTTTCAGAGCGCGCCATTTGGGACGTCAGCGTGCGGCGGCTGTTGCCCGACGGCGCCTTCGCGAAAGAACCGTTCGCGCTGCGGTACGAGCTGAAGCGCGAGCGCGGCCGCGCCTTCGCCCTCAAGGTGCGCGAAGCCGACGGTTCGGTCGAGGCGTGGGCCTGGGTACCGCTGCTGAGCGACGCCGAGCCGCTGACGGTGCGCGCCGACGCCACGGCCAACCGCCGCGGGCCGCACCGGTTGACGAAGGTCGAAATCAGCACCGCGTTCCCCCTCGGTATTTTCGAAAAGTCGCGCACGCTCGAGGTGAACGACTTGCTGCTGGTGTACCCGCGGCGCGGGTTCTCGTGCCCGCCGCTGGAGGCCGACGCGGGTCGGCAAGCCGGAGACGGCGGCAACGCCCGCCAACGCGACGGCCAAGGAGACCTGCTCGGCTTGCGTGACTTGGGCGACCGTGAAGACGCCCGGCGCATTCACTGGCGCAAGAGCGCCTCGGTCGGCCGGCTGGTGAAGGTCGAACGCGAGCGCGAAGACCGCCGCCAGTACACCCTGCGCCTCAACGACGCGCTCCGAGACGACGCACTCGAGCGGGCGTGTGAAGAAACGGCCGCCGCGACCCAGCAGTTGTTGGCCGAAGGCCACGAAGTGGGGCTGCTCACGAATGGCCAGAAAATTCGGCCTGGCGCCGGCCCCGGCCATGAGCGCCGGGTGCTCACCGCGCTCGCGTGGGTCGGGTACGCGGCCGAATCGGGTGAAGAGCCCGGTCGCGAGGGCGCGGCATGAATTTGGCGGCCCGAAAGCGGCTGCGGCTCAAGCTGCGCGATCTGGCCGCGCTGTCGGCGTTCATCGCCGTGGCGCTCTCGGGCACCCTGCCGTTGTGGGTGAACGTGGCCTTCGCCGGGGCGTGGGTCTCGTCGATGTTTGGCGTTCGGCCGCTGGCCCGCCGGCCGGTGTTGACGGTGCTGGTGCTGCTCGGCACCGCCGTCGTGTTGTTCGGCCTCGCCTTTCGCGGAGCGATGGACCTCGTCGTGTCGGCCGCTTCGTTCGCCCTGCTCGTCACCGCCCAGCGAATGACGTCAGAACCGGGGCCCACCACCGACCAACAGGTGCTGCTCGCGTCGCTCTTGCTCATGGCGGGCGCCGCCGCCCTGTCAGGCGAAATGTGGTACGCGCTGTCGTTGCTGTCTTTCGGTACCTTCGCCTGCTTGGCGTTGGGCCTCGCCGTGATCGAGGGCCCCGAAGAGCGCGATGGCGAACTGCCGGTCAAGCCGGTTTTGACGCAGGTGATGGTCGGCGTGGCGCTGGCGTTGGTGGGAGGCCTGGCGTTCTTCGTACTCTTTCCCCGCTTGTCGTGGAACATGGCGGCCCGGCGAACGCCTCCCGGCGTGCTGGGCGGCACGACCGGCATGAGCGACCGCGTGCGACTGGGCGGCAGCGGCAATTTGAAGACGAGCGCGCGCATCGTGTTGAGGGCGAAGCTCGAGCCCGACCCGAAGACCGACGAGCTCGAGCAATACTGGGTCGGCCGGGTGTTCGACCACTTCGACGGCAAAGAATGGAAAGGGTCGGGCGCCGACCAGCCGGCTCGAACGCGGGTGCAGGTCTCGACCACGGCGCGAAAATTCGTGGTGCAGCGAATCGAACTGCTGCCGGCGTACGAGGCTCGCACGTTGGTCGGCCTCGACACCCCGTTCGTCTTCGACGGCGCCATGGCGCTGAGCACGAACGGCCAGGCGGCCGTGGGGCTCATCGAAGCGAAAGACGAAGAGGTGCGTTTCGCCGGCAACGGCAACGGGTACCAATATTCGGTCGCGAGCCGCGACCCCGAGGCCCGGGCGGCCGAAAGCGGCGAGGTCGACCCCAAGTATCTGGCGCTGCCCACCCTCGACCCCCGCATCGCCGAATTGGCGAAACGCATCGTGGGCGACGAAAAACGGCCGCTCGAAGCCGCGCGCAAGCTCGAGCGGTATTTGCGCAGCTCCTATTCGTATTCACTGACCTTGGCGGGCGACGTCGACGACCCCCTCGCCGACTTTCTGCTGACTCGCCGCGAGGGCCATTGCGAACATTTCGCGACCGGGCTGGCCGTGCTCTTGCGAGCGGTCGGCATACCCGCCCGGGTGACCGCCGGCTTCTTCGGAGGCCAACGGGTGAACGATGCCTACGTTTTGCGCGCCGGCGACGCCCACGCCTGGGTGCAGGCCTACATTCGTGGCACGGGGTGGGTGCGGTTCGACGCGACCCCCGAGAGCGGGCGTCGCAACAACACCTCGTACCTCTTGAATACCGTCACCACCTGGTACGAGCGCCTCGAACAACTCTGGCAGAGCCGCGTGGTCGACTATTCGTTTCAAGACCAGCTGAAAATGGTCAACGGGTTGGTGCGCCCGCCGCCCAGCACCGAAGCCGAATCGCCGTCGCTGACGCGGCTGCCCCGCCGGGCCATCGCCGTGGCCTTCGGCGTAGCGCTTTCGGTGTTTTTGGTGCTGAGGGCGCTCTGGCGCCCGGCACGGCGCAAGCCCCACCCCGCCGCCACGTTTCTCGACGAAATTGAAGTGCGGCTCGAACGCGCGCACATCGCCCGACACGAAGGAGAAGGCCTCGAAGAGCTGTCGACCCGCTTGACGCAAGCCGGCCACCCACTGGCTCCGGCGGTGCAACGCGCGGCGAAGCGGTACCTCGAAGCCCGGTTCGGGCAAAAGGCGCTCGCGAAAGACGAGCGGGCGGCGCTGCTCGCCGCGTTGATTGCGCGACCGGGGCCCCGACAAACGCTGTAGCATCGTGGGCCGTGTTTCTGCGCATTCTTGAAATGCTGTTGCCGGTTCGCCGCGGTGAACGACAACTCACCGCGGCGCTCTTTCTGCACAGCCTCTTCGCGGTCGGCTCGTTTCTGACCGGCCGGTCGGTGCGCGACGCGCTGTTCTTGGCCTACGGCAACCGCAACGTCTTGGCGTGGATGTACGTGGCCTCGGCGGCGGCGGTCACCGTGTCGGGTCTGGTGTACGGGCGGCTCGCCATTCGCGTGCGCCGCGACGTCATGGCGCTCGCTTCGGCGACGCTCTTCGCGTTGATGTTCGTGGGCCTCTGGGTGCTCGAGCGCGGCCACGCCCCCTGGGTCTACAGCGTCATTTACGTCTGCGTCGAAGTCATGGGCGCCCTCTGCCTCGTTCAGTTTTGGACACTCGCGAACGAGCTGTTCAACGCCCAAGAAGCCAAGCGGCTGTACGGGCTCATCGGCGCGGGCGGCACGTTCGCGAACATTCTCATCGGGCTCATTTCGGCGTGGGTGGCGCGCACCATGGGCACCCAGGCCCTGTTGCTGCTGTGCGCCTTCTTGCTGGTGGGCACCGCGGGGGCCAGCTTCGTCGGCGGGCGCCTCGGCCGTCAGCGGTTGTTCGCGCGCGCGGCGAGCGGCAAACCCAGCGTGGCCAAGCGCACCGGCGGCGCGGCTCGGGTGCTGGGCGACAGCCACTTGCGCACGGTCGCGCTTCTGTCGGCGGTCACGTTCTTCACGACCACGCTCATCGACTTTCAGTTCAAGGTGGTGGCCGCCGACCAGCTCAAGGGCGACCAGCTCGCCGCGTACTTCGGCTACTTCAGCGCGGTGGTCGGGGGCCTCGCGCTCGCCTTGCAATTGTTCGGCACGAGCCGGCTGCTGAACCGGGCCGGAGTCGTGGGCGCCCTCGCGGTGCTCCCGCTGTCGCTCGCTTCGGGCAACGTGGCGCTCGCCATTTTCCCCGCGCTGTGGGCGGCGTCGCTCGCGAAGGGCGCCGACACGCTCTTTCGCTACAGCGTGAACGACGCCACCACCCAGATTCTGTATTTGCCGGTACCGGCCCAAGCGCGGGTCTCGGCGAAGGCCTTCATCGACGGCGTGGTGAAACCCGTGGCCATTGGCTTGTCGGGCCTCGTGCTGGCGGGGTACCGAACCTGGGCCGGTGGTGACCCCTACCGGCTCGCCTGGTTTTCATTGGTGTTGTGCGTCGCCTGGTTGGCCGTGGTGGCCAGCCTGCGCAGCAAGTACCTCAAGTCGCTGCAAGAAAACCTGAAGAACCGGCGGCTCGACCTCGAGTCGGCCCGGCACCAGGTCAGCGACAGCAGCACGCACTTGGTCATCGAGCGGGCGCTGGGCAGCGACGACCCGCTCGAAGTGCTCAACGCCCTCGCGCTGTTGCCACACCTCGAGAAGCTGTCGCTCGACAACCGGGTCGAGACGCTGCTCGAACACCCCGACCGTGAAGTGCGCATCAAGGCGCTCGAATACTACGGCCACCGCCAAACCATGCGCTTCGCGAATTCGGTCTTTCGCCGAATTGAAGACCCCGAACCGGCGGTGCGAGCCGCGGCGATCGACGCGTTCAGCGCCATGGCCCGCGACAAAGCCGTGCGCAGCGTGCGCGGCTACTTGCACGACGCCGACCCGCGCATTCGCAGCGCCGCGGTCACGGGCATGATTCGGTACGGAGGCCTCGACGGGGTGCTCGCCGCGGCCGAGGCGCTCAAAGCGCTCATCGACAACGCCGACCCGGTGATGCGGCTGCACGGCGCCAAAGTGTTGGGCGCCATCGGCGTGAAGAATTTCTACCAGCCCGTCTTGCAGCTGATGAACGACCCCGACCCCCGGGTTCGCCGAGAGGCGATCAACGCCGCGGGGGTGCTCAAGAGCCCCGAGTTCGTCATACCGCTCATTTACCGAACGGCGTCGTTCGAGAC
>JBGAIY010000403.1:0-7061 GCA_044225205.1 Myxococcaceae bacterium | reverse complement strand
CACGTGCGACGGGTCGACTGGAACCTGCACGAACCCCGCGAAGGCGAATGGCACCGCGTGCAACGACGCCAACGCGTGCACCCAGAGCGACAGCTGCCAAGCGGGAGTCTGCACCGGGGCCCAGCCGATTCAGTGCATGGCGGCCGATCAGTGCCACGCGGCGGGCTTGTGCAACCCGGCGACTGGGGTGTGTTCGACGCCGGCCCAACCCGATGGCACCACCTGCAACGACGCCAATGCCTGCACGCAAAAAGACACCTGCCAAGCGGGGGCGTGCGTGGGGGCGAACCCGGTGAGTTGCGAAGCGACGGTGTGCCACACCGGAGGGACCTGTGACGCGACAACCGGGGCCTGCACCAACCCGGTCGCGCCCGACGGCACCGAATGCCCGTCAGGCACCTGTGCTGGAGGAGAATGCGTGCCCTCGCCCAAGGGCGGCTGCGGGTGCACGACGGTCGAGCCGTTCAGCGCGCTGGCGATGGTGGGGGTGCTGGCGGCACTCTCGGCTCGGCGGCGTCGGGCGCGGTAAATGGGGCCGGCTGGCACCGCTGCCGTTCGAGCGCAGCGGCCGCCAGGCGGTGCGACCCTCAGGCCTTGTCGCCGAGCTTGTCGAGTTCAGGGTACTTCTCGACGACTTTTTGAATGTCGTCAGAGAAGTCGGTCATTTCTTGCACTTGCCGAACTTCGATGACTTCGTTGCTCGAAGCGGGGCAGCGTGAGGCCCAGGCAATGGCCTCTTCGCGCGACTTGACCTGAATCATCCAATACCCGCCGAGCACTTCTTTGGCTTCGGCGAACGGCCCGTCGGTGACTTTGGGTTTGCCGCCGGCGAATGAGACGCGTGCCCCGGTCGACGGTGGGTGCAGGCCGTCGAGTGCGAGCAACACGCCCGCTTTTCGCAGCGCTTCGTTGTACTCCATCATCGCTGCGACGGCTTTGGGGTCGGGCATGGTGCCGGGCGCGGCGTTTTCATACCCCTTGGGCAACATCAGCATCATGAATCGCATGGGTCTTTTCCTTTGAAGTTACGAGGAGATACGACGATTTCAACGTCAGGGCCACCGGGCCCTCGTTCATACGTCGAACCAGACCCCGGCCGATCGACAGCGGCTTCACTTTTTTAAAACACAGCGAGACTGGGGTGTGACAGGTGTCGAAGGGCATGAGTACGACGCTCCGCGACCGACCGATACGAGAAGACCTGGTGGCCCAGACGTGCCTCGAGGCGTACGGAGCCATTCGGCACGAGGGCCGGCTCTCAGACCGGGCGCTCGAATTCACGCTGCGCAGCAAGCGCCACCTCTATTCGAACGAGCGGCGGGTGGTGGCGGAGCGGGTCTATTCGCTGTTGCGGCACCAGCTGCTGGTCGACTTCTTGGCGGCGAAGGCGTTTCGCGGGTTCGACAAGCAGGGCACGACCCCGACAAGCAGGGCACGACCCGCAAAGACTTGTTGCGGCTGGCCATTTCACAAGTACTCGACGGAGACCCGGCGGCGGGCGTGGGGCGGGCGCTGTCACTGAGCGCCGAAGAAGTCGAGTCGCTCAAGGCGGCGCCCGGGTACAAACGAGATTTGGGCTCACTGCCGTCGACGCTGCGGCTGTCGGTCGAGGCGAGCGTGCCCATGTTTTTCGCCCAGAAGCTCGAGGCCGAACTGGGCGAAGAGGCGTTGCCGGCGGCGTTGGCCATGAACACCCGCGGCCCGCTGTGCGTGCGGGTCAACACCCTGAAGATCACCCGAGACGAGCTGGCCGACCGGCTGACGCGCGAAGAAGTGACGTCGATGCCGACGCCGCTGTCGCCCTTCGGGTTGATTCTGGAGACCCGCCAAAACGCGTACGGCTTGCCGGCGTTCAAAGAAGGCCTGTTCGAAATTCAAGACGAAGGCAGCCAGCTGTTGGGCATGTTGGTCGACGCTCCGCCGCGCAAGGTGATCGACGCGTGCGCCGGCGCCGGGGGCAAGACGTTGCAGCTCGCGGCGCAAATGAAGAACCGGGGCGAACTGTTCGCGCTCGACATTGACGAGCGGCGGCTCGAAGACTTGCGGCAGCGGGCGCGCCGCGACGGGGTGCACAACGTGCGGGCGCAGGTCTTGCCGACCGACGAGGCGAAGCTGGCCGAAGCCCTCTCGAAGCTGAGCGGAGTCGAGCGGGTGTTGGTCGACGCGCCGTGCAGCGGTTCGGGCACGTACCGCCGAAAGCCCGACGCGCGGTACAAGCTCGACGACGTGATGTTGGCCGATCACGTCGCCCGGCAGAAAACGTTGCTCGGGCGTTTCGCCGTGTTGGCGAAGCCGGGAGGTCGCGTCATTTACGGCACTTGCAGCGTGCTGCGTGACGAGAACGAAGCGGTGGTCGAAGACTTCTTGGCCCAGCACCCCGACTTCAGCGTCGCGCCGGCGGGCAAGTGGCTGGGCGAAGCGCTCGCCGAAAAATGCACCCGCAACGGGTTCTTGCGGCTCTACCCTCACCGCCACGGCACCGACGGCTTTTTCGGGGCGGTTTTGGAGCGCGCCAAGTCGTGACGGCGACGACCGACCCCGACCAGGTCGAGGTCGCCACGCCTGAGCGCGTCTCGGTGCGTTTGCCGATCGCCGGCATCGGGTTTCGGGCCCTGGCCTACCTCATCGACGCCGCCCTGCTCTTTTCGGTCGGCATCATTGGGTATTTCGTTTTCACCTTGGCGGTGCCCGACCCGCTCGAGGCCCTGCTCGGTCTTTCGACGCTGACGCGGGTGCTGTTGGCGGTGGCCGGGTTCGGCGCGTTGTGGGCCTACTGGTCGGTGATGGAGGTCGTCTGGCACGGCCAAACGGTGGGCAAGCGGCTGATGCACATTCGGGTGGTGCGGGCCGACGGGTCTCCGGTGACGGCGTTCGAGAGCGCGGTGCGCAACCTGCTGCGGTTCGTCGACTTTTTGCCGACGTGCTACCCCGGTGTACGGGTTGACGTGATTGAGCCATTCGGCGGCGAATTGCTTTTGCGCGGCGATCAGCTCGGGCAAATACATGTCGATGCCACGGCACAGATTGAGCTTGCTGCAGTCGAGCCCGTAGGCGGCGCGGCCCTGCGTCAGCACGAACTGCACGTAGAGCCCGTTCTTCTCGGCCAGCGCGACGAAGTAGTCAAAGCGGTCGAGTGCCGTGGCGTTGATGCCGGCGTCGGTGTTGAGAAAACCTTGTTGGCGAAAAGTGACGCTGTACGTGTTCGGTACCGACAACCGCGTGTCGACCGAGATGATTCGCAAGGCGTTGAAGCCTTGCTTGCGCAGGTTCGGCACGACCCGGTCAGCGTCGGCCTTCTCGGGCATCGACGAGGCGAGGGGGATGTTGAGCCCGTACAGCCTCAGGCGCTCACCGCCGGCCCACAAGTGGCCACCCCGGCTCTCGACGCGTGGCAGGCCTCCGTCGGGCACGCTGTTCAACCAGGCCAGGCTCACCGGCGTCTCGGCCGATTCGACCAAGGGCACCGATTGCCGAATCGTGAACGCTCCAATCTTGCCAGCGACATCGAGGCTCGCTCCGACCCGAATGGTCACCTGTTGGCTCAAAGGCCCATTGGGCGATTCGCAGGTCACCGTGAAGGTGGTGTCTGTGTTGAGCGGCGGCGTGCGAAACGAGCCGCTCAGGCCGGTTGCCGACCACGAAGTCGCACACGCGGTGGTGCCGAGGCTCGACCAGGTGAGGGTGGCTTGGCCGCCGGGGTGAACCCCCAAGGTGTCGGCGTCGAGCGCGACGCTCGCCGTTGCACCGGCGTCGACTTCACCAGCATCACCTTGGCCCGCGTCGGCGTCGGGTTGGCCGGCGTCGGGTTGGCCGGCGTCGGGTTGGCCCGCGTCAGGTTGGCCAGTGTCGGGTTGGCCCGCGTCAGGTTGGCCAGCGTCGTGCAGCCGATCGGCAGACGTGGTGCCGACGCAGGCACACAGGGCGAGGGCCGCGAGGGTCTTCAGCGCGGAGGAGTTTGCCAAGAGCGAAGCCTTTCGAAAGCGCTGCAGTGGGGGCCGGCCGTGCAACGACTTTATGGAGAGTTCGGCTCGCGCGCTTTTGTTCTCAAGCTGAACAAAATACAGAGGTTGGGCGTGTCGCGGCGCGCCGGACCACTCGAACAGGTCAGGTAGGCTGTATCGGCCATGGGCGTCATCGGTACGAATTGCCAACTGTGCGGAGTCGCCGTTCAGCACGACCATTACGTGCCGTCGAAGCGCGCGGGCATGCTCAAGATTTATCGGGGCTCGTCACCGACCGGTGGCCATGCCTGGGAAAGCGACGAAGACCGGTTCGTTTTTGGGCCTGAACATGAGTGGCTCACCGACTTGGTCGCGCCGCCGTACCGCGAGGGCGACCCCGTTCTTCGCGGCCACGTCGAAGACGGCGAAGTCGCGGGCCGTTTCGTGGCGTACGGCAACGGAGAAGACGGCCAGGCCATGCATTCGTACTGTTGGCGAGCGCTGGGCACGCCGCCCGTGGCGTTGCGTGAGCCATTGGCGTCGGGCTTTCACGAATGGTCTCTCGTCGCTCCGTACCAGCATCAACTCTTTGCGTTTCGCGAACTGCGGGCCGACGGCAAAGCGTGGTGGTTGGTCGACCCCGCGGGCGACTCGGCCGACGCCCGGCGCAACGCGGCTCGCATCGGCGCGCTGGCCGCCCAGGCCCGAGCGCGTCGCCACCCCGACGTTGCCCCTCGCTCGGTCACCGACGTGTTGGCCCGCGATGACGGCTGGGTCACCCGTGCCCGAGGCGGCCTCGAAGGCGTCGACAACATTTTTCGCTTTCGTCGCGATGCGGGCCCCACGCTCGAAGTGAGCGGTTACCCGTTCTTGGTTTGGTTCATGCGGCGCTACCCGGTCACCGAAGCATCGTCTCGGCCGGTCGGCCCCGCATTGGCCGAATTCGACGACTTCGAACGGGCACTCAAAGCCAGCGTCGAACATGACGCCTCGGCGATTCTCGTCGCGGTGATGCTGGGCAAAGGGCAGGGGCAGTATCTCGTGTACGCCCGCGACGAAGCCGAGACCCAGCGACGAATCGAAGCGCTCCCGGGTCAGTCGCCTCAGACCGACCCGGGGTTCGAAAACGAGCGTGACGACACCTGGTCGGTCTACTTCGACAAGGTGTGGCCAACGCTGAACTCGTAAGCGCCGGTCGTCTTACTGGCGGGCGAGGCTCTGCGCTTTCTTGGCCAGTTCAGTGACTTCGGCGCGCTCGGGCAGTGACTTCGCCGCACTCGCGTCGAGCTCGGCAATGACCGCCCCGAGCCGAGACTTGGTCGCACCGTCGCCGAGGGCCTCGGCAAATTCGGCCACGGCGGCGGCGAAGCGAAAATCGCTCGAGGTTTCGCTCAATTGGCTTTGCACGGCCTCTCGGGGCAAGGGCTGTGTTTCTTCGGTGCTGGTGTCGGCGGTCGGCTGCTTGAAACGAAGCCGAAATTCGCCCAACGCCTTTGGTTCGCCACCCGGCGTCGTGAGCTCGACTTCGTAGAGCGCCGTGACGTGGTGCCCAGCACCGACATCGCCCGAATCGACCTGGTCGTTGGCGAAGTCTTCGTTGTCGAGGCGCCGGTTGTCGTACCCGATGAGGCGGTACCGCTTCACCTGGGTGGGGTCGAAGGCGATCTGCACCTTCGCGTCTTTCGCGACGACCTGGAGCGTGCTCACGAGGTTCTCGCCGAGCATTCGGTTCGCCTCAGAGACGGAGTCGATGTACCCGTAGTTGCCGTTGCCCTTGTCGGCCAGCTGCTCGAGCGTTTGGTCGCGGTAGTTGCCCATGCCGAAGCCGAGCGTGGTGAGAAAGATGCCCTTGTCTCGAAACGATTCGATGAGCTTGGTGAGTTCGCTGCCGGTCGCGCCGATGTTGAAGTCTCCGTCGGTGCACAGCACGACGCGGTTGACGCCGTCGTCGCGCTTGGCTTTCTCGGCCAGGGCATAGGCTCCGCGAATGCCGGCCTCGCCCGCCGTGCCACCACCTGAAACGAGCTGCGCCAACGCGTCGAGAATCGCGGCTTTGTTTTCGACGGCCGTCGGCTCGAGCAGCGTGCGGTTCGAACCCGCATAGGTGACGATGCCCAAGGTGTCGGTCGGTTGCAGCTTCATCACCAATTGGCCGAGCGCGTACTTGATGAGCCCCAGTCGGTCGGCGCCCTGCATCGAGCCCGAGGTGTCGATGAGAAAGACCAAGTTCACCGGCTTTCGCTGCTCGGGAGAAAATTCGTGGGCCTTCACGCCGATGCGCAGCAAGGTGAGTTCGGGCCGAAACGGCGACGGCCCGGCTTCGAAGTACACACTCAGCGGGTGCTCAGCCGTCGGCGCGGTCAGCGTCGGGGGCGGCTCGAAGTGAAAGTAATTGAGAAACTCCTCGGCACGCACCTCGGTGCTGGCCGGCAGCCCCCCTTCGTTGAGCGTGCGCCGAGTCAGCGTGTAGCTGCCGGTGTCGACGTCGAGCGAAAACGTTGAAACCGCCTGTACCGCCGTGTCGGTAAACCCTTTCGGCGTGGTGTCGGGTTGCACGACCAGTGACCCGGGCTTCGCGACCGGGTTTGAACCCAACAAACTCGAGCACGCTGACAACGCCAACAGCGCGCCGACACCCAATTGCATTCTCATCAAGACCCCCTCGAAGCCGGCCCACGACGCGCAGGCCTTGAGCAAACGCGGTGCCACCCAATTGCCCCGGGGAGCGGTGCTCGAGCCGGCCCCGTTTCACCGCCTGTTGCGACACCCATGTCAGGCCAGATTTGTCGAAACGGGGCGACTTCGGGTACGACACGCGTTGTGTCTCCACGGGTCTCTCGCGATTCGATTCGCGTTCAAACGTTGCAAGACGATGCCTCGGTCGACCGGGTGCCAAAGCGCCTGACCGAGTTGGCGCGGCGCATCGACGGCCTGGGTGACCGCAACCAGCGGCTGTCTGACGAAGAGGTCAACGCCTTCGTCAATGACGAACTCCCCTCGGTCGTCGAAGCGATGACGGGGCTGCAGCTCGTGCCCGAGGCCCGTCGGTTGATGCAGCAAGCCATCGAGTTGCAGCTCCGCGCCGTCGAAGCCGACGAAAATGCGGCCGTTGCCGCTGCC
>JBGAIY010000402.1:0-7102 GCA_044225205.1 Myxococcaceae bacterium | reverse complement strand
GGCCGCCTGGGGTCACGCGCTCGTCGTCTACCGCTCTGACCTGACGGGCACGTGGCTCGAGCTGCTCGACGTCGACTCCGGGGTTCGCCGGGGGCTCGGCCCGGTCGCGGCCACCGTGCACGACGCGGTCGTCGACCCAACGGCGGGCGCCCTCGTGTACACCGTGGGAGACCCGGTGACCCACAGCTGGTCGGTCGTGCGGCTCGACCTGCGTTCGGCCGAAAAGACCGAGCTCGCCGACGGCCCGAACGTCGCGCTGTTGCCCACGATTTTCCCCGATGGCCGGGTCGCGGTCTCGGCGGGGCCCGGGGCCGGGTTGGTGTGGGCGCCGGCCGCTCTTTCGGGCGCCCGGCGCCACGCCGAAAAAGCCTGGCCCGCGCAAGGGCCCGGGTATGAGCGGCTGCGGTTTTTTTCGGGCGACCTCGGCGTGGGCCTGCACGAAGTGCCCAGCGACTTTCCCCGGGTGTTCGCGCGGCGGCTGACGAGCGGCGAAACCGTGCCGGTCGCGGCCCCGCCCGACTGCCGGCTCGACCTGGCCGGGGTGCTGCCGTGAAAGCACTCGCGGTGGGGCTGGCGCTCGCCCTGACGCCCGCCGCGTACGCCCAGTGCCCCAGCTATTCGGCGTCGAGCAGTGGCAACACCAAGAACTGCGCGGTCGACGCCGTGCCCGGCACCAACCCCTCGGTGGGCGAATGGCAGGCGATTTTCGACCTCGCGGCGAAGGGGCCGGCGGCGTGGCTCGACGGGCCACCGGTGAACGACCTCACCCAAGGCTGCTCGAAGCCGACGCCCCCCATGCCGAAGGCCGCCCAGTTCCCCTGTGAGTTGCTCAAGGCCATGGCCATGCAAGAGAGCAGCTGGCGGCAGTTTTGCGTGCCGACGTCTCCCGCCGACCAGGTGGGCAAGCCCTCGCAGACCATCATCGCCAGCGACTGTGGGTACGGCGTCGGCCAGGTGACGAGCGGCATGCGCACGACCGACGCGCTGCCCAACTACGACCGGCACCGGGTGGCGGCCGAGCCGTTCTACAACCTCGCCACCGGCCTGCAGATTTTGTCTGACAAGTGGCGCATCACCCAGTGCGTGGGAGATCGCCAGCCCGCGTTGGTCGAGCACTGGTACACCGCAACCTGGGCGTACAACGGGCTGTCGACGGTGAACAACCCGAACCGCACCGGTTCGTCGACCCGCGGCGTGTGGAACCCGAAGGTCGGCGGCACCGTGCCCTACCAAGAGCGCATTTGGGGCTGGCTCGAATACCCTCCGAGCGCCGGGTACTGGCCGGTGACGAAGGCGGCCTACCCGCGCTTGACCGACGTGGGCACCGGCGGAGCCCCGGGGGCGTTGCCGCAGCCCGTGTGCGCGTCACCGACCGACTGCTCGATGACGCGGCCAAGCCTCGTGTCGTCGTGCCTTTCGGCGCCCACCGACGGCGGCCCGAGCGACACCGACGGGGGCGTTGTCAGCTTCGGGGTGCTCGACGACGACTTGGGCCGGCCGCCGAAAGGCTGTGGCTGTTCAGAGGCCGGTACCGCCCTCGCGTGGGCCGCCGCCGCGGTGCTGTTTTCTCGCCGGCGCGTCGGCACCTCGCCCCATCGCTGAGCGAGGCCTCGGTCTTCGAGCAAATTCGAAGAGTTGCACCATCTCGTGTTGATTGCTGTAGGGTCGCGGCCTCTTTGTTTTCGCTTTGGAGTCTCCTGTGCGCACGTCAGGTGTTCGTCTGTTGGGCTTCGCCACGGTGTTGTTGGCCTTCGCCGCGCGAGCCGAAAAGTCGGCCGTCAACATTCACCTCGACCCCGGCGTGGGTACCGGCCTCGACAAGGCGGTGCTGATCAGCGGCGCCGCCCTGAAGGTCGACACGACGTTGATCAAAGCGCTGGGCCCGCTCGCGCCCCAACTCGAAGTCTTCGGCGTCTCGGCCGTGAACCAGTCGTACCTCGACGGAGGCTCGGCGTTCGGCGCGGGCCTCGGCGCGCGGCTGCGTCTGTTCAACGACGAGAAGGGCTACTTCTTCAACCCCGGCCAGTCGTACCACGGCAACTTCGCGGGCAACTTCTGGGTCGACGCCCACGTCACCTACACGAGCGGCGGCATGGGGGTCGGCTTCGACGTCGGCACCGGCTACGAATTTTCGCTCGTCGAGGGCATGTCGGTCGGCCCGTTCGCGAAGTTCACCCTGAACACCCAGCACCAAAACCTGCTCTTCGGCGTGTCGTTCACCATCGGCGCTCCCGACCGGGTGCCCGACGAGGCCGACTACGACGGCGACGGCGTGCTGGGCAGCGACGACGGGTGCCCGACCGAGGCGGGGCCGGCCAGCAACAAAGGCTGCCCCGACCAAGACCAAGACCACGACGGCGTGCTGGGCGCGGCCGACCGATGCCCGACGGTCGCCGAAGACAAAGACGGCTTTCAAGACGACGACGGGTGCCCCGACCTCGACGACGACGCCGACGGCGTACCCGACGTCGACGACGCGTGTCGCACCTTGCCGGGCCCGAAAGAGAACAAGGGCTGCCCCGACCAAGACGAAGACCACGACGGCGTCATGGGCGCGGCCGACGCGTGCCCCAAAGAAAAGGGCCCCGCCGAAAACAAGGGCTGCCCCGACCAAGACCGCGACGGCGACACCGTGCCCGACCGGGCCGACAAGTGCGTCGAAGTGCCTGGTGACAAGAACAACGACGGCTGCCCCTGGCCCGACCAAGACGGCGACGGCGTGGTCGACCGGTTCGACAACTGCCCCAAAGAAGCCGGCCCGGTGACCAACTCGGGGTGCCCCACTCGGGTGAAGCAACTCGTGCAAATCACCAGCGACAAGCTGGTCATCAAAGAGAAGGTGTTCTTCGAAATCGGCAAGGCGGTGCTGCAGCCCAAGTCGAACGTGCTGCTCGACCAGGTGGCGGCGGTGCTCAAAGACCACACCGAGATCAAGTTGGTGCAAGTCGAAGGGCACACCGACAACACGGGCGACGCCGAAACGCTATTTGGTGAAGAAAGACGTCGACGAGGCCCGAATTCGCGCCAAGGGCTTCGGCCCCGACCGGCCGGCCGACACGAACGAAACGCCCGTGGGTCGCGACAACAACCGCCGCGTCGAATTCAACTTGCTCAACGGCGAATGAGCGCGCTCCCGACGGTTGCGAAGACGGCCGGGCACGCGGTCGTGCTCGGGGGCGGCATCGGCGGGCTGTACCACGCCGCGGTGCTCAGACGGCACTTCGAGCGGGTGACGGTGCTCGAGTCAGACGTCATTTCGATGACCGAGGTCGGCCACCGGCCGGGCGCCGCGCAAGACCAGCAACTCCACGGCCTGCTCAAGCGCGGGTGGGACATTTTCGAGAAGTACTTGCCCGGCCTGACCGCGCGGCTGACCGACGCGGGCGCGCGGGTGGCCGAATTCGGGCTCGACGTTCGCTGGTACATGAACGGCACGTGGTGGTCTCCCAAGCCCACCGGGTTTCATGGCCTGGGCTTCACCCGGCCGTTCTTCGAATTTCACATGCGGGCGCGGCTGCTCGAAGAGCCCAACGTGGTGTGGCGCGGCGGGGCCCGCGTGCGGGGGTTGAGCGCCAGTCGGCCCGGCGTCGTCGACCGCGTCGACTTCGAGGTGCTGGCCACGGGCCAAACCGAGACCCTCGAAGCCGACTTGGTGGTCGACTGCACCGGCCGCAACTCCAAAGCGGCGGCGTGGCTCGGCCAGCTTGGGTTTCAAGCGCCCGAGGCCGAAGAGGTCGACGTCGGCATCACCTACGTCACGCAGCTGGTGCGCCTCGCCGCAGACCCCGGGTGGACGACCTGCTACGTCGGCGCCGAGCCGCCCCACCAGAAGCGCTTCGGCATGATCTTGGGCGCCCAGAACGGGTTGTCGGTGTTCTTGGTCGGCTCGTACCTGGGTGAGCGGCCACCGGTGACGTCAGACGGCATGGCCGACTTCGCGCAGACGCTCTCGCAGCCGCTGCTGGCCGACGTGGTGCGGTCGGCCGAGCGGTTGAGCCAACCCACGCCCTACCATTTCAAGAGCAACCTGCGCCGCGCGTACAGCCGGGCCGCCGCGTTGCCCGCGCGGCTGCTCATTTCGGGCGACGCGACCTGTTCGTTCAACCCCATTTATGGGCAGGGCATGACGTCGGCGGGCTTGGCGGCCGAGGTGCTCGACGACTTGCTGACCCGCGGGGTGCCGCTCGACCGGCTGGCGAAGGTGTTTCAGCACCGGCTCGACCGCGTGCTCGACCAGCCGTGGCTCGCGGCGTTGGCGAACGACCTCCAGTTTCCCCAAGTGCAGGGGCGGCGCTCGCCGTTGCTGTCGTTCACCGCGGCGTATTCGAGGAGCGTGCTGCGGGCCATGCACCACAACGCGGTGCAAAAGCGCTTCTTGCCGGTGCTGAACATGACGGTCGGGCCGTTGGCCTTCTTTCACCCCACGCTGGTGGGGGCGGCGCTGCTCACGGCGGTGGGGGCGGTTCGGCCCAACCCGACGTTTCCCGGTCGGCGAGAGCCGCACCGGCCACTCGGGGCAGGCCCCGCGGCGTTGCCAGCGAATCAGTGAAACGATTCGGCGGCGCGGCGTTCGCCTTCGGCGCGCTCGGCTTCGCGGCGCAGTTGGTCGGCGTTTCGGGCTCGCTGTGCTTCGAGCACGGCCGGAGCCCGAGCGAGCGCCGCGTCGAGAACCCCGACGACCATTGCCTCGACGTCGTCGGCGCCGAGGTCTCCGTGCTTGCCGAGCGCCAGCAGGTACGGTTGCTGTTGAGCGTCGACGAGCACGGCGAACGGGGCGCGGTGTTTGCCGCTTGCCCACAAGTCGAATTCGCTGAAGCCGAGCTCGTGGTCGTGCCACCACTGGTGGCGGCCCTCGAGTGAGCGGGCACAGGTCTTGAGGTACGTCTCGTTGGTGTTGGTCTTCGACGTGCGCATCTTGAAAATGAATTCGCAGTAGCCGGCGGAGCGCATGCGCTGGAGCACGGCCTGTACGGCCGGCCGGGCCTGGAGGTCGGCCACGTGATACAAACCACCCGTGGGTGAATAGAAATTGTCGGCGAGCAGCTGTTCGGCCACGGTGTGCGGCGCGCCGCGCCCAGCTCCCAGCAGCCCGAAAGCGACCACCCCGCCCGCGGCCATGGCCCCGACGACGGCCGCGAGCCCCAGCAGCATCACGCGGTTGTTGGGCGGTTGCGGGGTGCGGTCGAATTCGCGCATGGGCGCACCTTACTCCACGCCGTGGGGCGAGCGGGGCGGGCCCCAACCACACCGGGCTCGAAGAAAGCAATGGCGAGGGTTCGCCCGGTTTTGGTGGCCGGCGCAACGAAGCGTGACGCCGAAGGCGCCCGGAGTATGTTCTCGGGCATGCGCTGGTTTTGTATCGCGTGGTGCGCCGGGCTCTTCGGAGCGCTCGCGTGCGGGCCTCTCAAACCGCTGCCGCTGGTGACGACTGCTGGGCGCATCGTCGACCCGCGCTGCATACCCGACGCGAGCAGCTTCGCGCCGCGCATTGGCCTCGTGAGCGACGCGGGCCGCCAACCCGACGACTCGTACCTCGTGAGCGACATGGTCGAAGTGCGGGTCGACGGCCTGCCCCCCTGTCTCGACGTCGACCTCTACTTCGGCATGGCCCAGGGCGGCCACGCGTTCGGCCATTTTCGCAGCAACTTCGACGGCGTGGTGAGCACGCTCGACGCGCCGGTCGACGGCACCTGGTCGGTCGCTGACCCCGACGGGCCGCTCTGGTCGATGGCCGACGACTTGGGAGGCAGCGCCGACATCGACGTGCTGGCCGACATCGGTGGGGCGGTGCTCGAAGCCCCGTGGAAACGAAAGCTCCAGGCCGCGAACACCGACGTGTTGCCCATTCGTGGGTACATAGGCGTGTGGGGTGACCTGTACGTGCCGTCGGGCAAAGGCCCTTTCCCCGGGTTGGTGGTGTTCGGCGGCTCCGAAGGCGGCCTGCAGGGCGGGCAGCAGCTCGGCCAGCTCTTCGTCGGCCAAGGCTACGTGGTCTTGGCGTTGTCGTACTTCGGCGGAGGCAACATGGCTCTGCCGGCGAACCTCGAAGAAATACCGCTCGAATACTTCGCCACCGCCATCGACGTGCTCAAAGAGCACCCGACCGTGCGGCCCGACCGCATCGGGGTCATGGGCGACTCTCGCGGAGGCGAAGCGGCCTTGCTGCTCGGCTCGACGTTCACCGACATCAGCGCGGTCGTCGCCATCGTGCCGAGCGGGTTGACCTGGCCTTCGTGGACAGCGCCCACCCGCCCCTCGTGGACGTTCGGCGACGCGGGCGTGGCCTTCGTGCCGTGGGCGAACGCCCAACCCCAAGTCACGACCAACGACGCTGGCCAGCAGGTCACCAGCGAAGTGAAGCAATTCGAAGAGAGCCTGCGGCTCGCCGCCCCGGCCGACATCGAGCGCGCCAACATTCACGTCGAAAAAATCAACGGCCCGGTGCTGCTGCTCGCCGCCCAAGACGACCACGTGTGGCCTTCGTGCGCGCTGGCCGACTACGCGTGGCAGCGACTGCGCGACGCCGGCCACGACACGGCCTACCCCGACGACGGGGTCGAATGTTTCTCGGGCGCAGGCCACGCGCTCAGCCCGGCCAACGTGGGCTTGCCCATGGGCAACGCGAGTGAGGTCGACCTGAGCGGCACGGGCGCGCTCACCGCGTACGGTGGCACGCCGCAGGGCACCGGCCAGGGCAACCGGCGGGCGTGGCAGCGCACGGTGCAGTTTCTCGAACGGGCCCTCAAGAAGCCGTAACCCCGCCATGCGCACCCCTCGCACCTGGGCCACCTTGGCGGTACCCGGCACGTACACCTCGGCGGGCGACGTGTTGGTGGGTCGCACCGTGGCGAACGCCCAGTTTCTCCGCGCGCTCGCGCTTCACGGCGAGAGCTTCGACGAAGTGACGTTGCTCATTGGCGAGAACGCCGACCTGCCCGCGCTCGAGCGCCTCACCGCCGACTGGGGTGTGCCCGACGGCCGCATGGTCATTCACGACGTGTGGCAGTTGCCCGAATTGCTGCGAACGGGTGCCATTTCGGTGCTGCACCACGCCTCGCACGTCGAGCGGCTCTACGACTTGTTGGCGCTCCGCGACCGGTAC
>JBGAIY010000401.1:0-7117 GCA_044225205.1 Myxococcaceae bacterium | reverse complement strand
GAGACCAGCGTGGCGAGCGACGTGGCCAATGCCTGGTCTTCGGCCGACCACGTTCGCGGGCCGGTCAAGTCGCTGATGACCACGAGGCCGACCATGCGGTCGGCGCGTCGCAACGGCACGGCCATTTGGGCGCGCAGGCCGAGCCGTGACGCCAGCGGGCGGGCGTCGGCGAAGCGCGGGTCGTTGAGGTAGTCGTTCGAGAGCACCAATGATTCTTTGCTCATCGCCTCGACCGTGCTCGCGCCGATGAACTGCGAGAGCGGGGGCATGGGCTCGTCGCTGAACGACCCGTTGACGACGAGGCACACGCTCTCGAGGTCGTTGCTGGTGTGGCTCGGCGCGAGCCACACGTTGAGCCGCTGGGCGCGGAGCAGCTGGGCGAAGATCGGCACGATCGATTCGATGACCGAGGTGAGGTCGAGGCCCGACTGCACCGCGTGCATCATGGTCACGAGCCGGGTGTTTTGGGTCAGCAGGTTTTGGGCGAGCTGGCGCAGCTCGTGTTGGGCCTGCTTTTGGGCGGTGATGTCGGTGAAGATGCCGACGTAGTGTTCGACTTGGCCGTTCTCGTCGGCCGCCGCGGCGACCGTGGTGGCGAGCCACAGCTCGGTTCCTCCCTTGCCGAAATAGCTGAGTTCACCGTGCCAGACGCTCGAATGGGCCAAGGCCTGGCGCATCGCCCCCACGGCGCCGACCGAAAGCGGGTTGATGTGCTCGTCGAAACGCAACCCGACGAGCTCGGTGGCGGCGTAGCCGGTGACCTCGGTGTACCGGTCGTTCACCCAGCTGATGCGGCCGTCGCGGTCGGTTTCACAGACGACGGCGTGTTCGTCGAGCGCGAAGCGGCGAAAGCGCAGCTCGCGCAACGCGCGTTCGGCTTCGTCGCTCTTGTCGCGAATGATCTGGTTGAGCCGGTGTTCTGCGGTGATGTCTTGGGTGATCATCACCATGCCGCCGACCCGGCCGTCGCTCTGGTACCACGGCTGGCACTCCCACTTGAGGCATTGAATGGTGCCGTTTTGGCGCTTGAATTCGTCGTGTTCGTTGCGTTCGACGTGACCCTCGAGAACGCGCCGGTGAATGCGCTTCCAGTCTTCTCCGATTTCGGGGAACACGTCGTAGTGCACTTGGCCGATGACGTGCTGGGTGAGGTGGTAGTCAGACAGCCACCGCTGGCTGCAGGCGAGGTAGCGCATGTCGTTGCCGAACATGGCCATGGCGATGGGGGCGTTGAGAATGAAGCTCATCAGCTGCTCGCGAGAGCGCTGGGCCTCGGCTTGGGCGCGTTTGTGGGCCGTGACGTTCGAAAAGATGGCGACGTAAGCTTCGAGGGCTCCGCTTTCGTCGAACAAGGGCCTCCCGTCGACTTCGACGTCGACGACCGTTTGATCGCTCCGTCGCAGTTCGAGGGTCTCGCGAAAGGGCCACGCTCACCCGCGTGAGCACCCGCTCGTCTTGGTTGGGGCTGAGCAACACGCGACTTTCGCGGCCGACGAGGCCCTGGGCGTCGCAGCCGAACAGCTCACAGCACGCCGGGTTCACCCATTCGAACACGAGCCGCGGTGACAACGACGCCACGGCGACCGGCGCATGGCGGGCGACGGTCGCGAGGCGGTTGAGTTCGGCACTGTTGCCGCGTTCGCGCCGCCGAAGCAGCTCGAGCAAGATGAGCGCGACGACGACCGTGCATTGCGCTCCACCCAGGGCCACCACCCGCAGCACCGCCGCCGCGTCGCCCACCGCCTGTTCGTTGATTTCACTCAGGCTTCTGAGGTGTGCGACCTGCTGCCACATGAGCGCCGCCAGCACACCAAACAGCACCATGAGCAGGGCGAGCCCAGCGCGTACCCATTTGCGTGTTCGCAGTGAAGTCACCCGTGCACCACTCGTATGCATTCTTGGGGCCGCTCCAGACCGGCTCGGCGCGCCTCCTCGACCGGGTCGTGAATCGCCCATCGGGGTAGGTGGCACCCTCCGCGGGCTTCAAAATTCGTAACCGAACGGGCCTGGTTCTCGTATTGACCTGCATGAGAAACCTGGCGCTGTGGCTGTTCTTGGCATTGCCCGCGGTGGCGGGAGAACCTCGAAAGAAGGCCGACGTGAGCACGACTGAGACGGTGTACCTGGCGGGTGGTTGCTTCTGGGGCATGCAAGACCTGTTGCGCAAGATACCGGGCGTGCTGGAGACCGAAGCCGGGTACACCGGCGGCTTTTTGGAGAACCCGAAGTACGACGACACCCACGACTCGAAGTCGGGCCACGCCGAATCGGTGAAGGTGGTCTACGACCCGAAGAAGCTGAGCTTCGAGACGTTGCTCTCCGACCACTTTTTCAAAATGCACGACCCGACGACGAAAGACCGCCAGGGCAACGACGTGGGCACGCAGTACCGCTCGGCGATTTTCTATTTCACCGACGAGCAGCGGCTGACGGCCGAAGCGGTGAAGAAGCGAGTCGAGGCCAGCGGCCGGTGGAAAAAGCCGCTCGTCACCGAAATCGTCAAAGCGTCGAAGTGGTGGCGGGCCGAAGACTACCACCAAGACTACTTGGTGAAGAACCCGGGCGGGTACACCTGCCACTTCTACCGCTGATCACGTCGTACGGGCGAGCCTGGGCGCGGCGCGCAGTTCGTTCGCGAAGAACGCCGAATGGCGCGAGAGTTGCTCGACGTAGCCTTCGACGTCGGCTCGCGCGGTGGCCGACAAGTTCGCGAAGCGGGTGACGTGTTCGTCGGGCACGTAGCGAAAGGTGAAGTTGAGCCGGCGGGTCTCGAAGTCGTTGACGTTGACGTCGAAGACGATGCGTTCGCGCCGGTCGACGCGCTGCACGCGGTGAAAGGTGCGGCGCTTCCACCGGTCGCCCCCGAAGATTTGGAGCGCGCCGTCGTCGAGCCACTGTTGCAGCACGACGCCGTCTCGTTCACCCGGGCGTTGGCTCTTGACGAACTGAAAGAGCGCCCGCTCGCCGAGCGAGAGCGACGCCACGGGGCCGGGCTCGAAGTCGCGGTGTTCTCCGACGCGCGCGGTGTCGACCCACTTGTCGCCCTCTTTCTTGCGCCCGTACAAATTCACCAGGCAGGTGTTGAGGTGCCAGCCGCGCGGCAAGTCGACGACGTTGCGAAACATGCGCCGGGTGAGTTGCTCGATTTCGGCGACCACGTGGCCCAGCACGGGAGGAAACGGTTCGGCGGCGACGCACCGGTCGAGCACGCCGTGGGGCGGGTGGTAGTAGTCGAGGCACGCGAACTGCCAGTTGCCGAGCCAGTACACCGGGCGCAAGAGGCTGCGTTGGGGCTGCCCTTCGGGAGGCGGCCGCAGGTGCGAATAGCGGAGTTCCCACAGCGGGTAGATGGTTCGCAGCCAGTCGAGAATGGCGGCGTGCTCGTCGGCGCGCAGAAACCGGGGGTCGTAGTACAGGCCGGGCGTCACGACGCCTCGGAGGTCATGGTCCACTGGTGAGGCGGCTCCTTCGCCGGTGCTTCAATCACATTGGCGGCCGGCCCGCATCAGGCGACGAACGTAATCGCCCACCCGTTTGCCGATGAGCGCTCGCCCGAGTGGGGCTTGGGGGGTCACGACGTGAAAGAAGCCGTCGCCTCCCGGGCCGGTCAGTTCTTCGCCGGCGCCAGCGGGGGCGATGAACACGGTCTTGCCCAGCTCGCCGTCTTCGATTTCGACGATGGCGCCCAAGCCAATGGGGTCGCGGCGGTTGAACGGCTTTGCGCGAAACGATTCGAGGGCGAAGGTGGCTTCAATGGCCGACGCCGAACGGGTCGACGTGGCTTTGGCCAGGTTCACCGCCCGGTTCGCTCCGGTTTTCGCTTCGTCGCGGGCTTCGGCGGCGAACTTTTGGGCCTGCGACGAGAGCGACTTGAGCTTCGAATGGAGCTGTTCGACGAGATAGGTCTTGTCCATACCCGGCGAGGTTAGGGGCGGGGTGGGCGAGGGCAAGAAAGCGGCACTTGCGGTTGCGATTCGCGGCCAAGTGGGCGAAGACTTGGCCCATGAAACCGCTTTCCGTGGCCGTTTTGGTGGTGTTGGCATTGGCCGGAGGCTTCGCCGCGGGCCGGTGGTCGTTGCCGGCGGCACCACCGCCGGGGCCAGCCATGCCGGCGTCGGCGCCCATGGCGGCCCCGCTCGCCGCGGCTCCGGGCATGGGCGGGGGCTTTTTGCCGAAGCACGAACCGACCGAGACGCAAGTCGTTCAGGGCACCGTTCGCGAAGTCATTCAGGTGCCGACGTACACGTACGTGCGGCTCGAAACGCCGCAAGGAGAAACGTGGGCGGCGGTCGAGTCGAACCCGGGCCTGAAGGCGGGCAGCTCGATGGTCATCGAAGGCGCCACGTTGATGGAGAACTTCGCGTCGAAGACGCTCAACCGCACCTTCGCGCAGATCTATTTTGGGCGAGAGCAGGGCGCTATTCCGGTCGGCGGTAGAACGGTGCAATGAGCTCGTTCCACAGCGAGCGTTTGACGAGCGGCGTGACGCCGACTTCGAGCGGTTCGCGTGGGTGTTCGGTGAAGGTGCGAAAGAGCCGGTCGAACACCACGGTGTGACAGCCGAAGTTCGAGTTGCTCTCGTCGATGTTCGCCGAGTGGTGCACCGCGTGGTACGCGGGGTAGTTCACGAACAGCCCCAGCGGCCCGGCCGCGACGTCGACGTTGGCGTGCGCGAGCAAGCTGAGCGAGGCGCCCAGTGACACCGCGGCGATGACGTCGTCGGGGCCGGCGCCCAACAGCAACAACGGCACTTGGCGGCAGACGAAGAAGAACACGTTGTCGACCGGGTGCGTGCGCACCGCTTTGAGCGTGGTGAGTTCGCGCACGACGTGGTGGGTGCGGTGAAAGCGCCACAGCCAGGGCACCCGGTGGGCGGCGCGGTGAAACCAGTACGAACTGAATTCGACGAGCGCGAAGGCGAACGACACCCGAACGCCGAACGGCGCTTCACGGGGCCAGGCCGGGGCCAGGTGCAGCGCGGCCACTGCGGGCTCGAGTCTCGCACCCACGAGCGCAATGGCGAGTGCGCTGACTTGGGTGACGAAGAACAGGTAGAGCAGGTCTCGGCCGAACTGGGTCCAGCTCGCGGCTCCGGTGAGGTCGGCGCGCAGCAGCTGGTAGTTCCATTCAGGGTGGGCGGGGCGCAGGCGCTCGGCCACCGACAGCACGGCGATGGTCGCGAAGAGCACGGCGGTCGTGAAGTCGAGGTGAACCTGGTGGGCGGCGAACCACGCAACGCCCCGGTCATGCCAGGCGATGGAGGCCAGGGTGCCCACCAGCAGCGCCGGCACGAAGGCGTGGCGAAAGAGCGTGTTCACGGCGAAAGCGCGGGCACGAGGACGTAACAGGTGGTGACTTCTCGAGACCGGGCTTCATAGAGCGGGTCGTTGGTGTCGCGTGCTTTGCCGTGGGTGGGCGCGGTCGACTCGGTCGACGCCACCCGCAGCCCGGCTTCGGCCCAGAGGCGGTCGAGCCACCCGGGCGGGCGCAAGCCGAGCAGCTCGGCGAGGTTCGACAAGAGCAGCACGCCTCGCCCTCCGGGGGTGAGGTGTTCGGTCAATTCGCGCGCGAAGGCCTCGAGCATGCGGCTGCCGTCGTCGAAAATCGCCCGGTCGATTCGGGTCTTGGGGGGCTCGGGCACCCAGGGCGGGTTGCACACGACGAGGTCGGCGCGCCCCGGGGGAAAGAGGGGGCCCTCGAGCGCGGTGAAGCGGTCGGCGAGGCTCAGGTGGCGGGCGTTGTCTTGGGCGCACACGACGGCCCGGGAGTCGATGTCGGTGCCGACTGCCGAACGCGCTCCCCGCTGTAACAGCATGAACGAGAGCACGCCCGTGCCGGTGCCCACGTCGAACACGGTGCGGCCTTCGACGTCAGGCAGTCGCCGCAGCAGCTCGATGTAGTCGGTTCGGGTGGGTACGTAGACGCCGTAGTGGGGCGTGAGGCGGCCCGTGAGGCCCGGCACGACCAGGCCTTTTCTTCGCCATTCGGTGGCCCCTTGCAGGCCGAGGAGCGCCTTGAGCGAGACCACGGTCATGGCGGCTTCGGGTTTGCCCCACACTTGCCGGCAGCTGACGCTGACGTCGGGGGCTTTGAGCATGTGCAAGCGGTACTCGCCGTCGAGGCTCACCACCAAGCGCGACAGGGTTTGGTGCTCGACGTGGCGGGCGCGGCGTTCGGCGCGAAAAGCCTCGAGCGGCGACTTGGCGGGCGGCGGGGGCGCCAGGCGGCGGCCCATGGCCGACAGCAACTGCTTCGCATTTTGAAAGGTGCCGACGTAGCGAAGGTATTCGCCGCGCCTGACCCGTTTCAGCGCGTCGTCGGCCCGCAGGGAGTCGTCGACGTCGAACAGCTGGGTGGGGGCGGGCTCGTCGCTTTCGGTGCGAAAGACAAAGTCACTCACCGACGGCAACGTACGGGGCACGGCTGAAAACGCAAGCGATTCACCTTTGAGCGGCTCTGGTGACGTGGCGCTCAGGGCGCGTACGACCACCGTTTAAGGCGCCGGGCGATGAGCCACGACGCACAGCCGAGGGCCAACCACGGGGTGAGGTGAAACCACAGCACGTGTCGCCAGCCTTGGTCGCAGCCCACTTCACCGACCATGGCCCCGACGGTGCCCACGGCCAAGCCGGCGACGACGGCGCGGAGCGCGTTGGGGGCTGTTCGGCGGAGCGCGGTCAGAGCCACCGCCATGGGGCCCAAGCCCAACGCGAGGTGGCTCACCGTACACACCCATTCGGGCTGGCTGGCGGGCTGCCCGTTGCCGCGCAACACGACGATGGCGCTCATGCCGCCCATGGCCAGCAACACCCCCACCACGCGAACGCGCCACGACCCGGGCGCAATGGCGACCCACGACCCCACGCCCCCGACGGCGAGCAACAAGGCGACCGTGGGCAACCGGCTCGAAATGAGACCCCACGAGCTGTTGCCGGTGGCGAGCAGAATGGCGGTCAAGGCAAAGGCCATGCCCCACGAGGCCAACACCAAGTTGCGCACGTCACGGCGCCAAGACGCCCGGGGCGCCGACTTGGTTTCGGCGAGCGCCGCGGCCTTGATTCGCGCGAAGCCGGCGGCTCGTGGGCCGGAGTGCTGCTGGCGCAAGAGGTCGTCGAGT
>JBGAIY010000400.1:0-7138 GCA_044225205.1 Myxococcaceae bacterium | reverse complement strand
GGCGACTACCCTGACTTGCGGGCGCTGGGCGCCAATGTCGAGACCGTTCGCGGCGACATTCGCGACGCTTTGGCAACGAGCGACGCCTGCCGTGGCGTCGACGTCGTGTTTCACACCGCCGCCAAGGCCGGAGGCTGGGGCGACCCGCGCGAATACGAAGCCGTCAACATCACCGGCACCGACAACGTCATCGCCGCGTGCGGCGCGAACCAGGTCAAAGCCCTCGTCTACACCAGCACCCCGAGCGTCGTGCACGACCACGCCGACATCGAAGGGGGCGACGAGTCGCTGCCGTACGCGACCCACTTTCTCGCCGACTACCCGAGAACCAAGGCCCTCGCCGAACAGCGCGTGCGCGCGGCGAAGGTACCCAACCTGTCGCTCCGGCCACACTTCATTTGGGGCCCGGGTGACCGCCACCTGTTGCCGCGGCTGCTCGCGCGCGCCAAAGCCGGGAGGTTGCGGCAAATCGGCCGAGCCGACCCCAAAACCGACTCGGTCTACGTCGACAACTGCGTCGACGCGCACCTGCTCGCGGCGTCGAAGTTGCTCGCCGACCGCACGCTCAGCGGCCGGGTCTATTTCGTCAGTGACGACGAGCCCCTCGGCGTGTGGACCCTCGCGAACCGCATGCTCGAAGCCGCGGGAGCCCCGAAGGTCGGCCGGCCCGTCAACGCGAAGCTGGCGTATGCCGTGGGCGCGGTGTTCGAAGCGACCTACGGCCTGTTCGGCATCGACCGGGAGCCGCTCTTGACGCGTTTCGCCGCGAGCGAGTTGTCGACGGCGCAGTGGTTCGACATTTCGGCAGCGAAGCGCGACCTGGGGTACGCCCCCGCGGTCTCGGTCGACGAAGGGTTTCGCCGTTTGCGCGAGTGGTGCGAGAAGACGGGCACTGGAGCGAGCTGAACCTTCGGCCACCGGCTCACCGACTCGGTCTGGCCCGAACCATGGCCAGCACCCGGGGGCCCACGTCTTCGAGAACGACCTCGAGCGCCAGCGTCGGGTTCGGGGGGGCCCAAACCATTTCGACCGAGAGCGGCTCGAGCGACACCCGCGCCTCGTGAAACGACACGTACCGCTCGACGTGCGGGTGAATGGCCTTGTACGTCGCCTCTTTCACCGCGAAACACCGCACCAAGTGCGGCCACTTCGCCGAGTCGGGCAAAGCGGCATGGTGGGCGAGCTCTTCGGGCCGCAGCACCCGCGAGGCAATGCCGAGGGGCTCCCGGCCGCCACCCTCGAGGTCGACGCCGAGGGTGCCGAGCGCCGCGTCGTTCACCAACGCAATGGCCAGGTCATTCTTGTGGGTAATCGAAACCGACAGAGGCGCTCGCACCAGGGGTTGACCCCGCGGGCTGCTGAGCAGGGGCCCTTGGCCGCCCGAGCGCTGCCACGCGAGCCGGCCCCCGACAAACTCGATCTGCCGGCGGCCACCGAGCGTCAGGGCCTGGGCCCGCTCCTCGGCCGACAATCGCGACAGAACGGTGTCAGGCACGGGGGCGAGCCCCTCGGGCAAATGCACCGCCGCCAGCGTACCGAACGCACTTTCACGCACAAACGCGGTTTCGAACGGAGAACCCACAGGCCGCCTTTGACCCATTCTTCGTCGTCGGCGCAAGCACCGACCGGGTGCTACAGCCAAGTTCAGTTGAACTGAGATGTTTTCGCGACCGAACCTGCGCATTTCATTCGGTCTCGGCAGCGAAACGCAGATCAGCTCAACTGAACTTCGGGCTATGGTGTTAGCGCAGTTGGGCGTAGTTTTTTTACCCGCAGGCACAGGCCGGGAGCTGCAAGCTGGAAGACTTGCTCAAAAAGCGGGTGGTGTTGATCACCGGCAAAGGAGGCGTAGGCCGCTCGTCGATGACGGCCGCCCTCGCCACCGTGGCCCAACGTCGCGGCCTCAGGGTGTTGGTGTGCGAAATCGGTGACGACCCGAACGACTATTCGCCCCTGGCCCGCCACTTTGGCCGCGAACGGTTGCCGCCCTCGCCCGCCCTCGTCGCGCCGGGCATTCACGCCGCGTTGTTGTTGGCCCGGTCGGGCCAAGAGCTGTTTTTGAAATCGGTCTTGCGGTCGGGCACGCTCGCCCGCGCCGCGCTCAGCTCCGACGCCCTGCGCCGGTTGCTCTCGGCGGGGCCGTCGTTCAAAGAAATGGGCGTGTTCTTTCAACTGCTCACCTACTTGCGCGACCGCCGCGAGTTCGACCAGCAGCCCACCCACCAGCTGATACTCATCGACATGCCGGCGACGGGCCACACGCTGTCGCTCACCGGCTTGCCCGAGTTGCTGTTGCGCCTCGTGCCACGCGGCCCCATCGCCGCGGCGCTGCACGAGGGCCGGGCCTACCTGAACGACCCGAAGCTCGCCGCCGCCTACGTGGTGGCCATTGCCGAAACGCTGCCGGTCAGTGAATGCCTCGAGTTGCTCGACGGGCTCAAGCGCACCGCCATGCCCACGGGCGGCGTGTTCATGAACCGCGTGCCCGTCGACCCCTTTACCCAGGCCGAACGCACGGCCCTCGAAGAAGTCATGGAGCGGGTCAACCCGCTCGGGTCTGAAGGTTTTCACCGGCCGGTGTTGGCGCGCCGTGAAATCGCGCGACTGCGCGCGGGCACCCCGTTGCCAATCGTGTTGATACCCGAATTGCCGCACTCCAATTTGATCACCTCCATGGCCGACGCGCTGCAACGCGGCGACACCGTCACCGCCGCCACACCGGTCGAGTCGGCTTCACGAGGCCGGGTGGCATGAGCACCGAACCGACTCCCGCCACGGCGCACGTACGCATTGGCGAATTGATACGCACCCGCAAGGTCATTGTCTGTTGTGGGGCCGGAGGCGTGGGCAAAACCACGACCGCCGCCGCCCTGTCGCTGGCCGCCGCCCGGTTGGGTCGCAAGGTGCTGGTGCTGACCATCGACCCCTCGAGGCGCCTCGACGAAACGCTCGGCGTCTCCCGCAACCCGCCCACCCCGGTGTCGGTGCCCGCCGAACGACAGGCCGCCGCCGGCATCACCGCCCCCGCCTCCCTCGACGCGTGGATGCTCGACCCCAAACTCGTGGCCGACGAGTCGGTGCGACGACTCACCAAGACGCCCGAAGACGCGCAGCGCGTGTTGGGCAACCGCATTTACCAACAGGTCTCGGCCATGGTCGCCGGCATGCACGAGTACACCGCGATGGAGGCACTCCACCGCCTGGTCATCGAAGGCCGGTACGACCTGGTCGTGCTCGACACGCCGCCCTCGCGACACGCACTCGACTTTCTCGACGCGCCGAAACGGTTGGCCGGCCTGGTCGAAGGCCGGGCGCTGCAAGCGTTCTTGCCGAAGCGCGACAGCTTGGTGGCGCGCGCCGCGTCGAAGGTCATCGAAAAAATCTTGAGCGCCGTGTTCGGCGAAGAGTTCGCCCAAGAACTCGTCGCGTTCATGATGACGTTTTCGGGCATTTTTTCGGCGCTCAACGTCGACGTGAACACCATGCGCAATTTTCTGAGCGGGCCCGACGTGGCGTTCTTGTTGGTGACGTCGCCCGCGCCGTCGACCTTGGCCGAGGCGCACTTCTTTCAAGACAAGACGCGCGAACTCGGGTTGCCCTTTCGCGGCTTCGTGCTCAACCGCAGCCGGGCCCGCAACACGAGCAAACAATGGCCCGACGAGAACACGCTCGACGGCGTGCCGCCCGAAGGCCAACCGGGCATCGCCAAGCTGCAGCACCTCGCCACCACCGAGCTCGAAGCGGCGCGGCGCGACTTGTCGCTTTTGACCGAGCTGCAACAGCGGGCGGGCCAGCAGGCGACCGCCATGGCCGTGCCTGAGCTGCCCCAAGGCGCCGACGACATGTTGACGCTCATCACCGTGGCCGACGCGCTCGCCGCTTCGTGAAGCCCGGTCAAAACGTTCGGGGGGCCGTGAAGGTCTTTCGGCGGCGCGGCCAACTCCGGCGTGACCCGAAAATTCGCCACGGAGCCCTTCTTGAACCGCTCGAACCCGCTGTTGCCCGCCCCCGCCTTGCCCACCCGCCGACAGGCCCTCAAAGCCGTTGGCGGGCTCGGGGCGCTCGCGCTGCTCGCCTGCGGCGGCGTCGACGACCCGAACAGAACTGACGGAGGTACCTTTGGCGCAAGCGACGGCGGTGTCACCGGCACCTTCGCCGTCGGCTCCGGCGCGTTCTTGGCTGACAAGACGTACGCCAACCCGTTCGCGTCGGGCCTCGGAGGCGCCAGCTGCGTGGCATACAAGAGCGCCACCGCGGGGCCGTGTCATTCGAACACCTACGACCGGCAAGACCTGTCTGACGGGTTGGTGGGCCTGCCGACACGCCTCGAATTGCTCGTCGTCGACACGTCGTGCAACCCGGTGCCGAATGCCGTAGTCGAAGTCTGGTACGCGTCTCCGGCGGGTACGTATTCGGCCGCGAAGACGGCCGAGAGCGGCTCGTACCAGGGCGCGTACAGCGACCTCAACGTCGCGTTCTGTACCGGCAACGCGGCGGCGGCGTTGTCGTCGAATTGGCTGCGCGGCTACCGCACCGCCGGCAGCGATGGCCGCGTCACGTTCGACGGCATTTACCCAGGCTGGTACGCGTCGCGAACGACCCACATTCACTTCAAAGTGACCGTCGGCGCCCAGGCGTACGTGACCTCGCAGCTGTTCGTTGACGACGCCGTCAACGCCCAGGTGTACGGGGGTCACGGCTCGTACGCGAGCCGCGGCCAGAAAGACACCGCCAACACCAATGACAAAGTCATTCAAGAGTCGGGGCTCACGCTCAGCAGCGTGGTGATGTCGTACGAACTCCAGAGCGACGGCGCCCTCGTGCTGTGGAAGGCGATTACCATTGCCTGACGGGGCGTCAGGGGCTCAAGCAGAGCGCGTACCAGTCGCTTTCGGCGTTCGGTATCACCACCGCGCACCGCGACGGTGCGTCGTACACCAGCCGCTTGTACACGAAGAGCACGTCGTACTCGTCGCCGGTGCCAATGGTGCCGCCCACGGTGCGAACCGTCTGCGAGAAAATCAGCGGGTCGGTCTCCGAACCGGTGCCACGAAGCGGTACCGGTGACACCGACAGAATCTTGTTTCGAGTGGCCAACGCGAAGTTCCACCGCCGAATCGCGACGCCGTCATAAAACGAGGGAATGGTTTCTTGAGTCGACGAAAACGGAAACGTGCTCTCGGCCTCTGTGCCCGGCTCGAGCTCGAAGCGCTGGTAGTCATGCGTGTCGAGGTTGAAGATGAACCCCTGGTGCATCACCGTCGGCTCGCCCCAGTTCCCCTTCTTGCCGAAGACGAACAACTGCCGGCCCACCTTCACCACGTTCGCGCTGTTGGGCATGGGCCCGTTCATCGCCGAGCCCACTTCGTACACATGGTCAATGCGACGGGTGTTCGGGTTGTATTCGACGAACCCAGTTCGCCAGCCTCCGCCAGAATCTCCGGGGTTGAGCGTCACGAAGAACCGGTCGGTGACCTCGTCGTACGTCGCCACGGTGCCCTGCTGCAGAGGCACGGTGCCGTACTGCGGCCGAAAGTCGATCAGCTGCGCGCCCAGGTCGACGCCTCGACCTGACCACGTGCCATTCGTCGAATTGAACTCACCGTAGGTCAGGTAGAAGTAGTGCACGGTCGCTCCGCGCATCGCGGCGGCACCGTACATGTGCGTGCTCACCCGAGCCAACGCGGGCGCCGCGTACGGCCAGTCGCTCGAATCGGTCAGCTCGTTTTGGGTCAAGAACCAGCTGCCAAAGGGCAACCCGCTCGGGTACGTCACGTTGAGATCGACGAGGTACTTGGGCAAGTACACCGACGGAGGCGTCGGCTGACCCACGAGTTCGTACGTGAGGGTGCCGAGGTTGAAGCGCGCGACCGCGTTGCAGGTGCCGTCTCCGTGGCCGCCCCCGTAAAAGTACACCCCGTCTCGCCCATCGTGTGCCGGGTCAGAGAACGCGTTGACCATTGACCCCAATGGGTTCGTGCCGCGGTAGTCACCCTTGGGTATGCCGGCGTCAGAGCGCGCCCACGGCATGAAGGCCGTGCCCGGCAACGCCACCCATTGGTCGGTGGGCAGCGCCGTCGCCCAGCTGCGCAACCGAGGGCCGGCGTCAGGCAATGCGACGATGCCGCCATCGAACGGCGGGGCCCCGGCGTCGTTCTGAGAGGTCGCGCCCGCGTCAGAAGTCGCGCCCCCGTCAGAAGTCGTGCCCGCGTCAGAAGGCGTGCCGGTACCACTGTCGGTGGGGCTCGCACCGCCGTCACCAGCCACAGCCGCATCGGCCTCATCGCCCAAGAGCTGACCTGAACAACCAGCGATGACCACCGCGGCCACCACACAGAGACAAAGTCGAATGAAATTCATGGCTTCACCGGTGGGAGAGCAGCTCGCACGTTGCCAATGCAGTGCTGGTTCGTCACAGACGCATTTGTTAGCGGCCAAGTCGCATCGTCATTGGCGATTGCGCAGATTGGTGGCCGAACGACTTCTCAGCCCGATGCCAGCTCGCGGTGGTCTGGCACGAGCACGACTGAGCCCGACCACCCCGGTGTTTCGGCACGAATGACTGCGTCACGTACGGCCGACAGCGGGTAGGTCTGGTCGATGGCGGGCCTGAAGTCGCCGCGCGCGGCGTGGTGCATGAAGGCGCCCACGGCGGCCCGCACCACCTCGGGTTTCACCGACTGCAACCACCGGGTGAGCCAAAAACCCTTCACGGTCAATTCACGAAAGAGCAGCGTGCCCGAATTGACCGGTATGGGCGTGCCGTCGAGAGCGCCGAAGACAAGCAGGGTACCGCCCGGCCCGAGTGCGTCGATGACGGCTTCTCCCGTGCTGCCGCCGACCGCGTCGATCGCAAAGCGAAGCCCGGGCTTGCCCACCACCGCGCGCACGCGGTCCGCGAGCGAACCGTCGGCCGTCGCGAACACGTGCTGTTGACCCAGACGTTTGAGCTCGTCGACCTGCTCGCGCCGCCGCACCACATTGATGAGCGAAAACCCGCGCAGCCTGGCGAGCTCCATCATTGCTCGGCCAAGCTGCGAACCGGCCGCCGTTTGGAGCAACACGTCTGACGGCCCCAGCGCCAACAGCTCGACGCCCATGACCCAGACGCTGAGGTAGTTCACCCACAGCGCCCCGG
>JBGAIY010000399.1:0-7141 GCA_044225205.1 Myxococcaceae bacterium | reverse complement strand
CAGGTCGTCGTGGCGTTCGGCGTGATGACGTACACCTTGCCCGTCTCTTCGGCGGCGTAAAACAAGAAGCGGTCGTGGCGGGCGTCGTAGTCCATGCCGGCGTAGGTGGGGTGAGCGGCGATGAATTCGTCGAGCGCGGCGCTCGGCTCCAAGGTAATCGCCACGCTGTTGCCGGTGGTGGTGTCGAGTTTTCGGGCCACCACGCCCAGGTTCAGGTCGTACCCTTGGCCGTCGCCGAATTGGAGGCCGAAAATGAGGTGGCGTGAAGGGGCGGTCGCTTGGGGCGCCCGGCCGAGGCCGGGGCCACTCCCCGGAGTCGACCACGTGTTCGTCGCGGGTACGAAGCGGTTGCCCGACGCCGTCCACGCCGAGCCGTCTCCGTCGACTTCGACCACGTAGGCATTGAAGGGCGTGATGTCGGCGAAGGTGAGCTTGGGCAGCCACTGGTTGGTCGCGAGGTCGAACGCGTCCATGCCGGGGCCGGTGGGGGTGCCGCCTCCGTAGCCGTAGCGGCAACCGCCGAGCAGCACCACGTTCTGCGCCGGGAGGTAGTGCAAGTGTTGGTACAGGTGGCGCGACGTGGGCAACCCGTCGGGGTAGTAGAGCACGTTGGCTGGCGTATCGGTGCTCGAGGCATGGCGCAGCACCCAGGCCGGGGCGTCGTCGGCCAGCGCAATGCTCACCACCCGGTTGTCGGCGCTGTCGCTGTGGCCTCCGGAGGCCGCAATGTAGAGTTCACCGGTCGCGTTGGTTTCGGCGAGGGCGCCCCACCCGTCGCAGGCCGCGCCCCCCCCGCCGCGGGTGCCGGGGATTTCGGCCCACTTCAGGTACGTGAGGCCGCGCCGCCACGCCGGCCCACCCCCGTCGTACCCGGTGATGCCGGCGTCGATGAACGGAGAACCCGCGTCGACGACTGGCCTGCCCGAATCGGCCGCGCCGGCGTCAATGACCCCCGAGTCGACCGCCGCGGCGCCCGAATCGGGTACGGCGGCTCCGCTGTCGGTTACCGAAGCATCGACGTCGGCCACCGCGGCGTCGGTCACCGCGGCGTCGCCGGGCGAACAATTGCCAGTGGGGCAGGTGGCGCTCCCGAGGCAGCCAGAGAACGAAATGACCAACGCGACAACGAAAGCGACGCGGCGCACAGACATGGCCGAAAAAGTACCACGCGGCTCGCGAGGCGACGAACTCCCCGCGCTCCAGCGCGTGCAGCTCGAGGCGGCCGGGGGCACCGCGCCAGCCGGTGCCCACAGTGGGCGCGCCCGCCAGCCCAGGTGAATCAATTGCACGACTGTGGGCCGCTCGGTGGGGCGTGACAACCGATCGGGCCCGCGACGTCGCTCAGTCGAAGGTCACCGCGGCGCTCAAGGCGAACGTGCCAGAACGCGGCGAAACCAGCGGCAGTACCTGAAACCGCCCGCGACCGACGCTGAGCGCTGCCGCCCGCTGCGAACGGTGGTTGACGACCCAGCCGCCCACTTCCCACCCCATGGCGGCGCCCCAAATCAGGTCGCTCACGAAGTGGTAGTCGTCGACGAAGAGCGTGCCGCAAATGACGGCGCCGAACGCCTGCAGCGCCACCGTGACCCAGGTGCGGTCGACGTAGGCCGCCACCACGCCCATCATCGCGTAGAGCGTGGCCGCGTGGCCCGACGGCGTACCCGCGGGAAAGAGTTCGATTGAATGCGAGGGCCCCCAAATTTTGCCCTGGCCGTCGCCATTCATGGGCCCTTCGCGACCGAGCAACAGCTTCGGTACCCACTGAAAGACCTGCGCGACCAAAAACGCCTCGACCGCGAGCGACACCACTTCGACCATGGCGGGCTGGTTCGAAAGCCAACCGACGGTCAGGGTGAGGAGCAGCGGCGACCAAATTGAAACCCAAATCAGGGCGTCGCCCAGCTTGGTCCACAACGTGAAACGTTCGCCCGCTCGGCCCCAGTGGCGGTGCAACCAGTTCTGCAGCTGGGCGTCGGGAGACGGCGTCTCCGACATCAGGCCCGCGACCACCCCGGTGACGACGAAGAGCTTGGCGTAGTCGTCTTTCGACCAGGTCGCGACCATGCTGCTCGGTATGGCGACGAAGTCGGTACCGGCTCGGAGAAACACCTCGCCAAAGGCACGCAAAAAATTCGTTCTCGGCTGGTAGCGGTCTTCGTCGCTCAGAAAGAAGCCGTGACTTCGCGGGGTCGCGTGGGGCTCGGTCGACTCGGCTCTCGCCTGAGGGGCGAAGAGGGCGCCCCCCGCCAACAGGGAGGTGGCGAGGTAGACACCTCTGAAGACTTGCTTACTGTGGCAGCGTGGGGTGCTCATGGTTCGCTTCGTCTCAGTTCTGATTCTCGTCTTGGGAGCGACCGCGTGTGCTCCGGCCAGTTCGGCTTTTGTCGGCAATGAACCCGAGGCGTGCGGCCCTGCTGACGGGGCAACGAGCCAGCTTCGGGTGGTCAGCTTCAACATCAAGTCGGGTCTCGAATCGTCGCTCGACGACGTCGGCACCCAGCTCGAAAGCATGCACGCCGACCTCATCGGGTTGCAAGAAGTCGACGTCGGCGTCGACCGAACCCAGCGGGCCGACCAGGCCGCGGTGCTCGCCGAGCGGCTCGGCATGCGCCACGTCTTCGTGGGCGCCATTCGCCGCGGCGGAGGCGACTACGGCATCGCGCTGTTGTCTCGTCTGCCGCTCACTCGGGTCGAGCGAATCGACCTGTCGGCCGCCAACACCTACGAGCACCGCGTGGCCATTGACGCGTCGGTCTGCGCGAATGGCCAAGAAATACGCGTCATCACCGTGCACGCCGACAACATGGGGTGGAGCGCCGCTGGTGACGTACACAGCCTGGTGGCCCAGCTCGGGGCGTTGCGAGGCCCGCTCGTGTTGATGGGCGACTTGAACGCCACGCCCACCGACGAAGGGCCGCAGACGCTGATTTCGCTGGGGCTGGTCGACGAGATTCGCCGCTTCAACGAAGGGCGCACGTTTCTCGGCAGCAACCGCCGCATCGACTACATCTTCGCGACCCCGTCGCTCGACCAACACGTGGTCGAGTCGGGGCGCGTCGAGACGACGGTGAGCGACCACATACCCGTGTTTGCCGACTTCACCGTGCCCGCGGCGGCGTCGCCGGCCGCTTCGCCTTCGGCTCCGTAAGCAGCGGCGAGCGTCAGCCACGGGGTCGAAAGTCTCCCCCGAGCCACCAGCTCAGGGTGAGCCGGCCACTGAGCGTGCGCTCCTGGGCGTTGTACAGCTGCTGAACGAAGCGAGCGTCGCGGGTCGAGAGCACCGCTTCGATGCCGAGCGCGAGGTGTTGCCAGAGCATGAAGTCGAACCGCAGCGAGTAAATGCCCACCGCGTCGACCCCGACCGGAGCGACGTACAGCCCCGTGCACAGCCAGTGGCGGGCTCCGAAGCGCAGGGCGCTCGTCGCGTGCACGAGCGCGAATTCAACGATGCCCTGGGTGCCGGGGCCAATGTGGTAATTTCGCCCGTTGTTCTCGGCTGGGTCGGCCGCGCCGACGGCCGCGAAGGGCATGGCGCCGCCGATGGCGGTACCCACCAGCATCGCGTTGGTCGACAGCGCCCATCGAAAGGTGGTGCCGAAGCCGACTCCCGTCGACGACGCTCGTGCCGGCCGAGGGGCCGCGTAGTCGTACATGCCGAAGGCGCCCCACACCCCGTGCACGTTGCCCGCTTGGTACTGGCGGCCCACCAACACGCCACGCACGAACAAGTTGCCCGCGGTTTCAATGGGCGGCCCGAGCGTCAAGTCGGCGCTCAAGACGAAATGGGAGAAAGGCACCACGGGGCCGACGTCGGTCTCGCCGGGCACCCCGTACACCAACGTCAAGCCGACGTAGCCGGTCGCCGTTCGCCGCAGGCCGCCGTTGACGCCGGCGCGCAGCTCGGTGGCGAACCGCGGCGTCGGGCCCAAGTCATTCGCGTCGAAGCGCCCCTCGAACAGCGCCCCGTTGAGCGCCCCCATGGGGTCGATGAGCGCGGCGAGCAACCGGCGCAACAGCCGCGGCGGCCCGTCGCCCAGTACCAACGTCAACAGCGCCGCCCGATGCAAGACTTCGCCCAAGAAAACGCCGCCCAGGCTGGTGGTGAATTGGTCGTTCACCGACGGAGGCTCGGCTTCGAAGGCCAGTTCCCACGCGAGGCTCGCCAGCACGGGGTAGAGCGCCGCCCAATAGAAAGACAGGCCCGCCGAGCGCGCCGCGGTCATCGACAGCGCGCCCTGGTACGGGTGCAAGAACTGGTTGGTGATGAAGTAGTCAGAATCGAATGTCCACGACTTGGGCACGAAGTGCGAGGCGATGAGGTCGACCGACGTCAGCGCCCAGCTCTCACGCGTGACCAGGTTGTTGAAGCCCGCGATGCTGAAGTTCACGAGCCCGACTTCGAACGCGGGCAACAAGAAGCTGCGCCTCGGTGCGGGTGGTGGTGGCGCCTCGGGGTGGGGCTCGTCGCCGGTGGGAGCCACCGCGAACAGTGCCGCCAGCAGCAGGCCCTTCACCACCGCAGGCCCGCCACGAGGGGGAGCCCATTGGAGTTCGCGTGCAGGTCTTCGAAGTTCCACGCAATGGTGGCCAGGCAGATCAGCACGACCCCCGTCGCCGCCAGCATGGCGCCGCCCACTTCGTTGGCACGCGCTTGCAGCACCGCGGCGTCAGACCAACCGTCGGTTCGCCGCGTGCCCGCTTGCCACGTGCCGACCGACGACACCACCAGCCCCGCCGCGCCCAGCACCAGGCCCACCACGAATGTCACCCGGGGAGCCAGTGGCGCAAGCACCGGTGACGGTGCGGGTGGCGCCGGCACGTCAACCGGGGCCGTTGCAACGAGCACTGCCAACAACGTGGTGACCATGCGCGCAGACCATGCACCGTTTGTGCCTGGGGCGCTACGCCGTCACTCAGTACGGAAAATACTTGGGCGGCGTGCGGGCGATGGCGCGACCCACTTCTTTGATGGTCGGCGTGACTTCGGCTTCAAACCACTCGGCGGCGCGGTGGGTCTTGGCTTCGATCGCGTCGATGACGGGCTTGGTGTACTCGGCCAAGCGAGGGTCGACGAGGTTGAAACCTGGGCCCGCCGAAACCGCTGGCATGAATGGCAACCGAAAGAGCGCGGCTCCGCCGATGGCGCCGTTGCTGCCGATGAGCACGTTGCCCACTCCGAACACCGACACGTACACCGTCTTGCCCGTCACCGGGTCATTGCCAATGCTGACGAACGGGAGCGAGACGCCGCCGGTCGGCGTCGTACCCGCTTCGGTGTGGGCGACCCCGACGTACGCCACCGGTATCGACCCGCCGGTGGCTTCGTAGCCCGAATACCGTCGGTGCCCCTTCTCGTCGGCCGCCGACGCGGTGACCGCGAGCACGCCATACCAACCACCGAAACCTTTGATGCCCGCGCTCAGGTTGACGCCCGCGGTTACCTTCATGGGGCCGACCAGCCGGTCCCACAGAGACGGGCTGGGCCGAGAACTCACGGTGAGGCGTGCGTCAGTCATCGACTGATTGTCGACCGGGCCGACGAGAAGGTTGCGGCCGACTCAAGAGTCTAAGTGGCCTTTTTCATTGGTGCTTCAGTTCGCCGTCTTGAGAAAGTAGAGCGGCGAGGTCTGGCTCGGCAGCAGCACGAAGCCTTTCAGGCGCGGCACATATTTGAAACGGCCGTTGATGCCGGCGCCGCTGCTTGGGGGCAGGTCGGGTACCACCGAGCTCGGGGCCAGGGTGAGCACGGCCAGGTCCCATGTGGTGGTGGCGTTCGGAGTGATGACGAAGACCCGGTCGGGGGCCGGTACGTTGGGCCACGTTGAATAGTCGGCGGCCGCATAGAAGAGGTAGCGGTCGTTGAGGGGGTCGTAGTCCATACCGACGTAGGCGGGTTGGTCGTGAATGAACTGGGTCAGCCCGGCGCTCGGGTTGAAGGTGATGTTGACGGTCGCGTGGGTGTGCAGGTCGTTGAGCCGCGCGGTGACGCCCAGCTCGAGGTTGTAGCCCTGACCATCTCCGAACATGAGCCCGAAGAGCGCGTGACGCTTGCTGTCCCACGCGTTGGGAAAGCGCACGGTCGACGTGCCGGTCGCGGCGACCAGCCGGCCGTCGGGGGTGATTTTTTTTGCGCCGCCGGCGACGTACACCTCACCGGTTTCGTGGTCGCGCGCGGTGCCATAGACGCCCGGGGTGTCAGGCCAGGTGCCCGGCAGGTCCCATTCATTGGCGACGGGGTCGAACCCGTCGACGTTCTGTGCCCCAAAACCTTGGGGCCAGGTGCCGAACATGCCGAAGCGCATGAGCCGACCGCGGCCTGCCGCCGCTTCGGGCACCCAAGCCGTGTAGTCGTACGTGTGGGTCGAGCCGGGTTTCGGGTTCAACCCGGGCGTGCCGTCGTCGTAGTACCCGCCATTGGCGATGGGGTGTGTCGACGGCGTGCACCGCAGCACCCAGCGCGGTGCGTCGGCGAGCAACGAAATCGAAACGACGCGGTTGTCGGAGCTGTCGCCGTGGCCGCCGGTGGCCAGAAAGAACAACTCGGACGTGTCTTCTTTGAGGGTGAAGCCGCCCCAGGCATTGACGACGACGCCGACGCCTTGCGACCCTTCGATCTTCACGAAGCCGCCGAGCGGCGCGCCCGAAAGCCACGCCGGAGTGCCGCCGTCGTCGACGACCACTCCGGCGTCGATGGGGCCGCAGCCGGCGCCGCGAACGTACCCGCCGTCAAAAGCGCCCGCGTCGGCCGAGGGGCCGGCGTCGAGCGCTCCGGCGTCAGTCGGGCCGCCGCCGGCGTCGCCTGCTCCCGCGTCGGTGTCGCTCCCGGCGTCAACGTCGCCAGCGTCGCCTCCGTCGGCCGAACTTTGGTAATTGTCGACCTTGCCGAGACAGCCAGCGGCCGCCACCGTGAGCGCGAGCAACCCAAGTCTCATGGCCTGGAGCCTATACCCCGCTTCGGTCGCGCGGAGCTGCGCCGTGCTTGAAAGCGAAAGTGCGTCGGTGACGGTCGCACGCCCATCTCCGTGCGCCCGAGAGCGCTCGGCCCCGCTTCGGTCGCGCGGAGCTGCGCCGTGCTTGAAAACGAAAGTGCGTCGGTGACGGTCGCACGCCCATCTCCGTGCGCCCGAGAGCGCTCGGCCCC
>JBGAIY010000398.1:0-7166 GCA_044225205.1 Myxococcaceae bacterium | reverse complement strand
CCGCGCGCGCGGCTTCGGGCACCGGGGCGACGTCGTGTGCTTTGAGACGGCGCAGCAAGTCGTTGAACACGTCTTTTTCGGCCTCGTGGGGCCCGAGCCTCACACAGCCGCCGCCGTTCGAGCCGTCGGTGCACAGCGAGCGCTGGTCGGGCGCGCCGAACGACACCCAGCGCTCGGAGTCGACCGCGCTCCAAGACACCGACACGTCGACCAGGTCGGTCTGGGCGATGACGGCGGTCACTTCACGGTCAGACACCTTCGGCCCGGCCAACAACACCAGTGCCACCAGCGCCGTCATCGCGACGCCACCGCCGCGGCTCGCTGCCGCCACAGGCCCTCGGCCGAGAACGTCATCAACGCGCTCCAAATGAAGGCGAAGCCGATCAACTTCATCGAATCGAACGGCTCGTGAAAGACCGCGACCCCAATGATGAATTGCAAGGTGGGAGAAATGTACTGCAACACGCCCATCACCGAGAGGGGGAGCCGACGAGCGGCTCCCGCGAAAAGCAACAACGGCACCGCCGTGGTGACCCCCGCACCGAAGAGCAAGACCGTCGTCAACGGTGCGTCACCGATGAAGTGCGCCTGGCCGACGAGCTGCAAGTACACCAAGTACCCCGCGGCCGGGCCCGCCATGGCCAGCGTCTCGAGCGTCAGCCCCTCGAGCGAGCCGAGCGGCGCCATTTTGCGCAACAGCCCATACAAGCCGAACGAGCCTGCCAACACCAAGGAGACCCACGGCAGGGCGTGCAACGACCAGGTGAGCCACGCCACACCGACGAACGCGAGCACGATGGCGAACTGCTGCATGGGCCGCAGCCGTTCTTTGAGCACCAACCGGCCCAGCGACACGTTCACCAACGGGTTGATGAAGTACCCCAGGCTCGTCTCGACGACATGCCCCGAGTTCACCGCCCAGATGTAGATGAACCAATTGAGCGACAGCGCCGCCGCCGAGAGCGCGAACACGCCGACCACTCGGCGGTTGCGCAGCGCGGGCCCAAGCCACCCCCACTGCCGCCGCACCGTCAACACCGCCAGCACGAACACCAACGACCAGGTGATTCGGTGCGCCAGAATCTCCAAGGCCGGCACGTGGTGAATCGGCCGCCAGTAGAGTGGAAAGAGGCCCCACGAGAAGTAGGCAAAGAAGCCGAAGACCATGCCCACGCGCGCGGCACTGCGGGCAGAACCAGAAAGCTCGGCGGCACTCACGGCAGCCGCTCTAACTCGCAATTCAACGGCGGGCGTTGAGGTTGCGCTCGCTGACCGGCTGCGCAACCTCCCGAGACTCGAGCTGTTCTGTTGCGAGTGAAATGCCCCTTTTTCTCACCCAGCAAGAAGTGACCACTGGGGGTTGCATGCACGTACAGACAACGACATGAAACAGCACTTGTGAACGCTCGAGAGTTGAAGGCTGAGGCCAGTGCAGCAGTCGCCCGAGGTCGTTTTCGCCGCGCCGAAGTGCTGTACCGGCAGGCGCTCACCTTGGCGCCGCGCGACGCGCAGGTGTGGCTCAAGCACGGAGAGACGCTGCGCCAGTTGGGGCAAGACAAAGACGCCATCGACTCCTACCGCATGGCGGCGACCATTTTGGCGACCGACGGGCACTACGGCCGCGCGGTGGCGGCCATGAAGTTGGCGCTCGAGATGCGCCCCGACGACGTCGACATCGTCTCTGACATCATTCGCCTCGAAGTTCGCCATGCCCAAGTGCGCGAGCGGCCACTGTTCGCCAGCACGGGCTCGGGCGTCGTCAGCTCGCCGTCGGCGGTGACGACGGCCACGGCGGTGTTCGCCAACACGCCCACCCCGGTGCCGCAGCTGGCCCTGCCCATGATCACCTCGGTGAGCCGCGAAGAGGCTCGTTCGTTGGCCCCCGTCGCCCCCGTGCCCGCGGTGCCCATGCCCCTCGAGGTCGATGTCGCCCCGACCGCCCCACAGAGCCCCCCTTTTCCCCAAGTGCGGCGGCTGTCTGATTCAGAGGTGGCCATGAAGGCGACCGCCGACGGTCGGTGGGTCGTCGTCTCCAGCGTCACGCCGCTCATGGTGCGCTTCGCCGAGCAGCTCGAAGCCCAAGACGCCGCGCTGCTCGAGTGAGGGGCGACTTTCGCGCGCCTCCACAGCTCGGTTAGGCTCCAAAGCCATGTCTCGCTCGCTCTTGCGCCTCGTGTGCGTGGCCGCCGGCTTGGCCGGGCCCGCCTTCGCTCAGAACAACGGAGTGTGGACCGGGTACGTGCGCGGTTGGGTCAACGACAGCCCGCCGCCCGCGGTACCCCGGTATGGCATCGATGGCTACGGGCCGCCTCGCGTCACGTTGACGCCCGCTGGCGCCGCGGTCGTGGCGCAGTCGTATTACGCCCAGCAGCTCTACAACGAGCAGCTGCTCCTCACCCAGCGCCAGGCCGCTGAACGCGAAGCGCGCCGTGAAGCAGAACGCGAAGCGGCGGCTCAGGCGGCGCTCGAAGCTCGCCGCCAGGTGATTCAAGAACAAGCTCGCCTCCTCGAACAGCAATGGCTCGCCGCCCGGCAAGAAGCGCTGCAGCAACAGAAGCTCGCCGCCGCAACGCAAGAAGCGGCCGCTGCGCAGGTGGCCGCGGCTCAGGCCCTCGCCGCTCAGCAACTGGCGGCCGCCACCGCCGAACGCGAACGTGAAGAAAAAGAACGCGAGGCCCGGCGCCAAGCTGAATTGGCCGCCAAGCCTCGCGAAAAAGGGCCCGACATTTACCGCTGGGTCGACGACGACGGCGTCGTGCACCTGTCGACGAAGCCCCCTGTTCGAAGCCGCTGAGTCAGGGCGTCGCGGGAGCCGCAGGCGCCGCTTCGGTCGGCGCGGGAGCCGGAGCCGCGGTGCCTTCAGCCGCCGCTTTCATTTCGGCGATGATCGACTCGACCAACTTCACCGCGTTGTCGACGTCGGCTCCACGAACCGGCCCCTTTTGAATGAACTTCACCTTCTTGTCGGCGCCGAAAATGACGACGACCGACGTGTTGTTGCAGTCGCCCAAGTTCCACGCGGTGGCGAGGGCGAGGTTCGGGTCGGTCAAAATCGTCGACTTGTACTTTTCGACTTTGCCCCGCACCACCGAGCGAATGATGAAGTTGGGCGCCTTCGAGTCTTGCAGGTTCGCCACGCCCATGCCGCGGTAGTACTTCTGGTCGAAGTTCTTCGCCTTGAGTGCGTCGGCGAGCGGGTCGTTCATGTCGGGCACGTCGGCGTCGGTGTAGAACAGCGCGGTCACCTTGGTGCCGAAGTCGGGTATGGCCGCGGGCTGATCATCTCCAGTGCGCAGCTCGACTGCTTTCAACACGTCGCCAGGCGCCGCAGCCGTCGCAGACAACGACAGGAGGGTGGCCGCCAGTGCTCCAAGAAGGGTGAGAGAAGTTCGCATAAACACGCACCTTACACACAACGGGTCGTGACTTCGCAGACCGCATTTCGGTGACTTGCATGACGACAGTCAGCGTCACCGAATTCACCGCACATGCGCCCAGACACACATTCGGGCATGGTGTCGCCATGACGGCGAGCACCCTTGGGCAAGTCACTGAAACCACCAGCACGAATGCCGCTTCAAACGTCAAAGCACCCGACGACTTGGGTGGCTTTCGCAGCCAGTCGTTTGACCCGCTCATTCGCCAGGCGTCTGAAAAGTACGGAGTGCCCGCACGGCTGTTGAAGGCCGTCATTCAGCAAGAGTCGGGTTTCAAGCCCAACGCGCGCTCCGGTGCCGGAGCCATGGGCCTCATGCAGTTGATGCCGGGCACCGCCCGTGAGCTCGGCGTCACCAACCCGATGGACCCCGCCCAGAGCATCGACGGCGGGGCGCGCTACCTCGCCGGCATGCTCCAAAAATTCGGTGGCAACGTCGAACTCGCGCTGGCGGCCTACAACGCGGGCCCGGGCAACGTGTCGAAGTACAAGGGCATACCCCCGTTTCGCGAAACGCAGAACTACGTGCGCAGCATCATGGCGTCGTACAACGGCACCCAGCAGGTTCAAGTGCCGAGCGGAGAGACGCTGCGCAGCCGAGCCGGCCAGCCGCTGCCCTCCCGCCCCGGCATGGCCCCCGGCGGCCGCTACCCACCCGTGGCTGACTCCGACTACGGGTTCTACGAGCAGCCTCCGCGCACCAACCGGCACGGCTTCATTGCCCCGAGGCACACCTCGCGCGACGAACTTCGCCGCCTGTTGCTCGAAATGCTGCGCCGCGAATGCCCCGAGCTGGCCGCTCTGAGCGACGACCAGCTGCTCGCCGTGGCCTCGGCCAACAACCCCGACCTCGAAGCCGCACTGCAAGGCGACGCCCCCGAAGACGTTGGCCTGCTGCTCACCATGCCCGAGGCCGCCGTGGTGGTGCCCGCCGACGCGTCGCGAGCCGACGTCGAGGCCGCCATTGTCAACGCGGTGCGCACTTCGCCGTTTCAAGAAAGCTATGCCAAGTGGCCCGACCGCCAAGTGCTGCAGTCGATGCTCGCTCAAAACCCGTCGCTCGCCGCGGTGCTCAAGGCGAGGCCCAAGAGCGAGACCACGCTGCCTCTGTCGGTGGGCCCTCCGGAGGCCTCGAACCCGAAGAGCTGGTCGGCCCCCAAGGCCGCCATGCCCGAGTGGCGCCGGCCTTAACGGCCGCTCGGTTCACTTTTTCTGGTCGTTGTGTCGCGTCACCGTCAGCGTGCAGGTGACGTCAGACTTGGGCGGCCCGTCTTCATATTTGACGACGTAGAAGCCCCCATTCGCGAGTTCTTTCTTCTGCGAAATGCCCTCAATGAGACCCCGCTCGAAGTGTCGTGGGTAGCAGGTCTCGCATTTCACTTGGGTCACGGTGTCGCTCAGCCGCGTGACCCGGTAGTGGCCGACGTCACCTTGGTGGTTGAGGTAGTAAATCGCGTCGAGCGCCTCGAGCACCGATTCGACCGTCGTGAACTGCGGAGGAAACATGGCGTTGGCGATGATGCCGGCCCCCACCTTGCGCACCACCGACGTGCCCATGCGGTCTTGAATTTCTTTGAGCGCGTTGAGCCAGTGCTGCACGGGCAAAAACGCGTCCTCGCGCATGTCGCGCAAGTGCAGCTGGTGCCGCTCGGTGATTTCTTTGCCGAGCTCAGGCACGAGGTTGAAAGCGTCGAGCGTGGCTTTCACGTTGGCGGCACGAACCATGGCGGTGGAGCTGGGGCAGACGAATTCCATCAGGCCTCCGATGCGCGGTGTCGAGTTGACGAATGACCGAAGCTACCGTGTTGGTGCCGCCGCGGCAATCGGCGGTAGCATTCGGCCATGCCCGAGCACGAGCCGAGTGGTGGTGACTCCCCCGTCGTGACCGCTGGGGCCCCGTCGGCACTCGACGAAGCCGCCACGGGCCAAGCGGTACTGCGCCCGGCGCGACCGTCGTTTTACCTGTTGGGCGTGGCCGCCGTCGTCGCGGGCGTGACGTTCGCCGCGCTGGTGGTCATGTCGGCGGTCGACCGCAACGTGAGTGCCTGGGTCGCGTTCGTGGGGTTCATCACCACCATGGTCTTGGCGGGGTGGGCCGGTCTGCGTGCTTTCGGCACGCTCGTGCTCAACCGTCAGGCGTTGACGAAAGGGCAGGTGGTCAACCTGCTCGTCGCCATGGTGGCGTCGCTCTTCGGGTTCGTGGTGTCGCTGGGTCTGGTCGCCGCCTTCACCCGAGGGCGCCAATTGCGTCGCGGGGGCCGGGTGCTCTTGCCCGAAGTCGGTGAGGGCTCGGCGTGGCCGCATCTTGGGCTTTCACCGAGTTCGTTCGACGGTGAGACCCGAGCGGGGCTCGCGGCGCAGTGGCGTGAAAATGGCCGAACCGAGCACGCTTCGGTCGCCGCGTTCGCCCAACTGACGCTCGACTTGATGGCGTTGGGGGCTCCGCCCGAATTGCTCAGCGCGGCCCAGCACGACGCGCTCGACGAAATTCGGCACGCCGAACTGTGCTTTTCGTTGGCTACCGCACTCGACGGTCGCCACCAGGGCCCTGCAGAATTTCGCCCGGCGCGAAAGACCCGCTCGCTGCCGGCGGCGCGCGACTGGGCGCTGGCACAACTGGCGGTCGACTCGCTCGTCGAAGGGGCGCTGCTCGAGGGGTTTTCGGCTCGCCTGCTCTCGAAGCTCGTGGGCGTGTGCGAAGACCCCGCCACCGCGCAGCTGATCAAAGAACTCGCCGCCGACGAGGGCCGCCATTCGCGCCACGGCTGGGACGTGGTGTCTTGGTGCTTGCGCGAGGGAGGGTCGACCGTCGCGGCCGCATTGCTGGGGGCCGTCGAAGCGCTGCCTCAATACCCGCGCAACCACTTGACCGATGCCGCCCGCGAGGGTCGCTGGCAGCGCTTCGGCGTGCCGGGCGCCGCCCTCGAGTCACTCACCTACCGCGAAGCCCGAGCACACGTCGTCGAACGGGTTCACGCGGTGTGTGCAGGCGCCCGAACGGCCGGTGCCGGTACCCACTGAGAGCGACGCGCCCGCGACCGAGACAGAGTGGCTTCAAGTGCGACGAAGCACACGAGGCTGATGGGGCGATGCCCGCCGAGACGCTGCGGCTGGTATCAGGCGCACCTGTGGTTGATGGGCACGGCCTCAGCGGAGCGAATCGAGCAGTGGGGTGCGCCGAATCACGCGAGGTTGATGGGGCGATGCCCGCCGACACACGGAGATGGAGTCACGCGTGTGATGGGCGCCACGGCCAAAGCGGCGCGAATCGAGCCGTGGAAACAGTGCGCCGAAGCACGCAAGGTTGATGGAGCCGATGCCCACCGAGACACGGGGCTGGAGTCGGGCGCACGGCCAAAGCGCCGCGAAAGTGGCTTCAGGTGCGCCGAGCACGCGAGGTTGATGGGGCGATGCCCGCCGAGGCGCGGAGCTGGAGTCACGCCTGTGATGGGCGCCACGGCCTAATCGGCGCGAATCGAGCCGTGGAAACAGTGCGCCGAAGCACACGAGGCTGATGGGGCGATGCCCGGCGAGACACGGAGCTGGAGTCAGGCGCTGCGTGGTGATGGGCGGCACGGCCAAAGCGCCGCGAGCCGAGACGAACCACGACAACGGGCGCTCGAACTCACCATGCTTCGCTGAGCCTGTCGGCCTTGTTGTCGATTTTGCCCGCGTCGCGAACCACGCGGGTCGGGCGCTTCAGGCGGCGGTCGGGCGGGGGCTCGCCACC
>JBGAIY010000397.1:0-7223 GCA_044225205.1 Myxococcaceae bacterium | reverse complement strand
ATCGAAGCGGCGCTCAAGCGCGCCATCGAACGTGGGGTGAACCTCGAGGTCGTCACCAACAGTTCGGAGAGCTGCGACGTGCCCGGCATCAGCAGTGGCACCACGGCGATCTTCGAGCGACTGACGAACGCCGCGAAGACGGCCAGCATCTACGGCGGCGGCCACGTGGCGTTGCACGAATACGCCGGCAAGCAAACGCTGCACGACAAGAGCGTGGTCTTCGGCGACCAAGCCATGATGCGCATGAGCTGGAACCAGCACGGCCGCAGCCAAGAACTCGAGTGCGAAGACGCCGACGTGATTTTCGGCAAGAGCACCGTCGCGGCGGCGCGCGCCAACTTCGCCAAGGTCGTCGCCCAATCGCGGCTCGTGGCCGACCCGAAGCTCGGCGACGACGAGCGCCAGGCGACCCAGCTGCTGCGCGGCTTCAGCATGGAACTGATGTAGCGCGCGTCACTTCTTCACTTCGACGCACGGGCTCGGCGACGCGCGGCTCAGCGTGGCCGGCTCGACGTGGCTGACGGTCAAGTGCGTGCCGTGGTCGCATTCGGCCCACCACGGCGTGTCGGCCCCGGTGACCGTGAGGTCGTCGACCTGCCCCTGGGCCCCTTCGGTGAGCGTCACCCCCGGCGCCAGAGAACCCGCCACCTTCACGTCTTTGGCTTCGAGGGTCGAGCCCCGCTCGACGACGACCGCGCCTTGGGCGCTGCGGTCGGTTCTCAGTTGCTCGACCTTCACGTGCGCGCCCGCACCCACGAACAACGCCGAGCCCTCGGTGTCTTTCACCGTCACCCGTTTCAGCGTCGCTTCGGCGTCGCGAATGTGCACCGCGTCGCCCAGCGCCCGCCCGCCGGCGCCGTCGGGTTCGGCCCGAACCCCCTCGACGGTGAGCCCGTCGGCCGTGAACGTGCCCTTTCGCACCAACACCCCCAGCGACGACACGTCGGTGAGCGTCGTGTCGCGCAGTTCGAGGCTCGCCCCGAGTGATTGCACCGCCCCCGAAGGCCCCGAATGTCTGACCTCGAGCTTCGAGACGAGGGCCTTCGCCCCGACCAACGACAGCGCACCCTCGAGCGAGTCATTGACCACCAGCGCGTCGACCACCAGCTGCGCGCCGGGCGCGGTTTGTACCCCGTATTCGTGGCCTTCGACTCGGCCCCGTTCGATTCGCAGCGACCCGTGCCCGACGAAGAACGCGCTCGCCGCGCCCCGCCGCGCGGTGACGTCGCGCAGGTCGGCGGTGCCGTCGGCCACGTGCACCAACGTCTTGGGCCCTTCGCTCGTCACCTGGCGCGCGGTGACGCTGCCGCCGCCGCTCACCTCGACCGCCCGGCGGTACGCGCCCGTGAACTTGGTCTCGCTGAGCTCCAAGGTCGCGCCGTTCACCACGAGCCCATTCGAATTCGAGGTGAGGCCTTTGAACGTCGACCCCGTCACCGACACCTTCATCGGCCCCGCGGCTTCGACCGCCGCTTCGCGGTGCCCGCTGAAGTGCACCCGCTCGACCGTCAGCGCTTCGTCACCCCGAATGCCCACGGCGCCGCCTTGAATCGACACGCCCTTCACCGTGAGCCGGGGCCCCCGCAAGACCACGTCAGCGGGGCCGTCGGCGTGCAACACCACCGCGCCTCGGCCCTCGAGCGTCACGTCGGCCGGCAAGACGAAGGGGCCCTCGTAGAGCCCGGCGCGCAGCTCGAGCACCGCACCCGCCGCCACCGAAGGAGGAATCGTCTTGTACGGAGAGGCACTGCTCCCGTCGCCCCCATCGTCTTGTACGGAGAGGCACTGCTCCCGTCGCCCCCAAGGCTCGCGAAGGCGTCAATGACCGTCACCGCAGGGGCATTCTTTTGCAGCGGTGTCGGAGCATTCACCACCCCCACGCAACTCGAAAAAATGACCAGCGCGGCGATCGTGAATGGTCGATCGATGATGATCACGGGCAGATCCACCCAGAGGCTGAAAGCCGAGTTGTTCTCTGGGGTTTGGGGCTTTTTTTGATCAAAGACATACCTTCTCAGATCAGACATTCGTGTATGTCTGAGGTGTCTATGTATTACATTGACGCGTCGAAATTGGCTCTGATACTCACGCCCGCCTCGCAGCGGCGGCTGCGAGATCCCGGAGGGGAAAATACATGACGAAGGCAGAGCTGGTTGAGGCCGTTGCGCAGCAAACCCGGCTGACGAAGAAGTCGGCTGCTGAAATCATCGACGTCGTCTTTGGCAACATCGGTGACGCGGTGAAGAAAGACTCGCGGTTCAGCTACCCTGGCTTTGGCACGTGGAGCATTCGCACGCGCAAGGCTCGCAAGATTCGCAACCCCCAGACGAACGAAATCATGAAGCTCAAGGCGACGAAGACCATTGGTTTTCGCCCGGCCAAAGAGCTCAAAGACACGTTGTGACGCGAAGGTCGGGTGACCGGGCACGTCAGGCTCCGAGTTGCTTCGGGTCACCCGTACCGTTGGCGCCATAGCGGCGAATGAGCTCGGCGGGGGTGCTGACGCCGAGCTTCGTCGCCAAGAGCATGGCCACGGCCCCGGCTTCGATGAAGAAGAGGCCCTCGGGCGTGAACAGCGAAACGAAGGTACGCGGCGTGCGCGGGGGTACCTCGCCGCGGCAGTCGAGAAAATAGACGAGCTTCGGCAGCGTCTTTCTCGTCAAAAACTCATCGATGTTCACCGCGGGGAGCGCGACTTCATAACTGGTTGCGCTCCCCGATTGCGTTTCACGGGCCACGCGAACGGCGTCGATGGCGGCGTTCGCGGCGCTCAGCTCGGCGCGCTCGAACGCCAGGGCTTTGAGCGAGGTGACCAGCTCGGTCACGGGGCTCTCCGCGCCATGGGTGACGACGAGGGCGGTGGCATGGCCATCACGAATTCGGGGTCGAGCGCTTCGCCGTCTTTGCGAATTTCGAAGTGCAGGTGTGGCCCGGTGGCGACGCCGGTTTGCCCGACGAGCCCAATGAGGTCGCCGCGCTTGACGACGTCGCCTTGCTGCACGAGCAGTGAATCGAGGTGGCTGTACCGGGTCGACACGTGACCGTCGTGCTGTACTTCGACCTGCTTGCCGTGGCCACCGTTCCACCCTGAAAAAACGACGGTGCCGGTCTCGGCGGCGTAGACCGACTGGGCGGGTTCTCCAGCGAGGTCGATGCCGGCGTGAAAGCGGTATTCGCCGTGAATGGGGTGCAGGCGGTTGCCGTACGGGCTCGTCACGACCACCGGAGAAACGGGCCAGCGCCAGGCATTGGCGCGCGCCGGCCCGGTGCGTGGTTTCGAGGTCTGGGCGGCGAGTTTGACCGACAGCGTGCGCAGCGCGAGCTGAACGCGTTCGACGACTTCGGCGGGCACGTCGCCGTAGGTCGAGCCGTCGTTTTCGAATTCGGTGCCCAGCTGCAGCCGCGTGCGCACGGTGTCGAGCACCGAGCTTTCGCGCGGCGGCACGGCGGCGAACAGCTCGACCTGCGCGAGCACCGCGTACCAGCGTTCGACTTGGGCTTGCGGCATGGCCGCGCCGTGCACCGCCAGCGCACGTTGCTCGTGGCTCGCTTGGCTGAACGCGCGCATCGCAGCGGCGAGCTCGGTCGAGGCCTTGGGGTCGTCGACCGCGCCGTTTTGCACCCGCGCGTGCGCCGCCGACCAGCCCATGGCTTCGTCGAAGGGCATCTTGGGGGCGAGCGCGGTTTCAGTGGTCGCGCACCCCGTCACCAACCAAAGCAGCCAGAGCGCGCGACGCACGCTTCAAAAATATCACCGAGGCCGGCCCGCCGCCTGATCACGGCGTGTGGGTGGTTAGACACTTGCGCCTACATGCGCGGGCGAAGTCATTGCCGAGTGATGGAGAACGTGAGGCTGTCGAAACCGCCAAGGTTCTGCACCACCGCCGTTCCCATCACGAAATGCTCCTCGAGGAGATAGAACCTCGTTGCCCCGAGGATGTGGTCGTTGGTGGTGATGTCATAGTCATCGGCCGCGACTGCGAAGCCAATGTTCATGTTCAGCAGATCTCGCGCCTTCATCGCGCAGCCCGTAAGCGAGCCGGCCGACCACATGGGCGTGAAAGTGTCCGCAGCTTTGGGCGTTGTCAGCGTATAGGTGCTTGAAGTTGAAGGGCACGCCAACCAAACCACGGTATCTGGCGGGCTGTTGTCCGTCTCGGAATCCCACCCCGCATTGTCGGCCGGCCGTTTCGATTTGATCACCGCGGAGACTGGCACGACTTTGAAGGTGGCGTCGGGGTCAACGCCGCAGGTCTGGTCGGTCTTGCAGATCTGGTTGGTCGGGCACGCCGCGGCCGTGTTGCCCGACTGGCAGGCGTTGTTGAAGCAGCAGCCCGTGCAGTTGGCCGACGAGCACGTCTGTGTTCCGCCTCCGCCTCCTGAACCGCCGCCGGTCCCGTTCGTGCTGCAAACGCCGCCGGTGCACGTTTGGCTGCCAACGCAGCTGTCGCACAAGTTGCCAGAGGCTCCGCAAGCGGCGGCCGAGTTACCAGCCTGACACACGCCCGCTGAAGTGCAGCAGCCGATGCAGGTCGCAGCACTGCAGTTGCCGGTTCCGCCGCACCCCACTGCCGCCGTGACTACGAACGCAACCACCACGCCAACCGCCAACAGAAATCGCATCGCGTCTCCTTTGTGTTGTTTAGACGTCAAATTATGTCGTCAATTGGCCATCGTCTAGAAACACAATGGCGGCGAGTGTGCGCTCCGCTTGAAGCGCGCGTACAAAACATCGCTGAGCCGAAGTCTTGGAGCCCGCCTCCGGCAGGCCCGTGATGACCGAGGACTTACCCAAGAGCAACTCGCCGAGCGCGCTGGTCTCAGCCGAGATGCCGTCGCCCGTCTTGAGCTGGGAACTCGTGACGCGCGCATCGATACCCTCGATCGCCTGAGTCGCGCGCTTGACATCGAGTTGGTTGAGTTGGTCGCAAAGCCGACTGAGCCTCGGTCACCCGCGCGCCGAAGAATCGAGCGTGTATTGGACTCACTCGACCCGAACACGCTGAAGCTGGTCTACGCGCTCGTTCGGGCCGTGAGCGAACATTCAGAGCCGCATCGTGGTGGCGCGACCCTCGAGAAAGCCTTGAACTATTCACGGGCGGTCACTAAAAACGACTCATAGTCGGCCGGCGTTCTCGCTTGTCATCGGTCGCGTGTATACGTCGCCCATGGCGAAAGAGACGGCGACGCAGAAACAGGCTCGAGCGAAACAGGTGTTCGACCGGCTCGACGCGGCCATGCCCGAAGCGAAAATCGAGCTCGACTACACGACCCCGCTCGAGTTGCTCGTCGCGGTGTTGCTGTCGGCCCAGACGACCGACCGGCGGGTCAACATGGTGACGCCCGAGTTGTTCAAGCGCTTCAAGACGGCCCACGACTACGCCCAGGTCACCCCCGCGCAGATACAGCCGTTCATCAAGACCGTTGGTCTGTTTCGCAACAAAGCGAAGAGCCTGGCAAAGTTGGGCCGCGCGCTCGTCGAGCAGTACGGCGGCGAAGTGCCGGTGACGCGCCCACAGCTTGCTGAACTCCCGGGCGTCGGGCCCAAGACCGCTGGCGTCGTCGCCATTCACTTGAAGGGCGACGAAGCGTTTCCCGTCGACACGCACATTTTGAGGCTCTCGAAGCGGCTCGGCTTCAGCACGAAGACCGACCCGAACAAGGTCGAAGCCGACCTGCAGAAGGTGTTCGAGCGCCCGAGCTGGTTTCAAGCCCACCAGCTGATCATTTGGCACGGGCGCCGGGTCTGCCACGCGCAAAACCCAGAATGCCACCGCTGTGTGGTCGAGCCGCTGTGCCCCAAAAAGGGCGTGAAACTCACAAAGCCAACGCGGTGACGCTTTCTCACCTGGTGAGCGCTTCGAAGCTGTCCGGCCGGGGTTCTCCACGACGGTACACGCGCTCAGGCCATTGCGAGCGTGGCAGCGGCGCCAGCAGCAACCCAGCCAAAGACCAGGTTTGTTCAGTGAGCTCAGCGACCGCCCGCCAGGTGTCGTCAGCTGACAACGAAACGAGCGCTTCACCTTGTTCGCGAAGCGTCGACTTGACCGAAGGCCACGCTTGCCGCGCCGACGCCCGTTCTTCTGGAGTGCTCACGCGAACCCCCGCGCCGCTAGCGAACTTCGGCGTCTTTCGATTTCGCCTTCACCGACTTGGCACCCTTCACTTCGGCGGCGTGCTCTTTCTTCTCGGCTTCGACGACCGCCTGAAACTTCTTCATCTTCTTGCGAATGATTTCGCGTTTCAGCGTCGACACGTGGTCGACGAACATCACGCCCTTGAGGTGGTCGGTCTCGTGCTGAATGGCGATGGCGAGCAACCCGTCGGCCTTCATGATTTGTTCTTGGCCTTGCTCGTCGAGGTAGCGCACGGTGACGTTCGCGGCACGGTCGACGTCTTCGGCTTCTCCGGGTATCGACAAGCAGCCCTCGGTGTAGGTGATTTGGCCCGACAGCTCGAGAATTTCGGGGTTCACCATGGCGACCGGCTTCGAGTCGGGTTGGCGAGGCGTGGTGTCGAGCACGATCACGTTTTGAAGCACGCCCACCTGCGGCGCCGCCAAGCCCACGCCGTCGGCCGCGTACATCGACTCGAACATGTCTTTGATCAACGTTCGAACCGAGTCGTCGACCACGGTGACCGGCTTGGCCTTCTGTTTCAGGGTGGGGTGGGGCCACACCAAAATTTCGCGAACCATGACGTTGAGTATTAACGCCCTCGCGGCCTCAGCGCAAACCATGCCTCGACCGAAGTCTTAGCAATTTCAGCATGTTGCGTGAACGCCCCGGGCCATCAGCCTGAAAGCCGGGCTGCTCAGTCGAGCAGGTGGCGGGCGTAGTCGGCGCGGCGGCGTTCGTCTTCGAGGGCTTTGGCCGCTTCTTCGAGGTGCGTGAAGACGACCTGCGCGCGCTGCTGCAGGGCCGGGTCGGGGTGCCCCGAGAACTTGAGCGGGTCGAATTCGCTCGAGAGCCGGTTGAAGGCCCGCTGCACGTCGTCAGTGCCGGCGGTCTTCGGGAGGCCCAAAATCGTGAAGTAGTCGGCCTCGAGCACTTCGTCGTACTTCGCGTCGAGCCGCTGCACCTCGAGGTCGGGCGACACCACAGCGGCCTGTTCTTTGGGCGCCACTACCTCGACGAGCCCCAACAGCTTGGCCACGAGCAGCGCGCGAAACGCGACGTCTTGCTTGAGGCCCGACGCGAGCGCGAGGTCTTGCACGGTCGTCT
>JBGAIY010000396.1:0-7241 GCA_044225205.1 Myxococcaceae bacterium | reverse complement strand
GGCTTCGGGCTCACCCACCTCGACGTGGGTGGAGGCCTCGGGGTGACGTACACGACCGAGAAGCCGCCGGGCCTCGAGGCCTACGCCAAAACCGTTCGCGACGCGCTGGGGGGGCTCGACGCGACGTTGGTGCTCGAGCCGGGGCGTGTCTTGGTGGCCAATGCCGGCGTGCTGTTGACGCGGGTGCTGTACCGCAAGAAGACGCGGGCGCGGCAATTCGTCATCGTCGATGCGGGCATGAACGACTTGTTGCGGCCCGCACTCTACGAAGCGCACCACGAGATTCGCGCAGTTGTGCCCCGGCGAGGGCGCGCGGCCACGGTCGACGTCGTTGGCCCGGTGTGTGAATCGAGCGACGTGTTGGGTTCGAAACGCCAAGTGGGCCCGGTACGGCCGAATGACCTGTTGGCCGTGATGACGGCCGGCGCCTATGGCATGTCGATGTCGAGCACGTACAATTCGCGGCCGCGGCCGGCCGAAGTCTTGGTCGACGGGAGTCGTTTTCGGGTCGTTCGCCGACGGGAAACGTTGGCCGACCTCTTCAGAGGAGAAAGCGCATGATGAGATTGTCTGGTTCGATGACGGCGTTGGCGACTCCGTTTCGCAACGGCGCGCTCGACGAGGCCGCGTTCGAGTGGCTGGTGAACGACCAGGTCGCGAACGGCACGACGGTGTTGGTGCCCATGGGCACGACCGGTGAATCGGTGACGATGTCGGCGAGCGAGCGGCGCCGCGCGATTGAAGTGTGCGTCAAAGCCAACCGCGGGCGGGCGAAGGTGTTCGCCGGCGTGGGCAGCAACAACACGGCCGAAGTCGTGGAGTCGATGAAAGCGGCGCGAGAAGTCGGCGCCGATGGCGCCCTCGTCGTCACGCCCTACTACAACAAACCGACCCAGTCGGGCCTGGTCGAGCACTACCGGTTGTTGGCCAAGGCGCACCCGGGCTTTCCCCTCATGGCGTACAACGTGCCGGGCCGAACGGGGGTCGACCTGTTGCCGGAGACGGCGAAGCGGCTGTGCGACGTCGCCGAAGTGGTGGCGCTCAAAGAAGCGACCGGCAACGTGCTGCGTTGCCTCGACGTGTTCGAGCAGTGTGGCGACCGGCTCACCTTGTTGTCGGGAGACGATTTCATCGTTGCTCCGTTTTGTTTCAGTGGCGGGCGCGGGGTGGTTTCGGTGTCGTCGAATGTGGTGCCGAAAATGATGGCCGACCTCGTGTCGGCCGCCATCGCCGGAGATCACGCGACGGCGCTGCAACTGCAACTCAAGTTGCAGCCGCTGCACCGGGTGTTGTTCTGCGAGTCGAACCCGATACCGGTGAAAATGGCCCTGCACCTCATGGGCAAATTTACGAGTGAAATTCGGCCTCCGCTGTTTGCGATGAGCGAGCCGAACGTGGCGAAGCTGCGGGCCGAATTGGTCGCGTTGGGGCTGATGTCGTGAGCGTCACCAAAGTCGCCATCACCGGGGCGACGGGGCGCATGGGGCAGACGCTGTTGTCGCTCGCTGGGCGCAGTGCCGCTTTCAAGGTCTCGGGCTCGGTGACGCGCGACTCGTCGGCCGCGGCGGTCGAGGCGCTGTTTTCGACCGCGGTGACCGACGTGGTGGTCGACTTCAGTTCTCCCGAAGCGTCGACCCACTATGCCGAAGTGTGTGCGCGCAACAACGTGCCACTGGTCGTGGGGACGACCGGCTTTGGCGCCGAAGCATTGGCGCGGGTTCGAGCGCATGGCGCACGGCTGCCGATGGTGGTCGCGCCCAACATGTCGGTCGGGGTGAACGTGATGCTCGAACTCGCCGCCGAATTGGCGCGCCGCTTGGGAGACGACTTCGACATCGACATCGTCGAGGCACACCACCGCCACAAGAAAGACGCGCCGTCGGGCACGGCGCTGCGCCTGGCCGACGAGCTGGTCAAAGCCACCGGGCGTTCGCCGGCCGACGTGCGCACCTCGCGGGTCGGCGCCATCGGTGAGCGGGCTCGTCGTGAAATCGGCGTGCAGACGCTGCGCGGGGGTGACGTCGTCGGCGAGCACACCGTGTTCTTTTTTGGCGAAGGCGAGCGCCTCGAGTTGACCCACCGCGCGTCGAGCCGCGAGCAATTCGCGAAGGGGGCGCTGAGGGCGGCCGCCTGGCTCGTGGGGCGTGCCCCTGGGGTGTACGACATGTCTCACGTGCTCAGCCGGTGAGTCTTTCGTTCGCTGTTTGATGTGGGCGTTGAAATGGCCCCAAAGTTCCAACCCAACGCCTGGAGTCGCTCCGCGCCCAACGCGCTGGGCGAACTGGTGAAACGGGTGTACGACCCTCGGCCTCATCGGGAGGAGACCCCATGCAACGCTTTGGTCGAACGGGTGATGGCCGATACGTCGAATTGGTTGGAGACGAGGCCCGGGTGCTCTCGGGGGCGCCGTGGGGCGCTGGAGTGAAGGCGACGGGCGAGGTGCTCGCGGCGCAGGGCGTGACGTGGGGCGTGCCGAGCGAGGCGACGAAGGTCGTGTGCATCGGCCAGAACTACGCGAAGCACGCCGCCGAAATGGGCAAAGCCGTGCCGGTCGAGCCGCTGTTGTTCATCAAGCCGTCGACGGCGCTCAACGCGCACGGGGCGCCCATTCGGTTGCCGCCGGCGAGCAACGAAGTGCACCACGAAGCCGAATTGGGGCTCGTCATTGGAGCGCGGCTGAAGGGGGCGAGCGAGGCCGAGGCCGAAGCGGGCATCTTCGGGCTCACGTGCATCAACGACGTCACCGCCCGCGACATTCAAAAACGCGAAATTCAACACACGCGCGCCAAGAGCTACGACACGTTTGCGTGCTGCGGCCCGGTGGTGGTTCGTGGGGTCAGCGCCGCCGACTTGCGCGTGGTGTGTCGGGTCAATGGGCAGGTTCGACAAGACGGTCGCACGAGCGACATGGTGCATTCACCGGCGAAGCTGGTCAGCTTCATTTCGCAGATCATGACCTTGCTGCCCGGAGACCTGATCAGCACCGGCACGCCGTCGGGCGTTGGGCCGATTCGCGCGGGCGACGTGGTCGAGGTCGACATCGAACGGGTCGGCGTGCTTCGCAACCCGGTGGAGTAGCCCGGGCGGTTGATTGGAGACAGATGCCAGCGGTGTTCAACGCAGGTCGACGCAGCGCTTCGAACGGTGGTGACCGCCGGTGGCTCGCCTCATGACGCGAGCCTTCGTGGCCTTGGGAGCCAACCTCGGGCCCCGAGCCGAGACTCTGCGCGCCGCGGTGGCCGCGCTGGGGCGCGTCGAGCGTACCCGGGTCGTCGCCGAGTCGACGGTCGTGGAGACGCCCGCCTTGGTGCCGGCCGAACGGCCCTCGCCGCAACCGGCGTATTTGAACGCCGTCGTCGAACTCGAGACGTCGTTGACCGCGCCGGCCTTGTTCGCCCACCTCCTGCGCATCGAAACCGAGCTGGGGCGGGTTCGCACGCCTGGTGAACGCTGGGGGCCGCGGGTCATTGACCTCGACTTGCTGCTGTTCGGAGACGAGCTCATCGACACGCCCGGCCTGGTCGTGCCGCACCCTCGCTTGCACGAACGCGACTTCGTGTTGGGCCCGCTGGTCGAACTCGCGCCCGGCGTGGTTCACCCGGTGCTGCAACGAACCCTGGTCGACTTGTTCGAAGCACTCCGCTCGGCGCCGTGAAAGGGCTTGGTTCGACGGGCCGTTGACCAGGTGGCCCGAAGCCGCCTCGAGCAGGCAGGTGCGGCGCGGGTCGTGAAGGGCGGGCCGCTGTGGTACGCACCGTTTCATGGCCTGGCCGCTTCTCGTACTGGTTCTCACGCAGTCGCCCTCGTTGCCGCCCAACCACCCTCCGATGGGGGGCGCCCCGCAGGCGGCTCCCTCGGCCGACGAGCTGGTGCAACGGCTCGATGCGACCCCTGACCTGAAGAACCGCGACAAGCCGTTCGAGATCAGCGTGTCGCTCGCTCGTCTCTACTTGGGGCAGGGCCGCTACCGCGAGGCGCTGTCGTTCTACCAGCAGGCGTTGGTCAAGGCGGCGCCGGTGAAGGCCCTGTACGAGCAGCTGCGTGGCACCGCGCCCAAGACGGGCGTGCCCGAGTGCGAACCCAAGCCGACGAAAGACATGGCGTCGCTGCACCAAGCCGCGCTCGACAAGCAGAAGGCCAAAGACTTGCCCGGGGCGGCCGCGTGCATTCGTTCAGCGGCGCAAGGCCTGCTCGACGCCCAGGTGCAGGTGGGCCACGCCCAGTTCTTGGCGGGCGACGGCGCGGCGGCGCTCAAGGCGTACGAGGAGGCGCTCGCGACCGAGCCGGCGAACGCCGAAGCGCACTACGCCCGCGGCGCGCTGTTGCTCGACACCAAAGGCGACGACGTGCCGTCACTGAAGCTGGCCAGCGCCGACTTCGCGAAGTTTCTGGCCGACGCGGCCCAGTCTCCGAAAGCGCGCGAGGCGAAGCTCTTCGCCGAACGGGTGAACGCGGCCATCGCCGCGGGAGGGGTCTCGAAGTTGCCTCCGCCCGCGACGGTCGTGCGACCTTCGGCGGCGGCGGGTACGCAGGGCACCGGCCCGATGATGGCGAAGGCGCCTCCCATGATGGGCTCGGGCGGGCCGCCACCGCTCAGCCAAGAAACCATGGAGGCCTTTCAGAACACGCCGCGCACTCCCGAAATGCAGGCGGGCTTCGCGAAGGCCATTGACGAAGCCGAAGACGCGCTCTCGAAAGGCCAATTTCAAGCAGCGCTCGACGACTACAAGCAGGTCATGCCGTACCAGCCCGAAAACCCTCGCGTGCGCGCGGGCATGGCCTGGAGTCTGTTTCGCTTGGGCAAGCCCATGGCCGACCGGGTGTGGGGCGTGGCCTCGCAGTCTCCCGAGGCGATTGACGCCCTGGGTCAGGCGCTCGAGAAAAAGGGCAACGCCGACGAAGCCAAAGCGGTGTGGAAGCGCTTGGCCGAAACGGTGCCGAACTACGCCATCAAAGGCGCGAAATAGCGCTCACCGCAGCACTTGGTGGGTCGCGCTCAGCCGAAACATGGGGTCGTGGGCGAACATGACCGACTGCAGCACGCCCGTGGCCAACCCCTCGGCGGCGGCGCAGGCCCCGGCGAACCCCAGGTCACTCTCGCCGAGCCCCAAGGTCAGCGCGGGCGTGGCGGCCAACGTGAGCGGGTCGAACGAGGTCACTTCGTAAGCGACGCAGCCGCGGTAGAGCTCGCCCAAGGTCGGGGTGGCGAGCAGGTAGACGCGGCCGTCGTGCATTTCGACCAGTTCGGGAGCCGCGTGGCCGTCGAGCACCGAGCCCAGAGAACGCCACTGGCCGGTCGCCCGTGAGCGCTCGAGAAACACGATTCGCTGGTGGGCCCCGGCGCACTGCGCCGCGAGCACCCAACTGGTGGCCCGCATCAAAGGGCTGGGTTCGGTGAGGGCGGCGCAGTCAGCGAGGGTGGGAGAAACGTCGGTCAGCCGCAGCTCGGCTGGCCCGCCGATGGCGTCGTCGGCGGTGAGGTACGTTGGCGCGGTGACCCACTTTCGTTCGGCCGACCAGGGCCCCTCGGGGGTGGCGGCGGTCTTCAACGCGAGCCAGCCGTGTTCAAACCGACGCTGCTCGGCACGAGGCACGGGCGCGGGCAAGCTGAGGTAGCGGTGCCAGACCAGCACCCACCGTTCGCTCTCGTTCGCCGCGTAGGGGTCGAACCGCAACCGGGAGACCTCCTGGTTCCACACGCCACCGTCGACCGGCACGCCGGGCACGTCGATGGGCTGAAACTCCGCGCCATTGACCAGCCCCACTTCGTGCCAGGTCAGCCCCTGATCGGTGGAGCGAGCGATGTGGGTGCCAATGGCCGCGACGTCGGGGTACCGCGTGGAGTCGTCGACGGTCGAGTACGACATGTACGCCAGGCCATCGTCGACGACGACGGGGGCCGCGTCGAAAATGCCGTGGTGACCGGCGTCGACTCCCGAAACGAGCACCCAAGAGGCCCCCGCGTCACGTTCGGCCCCGGCATCAATCGAAGCGCCTCCGTCGAAAGCAGGGGCGGGAGCCGCGCCACACGCGGCGAACAGCGGCACCACCGCAAGCACCAAGAGAAGTCTCATTGACGCCCAGACACCGCGGCGCGCAAGAAGTGCAACCTGACACCGAGGTTGGGCTTGACCCGGTGTGCGGGCGGGTAGGGCCCCCAGGTTCTCGGCTGTTGGTGCCGCGTGGGGCGGCCCGGCTGCTGCACTGCACAGCGGGTGATGACATCGCTCCGGGTAATCAGTGTGACAAGCGGCAAGGGCGGCGTGGGCAAGTCGCACCTGGCGGCGAACCTGGCGACCCTGGCCGCGCGCGACGGGCAACGCGTGTTGGCGATCGACGCCGACGTGGGCTTGGCGAGCCTCGACGTGCTGTTGGGAGCGAAGGCCCACAAGCACCTGGGCGACGTGCTCAATGGCACGCCCATTGACGACGCGCTGGTCAAGGTCGGCTCCAGCTTGTGGCTGTTGCCGGCGAGCAGTGGCCAGCAGAGCCTCACTCGGTTGAGCGCCGAACAACAGCGAGCCCTCGCCTGCCTGTGGGACGACGTCTCTCGGCGGTTCGACCTCATCGTCATTGATTCGGCGCCGGGCATCAGCCGCGACGTGTTGTTCTTTGCGGCGAGCGCCCAGCAGGTGTTGTTGGTCGTCAACGGAGAGCCGACGTCGTTGTCTGACGCGTACGTCATGGCGAAGGCCCTTCGCGAGCGAACCGACCTCAGGCGCATCGACGTGGTGGTGAGCGGCGCGCGTACCGAGCCCCACGCGCACGCCATTTTCGCGCGCCTCGAAGGCGTGGTGTCTCCGCGCATTTCGGTGGCGCTGCGCTTTGGGGGGTTCGTGCCCGAAGACCAGAATGTTCGCCGGGCGACCGCGCTGCGACGGCCGCTGGTCGACGTGGCGCCGCACAGCCCGGCCAGTCGAGCCTACGAGCGCCTCGCCCAGTGGTTGTTGACGGGCGACCAGCCGGCCCACGGTGGTGTTTCCATCGGCCTCGAACGGGTACTGACTGACGGAAAGAAGACCTCTGATGCCGCCTGACGCGCCCGGGGCCAGTCGGCCGCACCTGACGCTCGTGGAGAGTGCGAAACCTCCGCCGGTCGACGCACGGGCGCTCATCGAGCGAATCGACGCCATTGGCACGGTACCGACGTCGGTCGCTCAGATCTTCGGGCTCATCAACGACCCCAAGGCCACCAGCGCCGACTTCGAGCGCGTGGTTCGCCCCGACGTGGGCCTCACCGC
>JBGAIY010000395.1:0-7349 GCA_044225205.1 Myxococcaceae bacterium | reverse complement strand
CCCCCCCCCGCGGGGCCGGGGCGACGACCGGCACCACGCAAAACGTCGGCCCAGCAGGCCGGTCTCACCGGTGCGAGGGCCTTTGCGGTACGCTCGAGAGCGCGCGGTTTCACTTTCTCGAGGGCGTACGCACCGTGTTCACCGTCGACCTCGGCCAAGCGTGGAAGCGCGACACCAGCCCCAGCGGCGTGCCGCACGACGCCATCGCCCTCGAGTTCGACGGGGTCAACGTGTTGCCCCGGGTCGCCGAAGAATCACTGCCGCGGGTGGTGAGCGAGCTGGTCGGTGCCCTCAAGGCCCTCGTCACCGACAAAGACCGCTCGGCCCAAGTCTCGCTCGAAGAGTCGAATCTTGAGCTGTGTTGGTGGCGAACGCGCGCGCTCGAGGTCGAGTTGCAGGTCATCGACTTTGGGCAGCCGCCCCGACGGGTGGGGCCCGTGCAGCACCTCGAGCTGGCCGAGCTCAAAGACGGCATCGTCAAGTGCGCCCGGTCGTTCATTCGTGACTCGGGTGGAGCGTTCGCCGGCGCGGTCGAACTCGAGCGCCAGCTCAAAGCGGTCGACGCGACCGTGCTCGACGAGCTGAGCCCGCGCCACCCCGAACCCTGGCGCTTCGAGCACGGCGACGAGCGTCTGGCGGTCTGCGTGCACGACGAGGTGGGGCGGCTGACGTCGTGGCTCAAAAAGAGCCGTGGGGCGCTCAGTTCGCTGCTGCTCGAGGGGCAGCTCCAGGTCGGGTCGACCCGGGTCGACTGCCTGCCCTTTCTCGATTTGCAGCGGCTGGCGCGCGCGGCCGCCGCCGACGAGCGGGTGACCTTGGCGGGCCACAGCATCGACCCGCGGGCCGTGTTCGAACTCGGGCTCGAATTCGTGGTGGGGCTGCGACGGCACCACCCTCCAGCGGCGGCGAACCCCTACCTCGAGTCGCTGCAGGTGCGCTGCATCGACGGGCTCGCGGCGAGGCGCACCCCGGCCCCGGGCGGGCCGCGCAACGACGACGCGCCTCCCCCGGCGGCGGCCGCGGCCAAGGGAGCGGGCGCGCCGCTCATTCGTCAGGGCGCGGCCCGGCGGGTCGCGATGCAACCGACCTGGTCGGCGACCGTCGCGCTCGGTGAAGAAGGTGGGCACCTGCAGGTCTCGAGGAGTGCGGTCATCGTTTCTTCGGCCCACGCGGTGCAAATGTTCACGCCGGCGGGCCGGTCGACGTTTCGGAGACTGGCGAACCGCGGCCTCGCCACCTCGAGCGCCGGCGACGTGGTGTGTTCGACGTCGACCAAGTTGCTCGGCTTCGCCAAGCGCCGCAAAGAAGCGGCCTGGGTCAGAGACCACGATGGCGTCTTGCTCGGGCCCAGCCTCACGTCGGTCAAGAACGTGGGCGTGGCCTTGCTCAATGGCCGCGGCGCGTGGGCGGTCGACCTGATCACCGGGCGCGAGCTGTGGCGATTCGACCCGACGCGCACCCAACGCTCGTTCATGACCGTGCACGGCGCGCGCACCATGCTGGCGACCGACGGTGGTTCGATCTTCGGGCTCGACACGGTCGACGGGCAGACCCGCTTTCGAATTCGCGCGGCGCTGCCCGCGGTCGCGGCGCCGGTCATGGTCGGCCACCGGGCCCTCTGCGTGCTCAGCCAAAACGAGCGCACGACGGTGGTGCTCTTCGAAGCCCACGGGGTCGACGGGGCACCGGCCGGTCAGGTGACGTGGTCGGCCGACCTGACGCTCGCGCACCCCTGCCCGCCGGTACCGAGCAAGCAACGCGTCTACGTGGCGGGCCTGGCCGAAGGCAAAACCCAGGTCATCTGCCTCGACGGCCCGGGGCACGTGCTGTGGCAACGCGCCGTCGCCTGTGACGGCCGCACCGTTCGGTTGGTCGCGTTCGAGTCGGGCGTCATCGCGTCTGACGCGCGGGGGGTGGCGGTGCGGCTGTTGCCCGACGGCCAGGTCGACTGGGTGCTGGGGGCCGAGGGTGACGAGCTGAGCCGACCGCTCGGGCCGGTGATCGTTCGAAAGCTGCTGGTCTTGCCGGGGCCCGACCTTCGAGTCGTCGAGCCGTTGACGGGCCGGGTGCTCGGAGCGCTCGAGGTGGGAGCGCACCTGACCGACTTCGCGGTCGACACCAAATTCACCATTTACGCCTACGCCGAGCCCGGCGTGCTGCGCGCTTTCGCCCCCGCGACGACGCTGTCGGTGGTCTGAACTACTTCTTGGCTTGCTTCTTGGTCCCGATTTCTTCGGCGAACGGAACGCTCGGTCGCGCGCCCTTCCACGACTCGCCGGCGCCCAATTTCCATTCTGACGGCACGTCGAGCTTCCACAGGTAACTGGCCATGACGTCGCCGCCCGAAGGCGAGCGCGCCGAAATGGTGAACGTGATTTCGGCGGTCTTTGCCTCTTGCGGCACCTTGTCGACGTCGTAGTGCCCGAGCACGACCATAGGAGGGAAGAACTTCACATACCGCTCGGGCCAGTCGACGCGCGAATCGGGGCCGCCTTCGCCCGGTATTTCGCCAATGAGCTTGCCCTTCTCGTCGTACAGCTTCCAATTGAACTTGAAGCTGGCGTTGACCAACACGCGCTTGGTCTTCTTGTCGTCGATGCGTTCTTCACGCGGCAAGCCCCACACGACGACGGGCAAGTGAATTTTGGGTTCGGGGCCGACCTGTTGGGCGCTGGCACTGACGATGTCGAAGCGAATGCCTTGTGACGTCGCCGTCCAAAAAGGGGAGTAGCTGCCGCTCTTGAAGCTGTCGAACACCTTTCGGGTGTATTCGTACGCGGCTTTGCGGTCTTGGGCGCGCGGGTCTTCTTCGGCGCCCTTCTTCGCGGCACGGGTGTCGAGCTCAACCAGGTAGTCGTCGAAGTTGCGGTTGCCGCCGAACTTGTTGAGGTGCTCGGTCACTTCTTTGAAGTACCAGCGCATGAAGGTGCCGAGCTCGTCGGTGTAGGCCTTCTGCTCGGGCACGTTGCGCAGCCACGCAATGCGCTCGAGGTAGTCGCCGCGCAGGCGAGCGAGGTCTTGCGCTTTCGCGGCCTCGGTGTCGCGCTCCGTCCACTTGTTCTTGACGTAAACGATCGCCACGACCGCAAAAATGATGGCGACGATGATGCCGAAATAGCGCTTCATGACGGTGGGCTCCCAAAGCGAACGCGAAGAATCGGGTTCTACGACGCCAACCTCGACCACGGCAATGCTGTTCACTGCACTTGTCAGGCCTTGGTCGTCTGCTCGAGCCGCGACTTGAGCGCTCCCACCAACATGTCGATGGCGATGTCGTTGTTGCCGCCGTGGGGCACCACGATGTCGGCCCAGCGCTTCGACGGCTCGATGAACGCGATGTGCATGGGCCGAACATGCCGAAAATACTGGTGAATCACGTGGTCGAAGTCGCGGCCGCGTTCTTTGATGTCGCGGGTGAGGCGGCGAATGATGCGCACGTCGTCTTCGGTTTCGACGAACAGGCGCACGTCGAGTTCTTGGCGAACGGCCTCGGTGTGCAACACCATGATGCCTTCGATCAAGATGATGCTCGCGGGCTCGACGCGGGTCGTGCGCTTCTCTCGCAGTGAGCTGACGAAGTTGTACACGGGCTTTTCGACGCCTTCGCCGCGTTTGAGCGCCTTCAAGTGGCCGACCAGCAACTCGGTGTCGAACGCGTCGGGGTGGTCGAAGTTCACTTCACGCCGCTCGTCGAGCGGCAGGTTCGACAGGTCTTTGTAGTAGCTGTCTTGGTCGATGAACGCGATGTGCGAAGGAGACAGCGCCTCGTGAATTTTGCGGGCGACCGTGGTCTTGCCTGAGGCGGTTCCACCGGCGATTCCAACGACGAGCGGCATGCGGCTGCCGTACCAGAAGTGTTGCGAAAATTCGAAGATTTCTGGGGCCCCGGGGTCGCCCTGAAGTCGACCCGCGTGCCATACGCCGAACGCCATGCCGTACCGGGTGCTCGTACAACGCAGACATTTCGTCGTCGGCCACGCCGGCCCGCTGGTGGTGAATGTGTCGGTGGCGCCGCCGACGGTGCCCGACGTCGACGACTGTGAGCGAGCGTACCGTTCGGTGATTCAGGCCTTTGGTCGCATCAGCGTCGTCGTCATCATTCGACCAGAGACGAACGAGCAGCCGCCGGCCGAGGTGCGCGCGCGGCTCACGTTGCTCTCGCGGCGCCTCAAGGCCCAGACGGTGGGCCACGCGACGGTGGTCGAAGGTCAGGGGGTGGCGCCGGCGCTGGTGCGCGCCTTTCTGAGCGCCTCCCGCCTCTTTCGCGCCGCCGACGAAGCCCCGTCGGAGGTGTTCGCCCACCACCGCGAAGCGCTCGACTGGCTCGCCCACCTGCCGGGGCAGACCGGGCAATTCGGGCCACTGCGCCTCGAACTTGAAGACGAATTCGCCAAGCGGCGCTTCGCCTAACCCGACTCGTCAGAACTCGAAGACTTCGCCCAGCTCGAGCACGTGCACGGGCAGGTGCTTCACTTCGGCTTTGAGCTGGTCAACGAACGCCGGCTTGAGGTGATAGAGCAACACTTCGCAGTCTTTTCGGTCGAACTTCTCGAGTTCGGCTTCGAGCGTCTGCGGGGTGAAGTGGCCCGAAATGTCGGCGAGCGACTGCAACTTGTTGGGAAAGCTGCATTCGAGCAGCAGCACCTTCAAGTTCTCGAGCGGGTTGAGCACCTTCCAAAACTGGTGGGTGGGGCCGGTGTCACCCGAAATGGCCATGCTCGTGGCGCCGTCTGAAATGACGAAGCCGCACGACTCGACCGGGTGGTCGACCGGCACCGACTTGACCTTGTAGGGCCCAATGGTCGTCGTCGCGCCCGACTTGAAGCTCTTGAGCTTGAACACCGGCGACTTCTTGTTCGGTATCTTCGTGAAGTCGGGCCAGAGCACGTTGTTGAACAGGTTCTTCTGCAACGTCTCGATGCACTCGGTGTTGCTGTGAATGACGACGGGCGCCTCGCGCCGGCCCACCAGCACGTCGGCGAGCATCGGCAGGTCTTTGACGTGGTCGAAGTGGCTGTGGGTCAACAAGATGTTGTCGACCTTCACGAGGTCTTGCAGCGGCAACGTCGAGGTCAGCGAACCCGCGTCGAGCGACAAGACGTCGTCGACCAGAAAGCAGGTGCTCTTGCACCCTGGCAGCTCTCCCCCGTGGGCCCCGAGCACCTTGAGCTTCACGTCAGAGGTCTCCGAACTTCCACTTCATTTCGAGGTAGCGCAAAAAGTCGAACAAGCGCGCGGTGTCACGAACGACGACCCGCTCTCCCGACACTTCGATGAGCCCCGACTTCTCGAGCCGGTGCATCAGGTACCGAATGGCGGGTTCTCCGACGGCGAGCTCGCGAGGCAAGTCGCGCACCGCGAAGTCGATTTCGATGCCGTCTTCGCTGGGGCGGCCGCGGGTCTGGCAGACCTGGAGCATGTGGTGAACGACGCGGCTGTTGGGGTCTGAAAGCAACAGGCTCTCGATCTGCGCGTCGGCTTCAGACAGGCGTTCGGCGAGCTTCTTGATCATGCGCACCGAAATTTCAGAATTGCCGCGAATCATCGCCTCGAAGGTCTTCGGGTCGATGACGAGCAACCGGGCGTCTTCTTCGACAATGGCCGACGCGTTGCGCGGCTTGTTCGAAATGATCGCCATTTCGCCGAAAAATTCGCCCGGCCCCAAGACGGCCAGCACCTTTTCGACGTCGCGCACCTTCTTCGAAATGGCCACCTTGCCTGACTGCAAGACGTACATTTCTTTGCCGGGCTCTCCTTCTCGGCACAGCACGGTGCCTTTGGGCAGTTCTTTACCGAAACGTTGAAAGAGGGCTTCCTCGGCACTCATGCGGTCAGTCGATTAAGCGACCGAATGGCCGCAGGGTCAATAATTCTATTGCTGCCCGCGCGCATGGTCTCGGGCGTCATTTGGTCGTGAGCGAACTGACGCCGTCCCAGTCGGGGCCGGGGGGCTGGGTCTTGAACGTCTCGAGTTCCGTCAAATACTTGCGCGACGGGTAGTCGCCGGGCCACAGGGTCAGCACGGTCTCGAAGAGCGCTTTGGCTTCGTCGAAGCGGCGGTTCGACCACGCCGCGAGCGCGCGCTCGAACGTGGCAATGGCCACCGCTTCGTCGCCTTGGGGCTGGCCCTCGCCGCGCAGCTCGAAAATGCTGACCGGCAGCCGCTTGCCCTTGACGCGCACCGCGCCCAGCCGGCGGCACACCATGACGTCTTTCGCCAACAGCCAGGTGCTCTCGGCGATGATGATTTTGGTGTCGTATTCTTTGTTGGTGCCTTCGAGCCGAGACCCCAGGTTCACCGCGTCTCCCAGCACGGTGTAGTCGACGCGCACGTCAGAACCCATGTTGCCGACGATCATGGGGCCGGTGTTGAGGCCGATGCCGATTTCGAGCTCGGGCAGCCCCGCGGCCCGCCACCCCACCTTCAGCTCTTCGAGCTTCGCGAGCATTTTCACGCAGGCACGGCAGGCGCGAATGGCGTGGTCGGGCTGGGTGAGTGGCGCGTTCCAAAACGCCATGACGGCGTCGCCGATGTACTTGTCGAGCGTGCCCTTCTCTTCGAACACGATCTTCGTCATCGGCGAGAGGTACTGGTTGATGAAGTCGGCCAACACTTCGGGGGTCATGCGCTCAGACAGCGTGGTGAAGCCGCGAATGTCACTGAACAGCACCGTCATTTCGCGCTTTTCACCGCGGTTGAGCGCTTCGGGGTTGGCGAGCGCGACCTCCATGACGTCTTCGCCGAGGTACCGGCTGAAGGTCGAACGCATTTTGAGCTTCTCTCGGTCGACCGAGAGGTAGCCCAAGAACACGGTGCTGAACGACGACGCCAGCAACGTGGCAATGGGCACGACGGTCGCGAGCTGGGTGCCCTGGGTGAACAGCACGAAGTCGACGACCGCCCACCCCGCCGTACCGGCGATGACCAGCGCGGCTTTGGTGACGAACGACTTGGCGCGGCTCACCGTCGACGCGAGGGCGACGCAGAGCACGACCACCGCCAGCACTTCGACCCAGCGCGCGAACCACGGCCGCGTCAAGAAGCGCTTGGCCAAGATGTTCGAAATCATCGCGGCGTGAATGTAGACGCCGGGCTCGAGTTCTTTGAACGGCGTCACCCGCTGGTCGCCGCTGCTGCCGACAATGGTAACGCCCACGAGCACGGCCTTGCCGGCGAGCTCGGCGGCCAACGCCGGGTGGTCTTTGAGTTCGATGACGTCTTTGACGCTGATGGTGCGAATGTTGGTCGACGGGCCGTCGTAGTCGATGAGGGTGAAGCTCGAATTCGGCTCGAACGGCACGAGCAGCTTCGAACCGTCGGCGAACTTCAAGTTCGCTCCGGCCAAGTC
>JBGAIY010000394.1:0-7256 GCA_044225205.1 Myxococcaceae bacterium | reverse complement strand
GGCTGAAAAGCAAGCCGTCGCCGACGTCGAACAGCGCTACCGTCAGCGCTACGTCGACCTTTTGGGCAACGCCGAGGTGCGGGAGACGTTCAAGAAGCGCACGAAACTGGTGCAGTACCTTCGCCGGTTTCTCGACGAGCGCGACTACCTCGAAGTCGAAACACCGATGATGCACCCGCTCGTTTCGGGCGCGGCGGCGAAACCCTTCGTCACCCACCACAACACGCTCGACATGAAGCTGTACATGCGCATCGCGCCCGAGCTGTACTTGAAGCGCCTCGTCGTGGGCGGGTTCGACCGGGTCTACGAAATCAACCGCAACTTTCGCAACGAAGGCATTTCGACTCGGCACAACCCCGAGTTCACCATGCTCGAATTCTACGAGGCCTACGCCACGTACGAAGACTTGATGGACCTGACCGAAGCCATGATTCGCGGCGCGGCCCAGCACGTGTGCGGGTCGACGAAAGTGCCGTACACGCTCGGCGAGACCACCCACGAAATCGACTTCGGCGCGAAGTGGGCCCGCCTGCCCATGATGGAGGCCATTCGCTCGAAGGTCGGCGACTTGTCGGCCGGCGACATGAACGACACCGACAAACTGCGCGCGGTCGCGAAGCGCCGAGCCGAAGCGAAAGACCACGCCGCCATCGCCACCATGAACCGCGGTGAACTCATCGGCTTGCTGTTCGAACAATACGTCGAGGGCACGCTCATTCAGCCCACGTTCATCACCCAGTTCCCCGTCGAGGTGAGCCCGCTCGCGCGCCGCAACGACCAAGACCCCACCATCACCGACCGGTTCGAATTGTTCTGCGTCGGTCGCGAAATCGCCAACGCGTTCAGCGAGCTCAACGACCCGGTCGACCAAGAGGGCCGCTTCAAGGCCCAGGTCGAAGCCAAGTCGCGAGGCCAACAAGAAACGATGGACTACGACGCCGACTACATTCGCGCGCTCGAGCACGGCCTGCCGCCCACCGCCGGCGAAGGCATTGGAATTGATCGGCTGGCGATGTTGTTGACGAACTCGCCGTCGATTCGCGACGTCATTCTCTTTCCCCTGCTCAAGCCCCAGAAGTGACCACTTCTTCTCCGAAATCGAAATCGGGCTCAGGGTGGGTCGCCGCCGCCACGCTCTTGGCCGCGTCGTTCGTGCTCGTGCTGGTCGGCCTGAGCCGGGCAGGCGTACTGCGCCTGGCGAGTGGCGACCTCGTCTTCAGCTCGGTCGGCATTCTCGTCTTCTTCGACGCGCTCGCGGCGGTCGGCACGGCGGCCAGCGCGCTGCTCGCACCGGCGAACCTCGCGGGCCAATTCGACGCGGGCAGCTTCGACTCGTCGGCCCAGGCGTATTTGGGGCTGGGGCTCGGCGGGTGGGTCTTGGGCTGGGCGTCGATCATCTACTTGCTGCGGCCCCAGGCTGCCGCCGAGTTCGTGCCGTCGGCCGCGGTCGGCAAGCCGCTCTACCCCCGGCTCGCGCAGTACCAAGACTTTCACTGGGGCACGCTCGCCGCATACGGCCTGGGCGTGTTCTTCGCCGAGCTGCTCTTCATTGGCGTCTACACGCTGCTCGTCGGCAAGGGCGCGTCGTCGGCCACCATCGACCCCAACCAGGCCGGGGGCATGTCTCCCGTGTCGGCGTTCTTGTGGGCCTTCGCCTTGGCCATGTTCGTCGCGTTTGGCGGCGGCTTCATTGGCGCGGCGAACTCGAAACGGCTCTCGACCCCCGAGGCCACCATGGCGCTCTTGTGGTTCGGCGCCTGGGTGCCGGGGTTCTTGTCGGTCATGCACCAAGTGCCCGAGTTGACCGTCAAGGTCGGCTACCGCCTGCGCGAAGTCGTCTACTTGTCGTCGTTGCTGGGCGAAGGGCGGCCTGAACTTGGGTACTGGCTGCTCACGGCGGCGCTATCGCTCGGGCTGTTCTTGGGCATCAACCTGGGCTTCGTGTCGACGTCGTCGGGGCGGCTCGACCTGCGCACGAACTACGAGCGCTTCGTCGCTTCGCGGCACGTGCAGGTGTTTCGGCCGAGGCTGTTGCTCGCCGTGTTCGCGGTGCTCATTTTCGGCATCATTCCTCCGATTCTGCTGTTCGCGATTTTGTCGGCCGCCGACGCGGCGGTCGAACGTACGCGCATTCGCAAGCTGGGCCTCAAAGACCCGCTGTTGGCCGCCGAAGCGCTCAACACGGTGAAGCTGCGCGCCCAGACCCCGACCGCCATGATGACGGCGCTCTCGGTCGGCGGGGTCGGCGTCGGCGTCATGGCGCTCATCATCGTGTTGTCGGTGATGAGCGGCTTCGAAGCCGACCTGCAGAAGAAAATTCTGGGCACGAACGCCCACGGCCTGGTCATGAAGTACACGCCCGAAATGCCCGAATACGCCGAAGTCATGCAGAAAATCGGCACGGTGCGCGGCATCGCCGGGCAGACCCCGTTCATCTTGAACGAGGTCATGGTGTCTTCTGACGGCAACATTTCAGGTGCGCTCATCAAGGGCATCGACCCCGCGACCGTGGGCTCGGTGACCGACCTGCCCGAATACATGTTGCCCGGCGGTTCGCTCGAAGGGCTCGAAGACCCCACCAAGATTTCACCGAAGCGCTTCGGCGCGTCGGGCGCCGTCGACAACCGCCCCGCGAGCCCCGACCGCGGCGTCAATTCAGACATCGAACGCGACCCGCTCATCGACCTGCCGGCAGAAACGAAAGACCAAGACGTGGTGTTGCCCGGCATTGTGCTCGGCCGCGAATTGGCGGCGTCGCTCAAGGTCGTCGTCGGCGACCGACTCAACGTGGTCTCTCCGTTGGGCGGCGAACTCGGGCCTCAAGGCCCCATGCCCAAGAGCAGGCCCTTTCGCGTCGCGGGCATCTTCTATTCGGGCATGTTCGAGTACGACTCGAAGTCGGTCTACATTCACCTGCGCGAGGCGCAGACGTTCTTCGGCGTCAAAGGCGCCAGCGGCATCGAAGTGAAGGTCGAAGACGTCGACAACGCTCGCAACACCATGCGCGCCGTGTACGACCGACTCGAGGGCTACCCCTACCGCACGAAAGACTGGGGTGAAATGAACCGAAATTTGTTTTCGGCGCTCCGGCTCGAGAAGCTCGTCATGGGCATCATTCTGTCGATCATCGTGATCGTGGCGGCGGGCCTCATCGTCGCGACGGTCATCATGCTCGTGCTCGAAAAGCGAAAAGAGATCGCCGTGCTCAAGGCCCTGGGCGTGCCCGACGGGGGCATCATGAAAATCTTTCTCATCGAGGGGCTCGAAATTGGCGTGGCGGGCAGCTTGCTCGGGCTCATCGCCGGGTTGGCGTGGTGCCTCTTCATTGAAAAGGTCGGCATCAAGCTCGACGCGCAGGTCTATTACATACCGTCGCTGCCCGTTCGCATCGAAGCGCTGCAGACCGTGCTCGCCGTGGTCATCGCCATTTTGGTGACGTTCTTGGCCAGCGTCTCGCCCGCGCTCAAGGCCGCTCAGGTCGAACCCATCGACGGGCTCAAGTCAGAATGAACGCCATGGCCCCCGCGTTTCTCGAAGTCGTAGACGTGCACAAGTCGTACTTTTTGAATGGCAAGCGCATCGACGTGTTGCGCGGGGTCAACGTGCGCATCGAAAAGGGCGAGCTCGTGTCGCTCATCGGCGCGTCGGGCTCGGGCAAGAGCACCTTCTTGCACGTGCTGGGCACGCTCGACGCCCCTGCCGCGGGCACGTTGCTGTTTCAGGGCGAACCCGTGTTTTCGATGAACGACGCCCAGGTGGCCGAGTTTCGCAACCGCACCATCGGTTTCGTTTTTCAGTCGCACTATTTGTTGCCCGAGTTTTCGGCGGTCGAGAACGTCGCCATGCCCGCGCTCATTCACCGCAACGAGCGCCGCACCGCGTACACCCGCGCCCGCGAGTTGCTCGACCGGGTCGGGCTGGGCTCTCGGGCCGACCACCGGCCCGGTGAACTGTCGGGCGGTGAATCGCAGCGGGTCGCGCTCGCCCGCGCGCTCATGCTCGAACCGGCGCTCTTGTTGGCCGACGAGCCCACCGGCAACCTCGACCCCGCCACCGGCGAGGGCATTCACCAGCTGCTGCGCGACATCAACCGCGACCTCGGAGTCACCGCGATTGTCGTGACGCACAACGAAGTGCTCGCCCGCGCCATGCCTCGCCGCTTGCGCCTGCACGACGGGCAAGTCGTCGCCGCCGAGGCCTGACCCCCAGTTCACCCGAGCTGAGCTGGTTTCGCCGCCCAACCCGCGCATGTCATTGCGGCTTCGCCAGCCGCAAATCGGCTCCAGTGGCCTTTGCGAAGTCAGGTTGCCGCTTCGCTTCAACCGGCAGGTCGGCGCGCCAGCGGGCTGCGACCCCGGCGGCCTGGGGAAACTGAATCATTTTGCGAGCGGAGGTACCAGGCCAGCGCCTCGCGCCCCCGCGCGGTCTCGGCGTGCTGGTCGGCGAACTCGACGATCAGGCCCTCGAGCTTCTTTCGGCCGGCGAACTCGCCACGGGCCTCGTCGACCAGGCCAGGCCACTGGCGCTGACGTTCTTGTCGCCTTCGCCAATCACCCTTTGGCGCACTTGGGTCATGTTGGCCTGCTTCGTCAGGTGTTCAACTGGTACGTCTTGCCAGAGCGGCCGGCGGTGCCCCTGGGGCCGGGGCCATGCAAGTCGCGCCAAAAACGACTGAAAACGATGGGGCACGAAATCGCCTGTGATTTCACTCGTCTGATACGACGCTTTCCCCTAGAAGGCTCGCTTTCGTTCGGAGTTGCTCATTCTGCGCCGCGTACTTGCCTCGATTTTGCTGTTGGGAGCGCTCCTCGCCGCGCCGGCCCGCGCACAGGCGTTGCTGCCTGACGCGCCGCTGGCCGACTCGGCCGACGAGTCGCTCCGCATTGTCGACATTCGGGTCGAGAACAACCGCCGGGTCGAAGCCGAAGCCATCATTCGCGCGCTCAAGCAGCACAAGGGCGACCTGTTCGACGCCACCAAGACGGCCGACGACCTCCGCTCGCTGTGGACGTTGAAGTTTTTCAGCGACATTCAACTCTTGGTGCAACGCACCCCCAACGGGCTCGCGTACATCGTGCGGGTTGAAGAAAAGCCAGCGATTCGGAGCATCGCCTTGCAGGGCAACGACGAGCTGTCGAAAGACGACTTCAAAGACGTCATCGACCTCAAGAGCTTTTCAATTCTCGACCTCGCGGCCGTGAAGCGAAACGTCAAGAAGATCGCCGACAAGTACGTCGAGAAGGGGTTCTTTCTCGCCGAGGTCTCACACACCATCAAACCGCACGGCGAAGACGGCCGTGAAGTCGACGTCGTGTTCGTCATCAACGAACACGCCAAAGTCATGGTCAAGGAGATCAACTTCATCGGCGCGAACAAGGTCAAAGCCGACGACTTGAAGGCGGTGATGGCGACGCGCGAAGGCGGTTGGCTTTCGTTCTTCACCAGCGAAGGCAACTACCGCGAAGAAATGTTTCAGCGCGACATTCAGGTCATTCAGTCGGCCTACTATGACCGCGGCTTCGTCGGCGTGCGCATCGACAAGCCGGTCGTCACGCTCTCGCCCGACAAAAAGTACATCACCATTGGCATTCGCGTCGAAGAAGGAGACCCCTTCAACATCGGCAAAATCGACTTTTCGGGCGACTTGCTGGTCAGCAAAGAGTTGCTGCACTCGCGCATGTTCTCGAAAGAGGGCGAAGTGTTCAACCGCTCGCTGCTCGCGCGCGACATGCAGGCCATCACCGACATTTATTACGACTCGGGGTACGCCTACGCGAACATCACTCCGCTGACGACGACGAATGGCGAGGCGAAAACGCTCGACCTCACCTTCGACGTGCAAAAGGGCAAGCAGGTCAGCATCGAGCGAATCGACATCACCGGCAACACGAAGACGCGCGACAAAGTCATTCGGCGCCAGCTGCGCGTCTACGAAGGCGAGCTGTTCAGCGGCACCGGCATTCGCCGTTCGAAAGAAAAAGTCACGGCGCTCGGCTTCTTCGAGACCGTTGAGGTCACCCACAAGCCCGGCAGCGACAGCGAGCACGTCGTGGTCACGGTCGAAATCAAAGAGAAGTCGACCGGTACCTTTCAAGTCGGCCTGGGCTTTTCGAACATCGAGAGCTTCATTTTCACCGCGCAAATTGCGCAGCAGAACTTCTTGGGGTGGGGCCAGTCGGTGTCGGCGAGCGCCCAGCTGTCGGGCCTGCGCAACTTCTTTCAGCTCAGCTACTACGACCCGTACTTTCTCGACTCGAACTACATTTTCAGTGTCGACGCGTACCGCACCCAGCTCGACTACTTCGGCTTCATTCGCGACGCGTACGGTGGCACCGCCAGCTTCGGGTACTACCTGTTGGCCGACGAAATGTCGGTCAGCGTCGGTTACACCCGTGAATGGGTGCGGGTTGAGCCGAGCGCGAACGCGGTGTTGTTGGCCGACCAGTTTCGCAGCGGCGACACGAGCGCCGTTCGCCTCAGTTGGACGTGGGACAAGCGCAACAACCGGCTGTTCCCCTCCCAGGGGTGGCTGAGCTTCGCGTCGGTCGAATTGGCGCCGTCGTTCTTGGGTGGCTCCTACCTGTTCAACCGCTACACCGCGTACCAGCGCGTCTATTTCCCGCTCCCGCTGGGGGCCGTTTTCAAGATGAACGCGCAGGTCGGCTACATTCAACAGCTCGACGAGAAGAAGGGGCTCCCGTCGTCGGAGCTGTACTACCTGGGCGGCATCTACACGATTCGCGGCTACCCCATTCGCACCGTCACGCCCACCTCGCTCGCGTCGGCCTCGGTCGACGGTCAGACGCGCGCCATCGGCGTCGGCGGTGACAAGCAGTTCTTCTTCAACGCCGAGCTCGAGTTTCCCATTCTCGAGAAGGTCGGCATTCGTGGGGTGCTCTTCTACGACGCCGGCAACTCGTGGGGCCGTGATGCCGCGTTCGGCCAAGACAAGCAGTACCCGAATTTGCCCTTGGGCTTGCTGCACTCGGTCGGGTTCGGGTTTCGCTGGTTCTCGCCGGTGGGGCCGCTGCGCTTCGAGTGGGGCATACCGCTCAACCGTCGCCCGGGCTCGACCGACTTGCCCATTCAGTTCGAGTTCACCATCGGCAACTCGTTCTGACCGGCGGCAGCAGCGAGACCCGTTCGGCTACGGGCGCGCGGCGACGGTCGCGGCCAGACCCCGCACGGCCAACGCCACTCCGGCTCTAATGAGCCACGGCTCGGCTGAAGGCAGCGGGGCTTCGGGTTCGTCGATT
>JBGAIY010000393.1:0-7286 GCA_044225205.1 Myxococcaceae bacterium | reverse complement strand
GGGCGCCGACTGCACCAGGGTCGGCGTTTGCGACACCGGGGTGCTGGAGGCGATCGGGAGCGCCACCAACACCCCCGTCATGCCGGTGTCGCTCGGAGTGCCGTACGTGAAGTTGAAGGTCACCGGCGTGGGCGCAGTGAACAACCTGAACGAAGCGACGAGCCCGACGCTCGCCGAACCGGTCTCGTTCACGAAAGGCGTCGACCAAAAGTCAGGGGCGCGCAAGTTGGCGTTGTTGGCCACCGGGTTTCCCGCTCCGACGAACAACCCGAGCGCCGCCGTCGCGAACGGGGCCCCCGCGTCGAGGGCGAGCGCCAATTGGGCCTCGTCGCCCGACCCCGCCGAGACGACCGTCGGCGCCACCCCGTCTTCGAGGCCGATGATTTCGAGCGCGCCCCATTCCAACACGGTTGCCGCCGGCACCGCCGGCCTCACGGTCACCACGAACGGGTCTGCGCTCACGACCTGCTTCGCCATGAAGACGTACGACCGGGCCCACCATGTCGACGCGTTGGTGATTGACGTCTCGGCCGGGCTCTCGGCGAGCAGCTCATACGGGTTGCCCAAGGAGTCACTCACTTGCGCGGCCGTCAAGACGAGTGGGGCGTTGTCATCACGGGCTCCGCCCACCACCACCACCACTGTCGCCCCCGGTCGAGGCGCGCTCGCGAACGTCGCGCTCGAGGTGCCGACCCGTACCGCACGTACTTGGGCGGTCGAGCGACCGACGGTGGGCACCGTCGCTCCCAACAGCACTGACAGCCAAACCACGAGCATGGGCACCGACGAGCGTAGTTGAGCCGCTCAGCCGAAACCCGAACCGCGGTCGCACCACGCCACCCACACCGGCGTACAGCGGCGGTGGTGCCCGTTCACCACGTGCCGCACATGAAGAAGGGGTAGCGCACGCGCACGGTGCCACCGTCGGGAACCGGAAATCGCCATCGGCTGATGCGCTTCTCGAGGCACGCCGCGATCGCCGGGCGCCTCCCGGTGGGCTCGACTTGAAAATCTCGAACCTCGCCGCGCGTGCCGATGACGAATGCGACGGTCAGCTTGCCCAAGGGCTCTTCGGTGGCGTTCAGCGCGGCCTGCTCGAAGCACGACCGCACCTCGGCGGCGTGCGCGCGAAACACCTCCTGAACGGCGCTCTTGTCGACCCACCCCGTCATCGTGAGGTCGATGCCCGCATCGGCCAGCTCGGGGGTGGGTTGAGCCCATGCGCGGGGCGGCCCCAGGCCAAGCCACGCTGCGGCCGCCAAGGCGACGAAACCCAGCACGCGAAGGTCGCGACCGAGGGCGTTCATGGTGACAGGGTCGCACAGCGCCGCCGCCGACGCGAGTGACCCGGGCGTCGCCTGCCCCCGAGCCGCTCGGGGCCTCAGCTCAAGAACGACGTGCCGAACACCGTCGACCCATCGAATCGCGCGTCGAGCGAAGTGGGCTTCACCTCACCGAGCTTTCCTCCGAGCGAACTCCGACTGGCCACGTACCGGCGCCAACCGTCGCTCACCGCCACCACGCGCACCGGCCCAAGCTGCCCGAGTCGTTTCGCGTACCCATAGCCGTGGCCTTGCGCCAGGTACCCGTCGAGTTCTGCGGCGATGGCGGGCAGCATCGGGAGGTCATTTCGGTGCTCGGGTTCGGCGTACAAGACATAGCCGGGTCGTTCGCCCGAGCACGGCGCCAGAAGCGCGAAGCGCAGTTGAACGCCCAACTGCTCACACCCACGCTTCAGCCCCTCGGTCACCTGCGCATTCGAAATTTTTTCACCAACCAAGTCACTCACCGAGTCGAGCTTGCCCATGAAGCGAACGGCGGGTGTGGCCCCATGGCGGCCGACCACCCGAACGACGTCTTTCAGGTGGTACCTCGCAAAGCCACCTCCCGTCGTGAGCACGATGGTGTACTCAGCGCCTTCGCGGAGTTCGTGTGCGAGCAGTGGCTGGCTCGCATTCGTTTGTACGTCGAGAAACTCGAGAAAGTGGCTGTTGACCGCCAGCACCGAGCCCCGGTCGCCGAGGGCCCGCAGCGGTATCGAAACCACGCCCTCGGTGGCGAGCAGCCCTTTGGGCTGAATGGCCACGCTGGGAAAATGGCGGCGGAGCCACACGAGCTGCGCGGCGGCTGGCCCGTCGGCCCAGCACGAAATCAACTGCAAGTGAGGCCAGACCCTCTCACCGACCAAACGCCCGTCTCGTTCGAGCCCTTCGCGAATGGCATTCGCCCGCGCGACCGAGAGTGACGCCAAGAGGTGGTCGAGGTCGGTCTTCAAAGCCTCCATCAAGACCGTCAAGAAGCTCGGGCTCCATACCGAAATGAAGCCCAAGTCGTCGGCCGCCAGCAACGCGGTCAACGTCGTTCGGCGCCACGCCTCGGCGTCGGTGATGTGGCGAACCGAGCCTGGCACCGCCATCAGCTGGCCGACGGCGGCCCGCGCGTCGCTGCTCAGGTACGCCGTATCATCGTCGATGCCGATCGCGATGCCTCCGGCGGTGGGCGGTCGTGGAGGAACGGCCGGAGAAATGGACCAGTACTGTCGGGCTTGTCGAAGCCGTGGTTGGTCACTGAAGAGATCGTGCAACCACGGCCCCGTGGCCGCTTTGAATTCGTCGAACAAGGCCTGCGTGTAGGGCACGTATTTCGACACCGACGTCGAGCCGCCAGAAAGCTCGAACATCAAGACCGGTGCCTCGGTCAGCACCGACGGTTCGCCACGCGCAATTCGGGCAACCCAAGGTTCGAGAGCGTCATAGTCGACGATGGGAACTCGACGTTGGTACTCAGCGACCGTCGAAATGGCGCCGAACGAATGGGCTCGGCCGTAGGCGCTCGCTGAATTCGTTCGCAGAAAGGCCCTCAAGCGCGCTTCTTGGGCGCGGCGGGGGTCAAGGCAAGCCTCGTCAAATCGAGCGCGTGAAAGGGTGAGTTCACCCTGAGCGGCGAAGTTCACTGGAGTCTCTCTGCCCGTCTCATGGGTGGCGACCCGTGATGAAGCAGCGTACGCTGACGCATGCGACGAGCATGAAGGCGAAGAGCGCACTGTGCAACGAATGGCTGTTGGTCGCTTCGTCGGCCGAGCTGGGCGCGCGATCGCTTGCTCGCCACGTACTCGGCCACCCGCTGCTGCTGTCGCGAGACCAACCCTCGAAGGTGCGGGCACTCGGCGCGACTTCAGGGCTCTTGTACCCAACCCACGAGGCCGACGGTTTCGTCTGGGTGTGCCTCGCCTCGTCACCCCGGTGCCAGGCTCCGCCTGCGTGGCCGGGCGACGAACGGTATCGCAAGACGTCGGTCATCACCGATGTGCGCGCCGAACTCGACCAAGTGCTCGCGAATTTCGTCGACTGCGGTCATACCGGGTTCGTGCACGCGGGCCTGTTTCGAAGGCCACCCAGCAAGCCAGTTCGAGCCGTCATCGAAGAACGGCCGACCGGAGTTCTCATTGAGACCTTCGGTGAAGGCGACCCTCGCAGCCTGCTCTCGAAGTTGCTGTTGCACCCTGGCGAAACGGTTCGTCACACCGATGAATACCAAGCTCCCTGCACCGTTCGGGTCGACTATCACTTCGGGGCTGAACGGCACCTCGTGACGACGTCGGTGTGTACTCCCGAAGAAGAAGGGCGCACGCGCATCTACACGCAACTGGCGCTGCGGTGGCCGTTCTGGTCGCGCGCGGCGATGCTCCCGCTCCGCTTGTTGACACTCCGAATTCTCGAGCAAGACCGTTTGATTCTCGAGGCCCAACACCGCACGATGCTTCAGTTGGGGCGCAGGTTCACCTCGACAGACGCCGATGCTCCGACGGTGTGGGTCGAACGCGCGCTCGGCCTGCATGAAGCCGGCGGGTCTTTCACTCAGGGGCCGCGCCGCACCGAAGTGACCTATCGGCTCTGAAACGGTGGTCAGAAGGCTCACGTCAAAAGAAGCCCAGGTCGACCATCACTGGCAGCCCCTCCCACTCGATCATTCGGGTGGGTTCGACGGCCAGACCCACGACGTGCGTCTTCATTCGATAGCAGGGGCCTCGCATGCGAAACGGAGCGGTGGGCTCGAGGCCCGACTCGATGACGTCGATCGTTTGACAGCCCATCTGAAAAGCTTCGAACGCCATGGCTTCGCCACAGGCCTGCGGGAGCGCGTCGCGGGCCCAGAGCGTCACCTCGGCCGATCGCCAAGACGCACCGTCGTCGGGGAGACGGGCGAGTGCGCTGACCCCCGCGAGCCGGTTCCATACCGAACGAAAGGCTTTGACGACGGGAGGCGACCGCCCGAGCGCGAATCGTCGAACGCGCGTCATGTCCCACAGGGCGAAGGCGATCGCGCTGTCTCCGGCGAGGCGGTACCACCGCACTTCGGGGTAATGCTCGGCAAAGTGACGCAGCGCGGCCCCGTCGACCACGGCGGCCAGCAGCCGCTTCGAAAGGTTGAGCGCCAGTCGCTCGAAGTCAGCGGTCGACGGGTCGAACCGTTCAATGACTCCAGGCCTCGGCGAAGGGCGGGTCAGCAGAACCCGAGAGGCCGTCGTGAACGTGCGCACGACCTGCGCTCGAAACTCGGGCGCGTCATCGCGGAGCAGGTGGAGCATTCGCGCATTGCCTTCGTTCACCAGGCAGAACCCGTATTCGACGCCGCCGGCGAGCGCCCGCCGACGGAGTTCGAGCAACATCGCGCGGGCGATGCCACGGCTCTGGCGCGACGGGTCTACGCGAAAATCGCCAGCGTAGAGAACCGGAGCCGCCGACCACGTGCCGCGGGTGAGCACTCGACGAAGTTGAATGTGCCCGTGCACCGAACCGCAGACTCGATCAGCCCCACCTTCGCTGCTTTCGGCACAGACTACGTCGACTGGCTCTCCGCCGAGGTGAGGGTAGGCGTGAGCCCGTGCCTCGGCCCGTTCGAAGGTCAACGGCAGTGTTGCGCTCATCGGGGTTCGAGAGATCAACGCTCGTACCTGCGGCCATTCGTCTTGGCGCGGCGCGCGCAAATCATACCGTTCGGTCGGGTCGCGTACGGCGGCGATCAGCCCCACCAACGGGAGCCGACGCCCGGCGACGCGTACCCGTTCGATTCGAAAGCGAAACCCCGCGCCGCGCAGGCCCATTGCGACGTCGCCCCACTGCGACCCCGGCAGGTGTTGACCGAGCGTTCGCCGAAAGAGCGCCTCGCGGGCCAGGTTGAGCAGCGCGTCGCTCGGCGCGCGAGACAACACATAGTCGCGGGTCATCAGCGCTCCGCCCGGCCGGAGCACGCGGGCCCACTCGGAAAAGAGCTGCGCTCGGTGTCTTTCAGGCACGAACTGCAACAAGAAATCGGTCTCGATCAGGTCGAAAGCGTCACTGAACGGCAAGGCGAGCGCGTCGGCCTGTACCGCCGCGGCCGAGGGGCACTTCGCCAGAGAGCTGCGCAGCGGTTGCATCGACCGGTCGATGACGACGAGCGTCGCGCTGGGGCACCTGGTGCGCACGAAACGCTCGAAGGTGTGCGTCGTTTCTGCGGAGGCGGTGCCGCAAAGCAACACCCGAGCGCCAGGGGTCACCAATGGGTCTGCGCCCAACCGCTTGACCCACCGGTAGCTCTGTTCGTACAGACGTTCGAGGTAAAAGCGGTGCCACCACGACCGTGCATAGTGCGCCGTTCGGTCATGGTACGGCGACGACGTCATCGACGTGCTTTCTGGTTTCGAAAGGCGGCCGACACCAGAAAGCGCAGGCTCACGGTGCCGAGGCAGCACAGCTCGTCACCCGACTCGTGACCGGGGTTGGCTTCGACAAAAAATCGAACGTCGGGGTCGCTTTCGACGGCCCCCTCGAGGGGGGCGACGCCAGCCCCCACCCGCCCCCGTGGTTTCGAAAAGCGAACGACCCCCGCCTGCTCGTCGTAGTCGTCGCCGAATTTTTCAAAAGCGAGCGAGCTCAACAACCGCCTGGGCCCCTCGGCCGTGGGCCGGTCGCGTCGCGGCCAAAATTCGAGAAAGTTGCGCGCCAGCAGCAAGTACGTCTTGTACCCCTTCGACAACAGAAACCAGTACAGCGGCGTGCTTGGGTGGGCGAGCTTGAGCTTGGCGAGCTGGGCGATGAACGCTCGGTTCAGCACCCTGCTGCCCCAGTACGCCCGGTCGACGACCGTGTCACCCGAGTAGACGACCACGCACGAGGCGCCGTTGACCCGCCTCCGAAGCACTTGGAGCGTTGAAAAACCGCGCAGCCGCCCGGCCTCGTCTTCAAGAAGAATCACCCGGTCTTTTTGGCCGAGGTCGGTGTCGAAGGTGGCCCGGTTCACCTGGTCGTAGTAGCCCTCGAACAAGCTCCACATCGCTCCTCGCAGGTGGTCGTTGAGGTCGGTCACGCGAATCGTGCGGGCTGAAAGTGCGGCGTTCGGGTGGTTCAACGGCCCTCCGTCAGAAGCCCTCGCGAGTGTAGAGCCTCGCTTCTCATTCTTCCATCGTCACAGCCTGGCACACCGTCGCGGGCGCCAGGGGCTGGCCAAAGTTTCGTTCAACTGAACTTGAAGGTTACGTGCCCACGTCGAGCCGCTCGTCGCCCCACAAGTACCGCGAGGTCTCGTAGACGCTCCGCAAGTCGTGCACGTCGAGCTCGAAGCGGGGCACCAGCACCAGCGGCGTCGGTGCGCACAGCTCTCGCAGCCGCGCCACGCCCTTCGCGTCGTGCGTGGCGAGCGCTTCGTTTTCTTGCAGCGTCTGCTCGTAGAGCTTGCGCACGGCCTGGTCGGGCAGGCGCGCCACCTCGGCCCAGAGCGCGTCGGGCACCGGCGCCTGCACCCGGTTCACCACCACGGCCGCGACGCGCATCTTGTTCTGCTTGAGCAGCGTGTGAAAATAGACGGCTTCGTCAATGCGTTCGGGCATGGGCCCGGTGACCAGCACGAACGACGTGGTGTCGGCTTCGAGCAGGGCGCGGGTCTGGTGCGCCCGCTCGCGAAAACCCTCGTTCATGCCCGAAATGTTCAGCATGAACTCGGCCAGCTGCTGCAGGGTCTCGGTGCCGGTGAAGCGCGAAATCGTCTTGGCGACGTAGCTGCCGCCCAGGTTGAAGAACTTGAGCCCAATTTTGCCCGCGGCCAGGGCCGGGCTCAAAAGCCACTTCGAGGCGTCGTTGTCGAGAAAGTCGAGAATGCGGTTCGGCGCGTCGAGAAAGTCGAGCGCGTGCGCGGTGGGGGGCGTGTCGAGCACGATGAGGGGGTAGTTGCGCTGGGTGCGCAGTTCCCACAGCTTTTCCATCGCGATGTATTCTTGTGAACCCGCGAGCGCGCTCGACAGCGCTTGG
>JBGAIY010000392.1:0-7290 GCA_044225205.1 Myxococcaceae bacterium | reverse complement strand
AGCACCTCGACGTTCGCGTCGTTTTTCGGGCGAAGCCGCCGGGGGCGCTGCGGCACGACCCGGCCGAATCGCACGGGGCCGAGTGGGTGACCTGGGCCGATGCGCTGGCCCGGGTCGACGAAGCGCCACTGAGGCGCCTGCTGACCAAGGCCCAGGCCCTGGTTCAGCAGTCGCGGTGAGTCACTGCACTACTGCGCGCAGCCGCCCTGAGGCGTGCCGTTGGTGTTGCTCGACAAGGTCTTGTCGCAGCCCTTCATGGTCGGGTTGTGCGCGCACAGGTTCTTCTTGATGGTCTCGGCGTCGATGCCCGAGAACTTGTAGCGGCCGTTGGCGAGCCACGTGGGGCTGGCGCCAATGCCGAGCGAGTTCGACACGTTGAGGCTGGCCTCGAGCAGCTTCTTGCCTTCGTCGCTCTCGGCGCACGCTTTGATGACCTTGGGGTCGATGCCGTTGGTGGCGCACGCTTCCCACGAGCCTGAACGAATGTCTTTGTTGCGGCAGAGCACGTAGTTCATGAACTGGGCGTTTTTCGGGTACTTCTTCATGGCGCACAGCTCGCGCAAGTCTTCTTCGACTTCGGCCGGGCCGTGCAACGACTGAAAGCCGCCCTGGGCCGTGCCGCTGGCGATGTAGTTCACGTTGAAGGTCATGTTCGAGTCTTTGAAGTTGTCGAGCACCTCTTTCATGGCGTTGAGCGCCTGCACGCCGTACGGGCACTGCGACATGACGAACACGTCGAGGGTGTTGGGGGTCTCCTTGCGGCAAGCGAGCGTGTTCTTGCACTGCTCGAGGTTGCAGCCGCCTTCGTTCGCGCACGCGGGCTGAAACGACGCGCCAATGGCGAGGGTCTGCATGGCGCCCAGGGGCTTGAGGTAGCGGCTGAACGCGCCCATGGCGCCGGTGTCGGCTTTCACGGTGTCGTCGAACAGCACGATCGGCAATTGCAGCTTGTCGGCGTCGGGCAACGCGTCGAACGCCTTGCGGCCGTCGGGGGTCGTGTAGTCGAGCTGGGTCACGACCGGGTTGCCGATTTGGGCTTTCAGCATGCCGACCAAGCGGTCGGCGTTGCATTCGGCGCAGCGCGAGTCGGTGATGACGGTGACGTTGACTTTGGGTTGCTCGGGCAGGTTGGTGCACGCGGCGGGCTTGGTGCCGGTGTACTCGGCGCAAATGCCGCGCAAGAAGTCGACGGGGCCGCGGCGGCCGTTGTACGGCTTGCCGTTGACGAACATGGTGGGGCTGCCGGTGGCGCCGCGGGCGGCCGCGCGCGCGAACGACTCGGTGAGCAGCTGCTTGCCTTCGGGGCCTTCGAGGCAGGCCTTGATGTCGGCGACCGGCGCTTTGAGCTCGTTGGCGCAGCTTTCCCAGTTGGTGGCGACTTCTTTGTTGTTCTTGTTCTGGCAGGTGATCATCGGCACGAACGCCGCGGGCGCGTGCTTGAGCGTGCACAGCTGGGCAATGTCGCCCGTGACTTCGTTCGGGCCGTGCATCGACGTGAGCTGGCCGTCTTTGGCGCTGCCGATGAAGTCGAGCTTGAAGTCGACGTCAGGGCCCAACTTGTCGAGCGCATCTTTGACGCCGTTCTCGACCTGCACGCCGTACGGGCACTGCGACATGACGAAGAATTCGACCTTCACCGCGTTCGCATTCACCGCGACCGGGCCGGTGGCGCTCGAAGCGCTCTTCGCGTCTTTCGAACATGAGACGAACGCCAACGCACACAGCGCGGCGACAACCAGAGACAGACGTTGCATTTGAAAGTTGCTCCTTGGAGGGGGCCGAGAAACCAGCGACGAGAAGCCTGGGGCCCTCGTATGCCAGAGGTATGACCGAAAGTGATGCGCAGTTTCAACGCCAACGGCGCGCGGGCCGACCCCTTGCTTACTCGTTGATATTCAAGGCGTTTTCGCTGACCGGCAGCTCCAGCGAGAACACCGTTCGGCCAGGCACCGACTCGAGCGTCAGCCGGCCGTGGTGCGCTTCGACCAACTTTCGGGCGAGCGGCAGGCCCAGGCCGGTGCCTTTTTCGTTGGTGGTGAAAAACGGCTCGAACACGCGGGCCTGCACGTCGGGGGCGATGCCAGGCCCTTCGTCGACCACGTCGATGCGGTAATGGCTGCCGGCGGCCCGGCCGGTGACGGCGACGCACTGGCCGCTCTTCGAGTGCTGCACGGCGTTCTTCACCAAGTTGACGAGCGCGCTCGTGAGCAGGCTGGAGTCGCCCTGGAGGGTGGCGCTCTGCGCGTCGCAGCGCAGCGTGACCGACCGCGCCACGGCTTCGCCCTGGAGGTGTTGAACGGCGCTCTCGGCGAAGTTCTTGGCGTCGAACGGCTGGCGCTGCACCTTGTGCTCGCGGGCGAAGGCCAAGAAGTCATCGACGATGCGCTTGAGGTAGTCGAGCTCGCGGCGAATGCGCTGCACGTGCTGGGCGGCGTGGGCCTGGTTGGGGGCGGCCGAGCGCAGTTCTTCGTCGAGCAGGCCGGTGAACAGTTCGATGCCGCCGAGCGGGTTCTTCACTTCGTGGGCGACGCCGCCGAGCATCATGGTCAGTTGGCGGTCGCGGCTTTCCAACGCGCGGCGCATGGCTTCGAGTTCGTTCGCCAGAATGCCAATTTCGACGGTGGGCTCGGGGGCGACCGGCGTCGCCAAGTCACCCCGGCCGATGCGCAGCGCGCTCGAGACGAGGCGCTCGAGGGGCCTCGACAGCGCCCGGGCCGACAGCACCGCGGCGACGAACAGCAGCGCCGCGGTCAACACGCCGAGCAAGACGAACGCGTTGCGCAGCATGACCAAAGGGCCGAAGAACGCGGCCGTGCCTTCGACGCCGACCGCGCCGACCACGCGCCCGTCTGACACCAATGGCGCGTACCCGGTCTTGTACAAGCGACCGTCGGTGCCTTCGAAGAGCACTTGCGACGCGGCGCGCTCACCGGCAAACACGCGCTGCAGCTCGAGCGTGTCGCGCCACAGCTCGGGGGCTTCGCTCAACGGCGGCAGCACGCCTCCGACGTCGAGCCGAGCGCGGCGCTCGGTGTCGAACACCACAATGCGGCGAACACCCGCGGCTTTTTTCTGGTCGCCGAGCTGGGCGGTGAGCGAGCGGTACGTGCGGCTGCCTTCACCCACGGCGTCGTCGGGAGTGAGCGAGAAGACCCGGTCGGCTTTCAGGTCGGCGCTCACGGTCGCGGCCACCGCCGCGAGCGAAGCGCCCAGCTCGTCTTCGAGCACCGCGCGGGTCGAGCGGTACAAGGCGAGCCCGCCGAGCAGCCAGACCACGAATGTCGGGGCCAAGAACGCGAGCAACAGCCGCGTACGGAGCGCCAAGGGGGTACCCACGGCCGGGCTTATACCAAGGCGCTCAGTTCTTGCCGTGCTGCGCCAGCCGCGCCGAGCAAATGTCGTTGATCAGCGCCATTGACTCGTCGTCGAAATTCACGAACTCCACGCCCATGCCGGCATGGTGGCTGCCGGGCGGGTTGACGCGAACCACCCGACCCATGCCTTCGATGAGCGGCGACCGGTCTTTGAGCGAGAACTGCAGGTAGAGCGTCGTGCCCTCGGGCCGAGGGTCTTCGGTGCGAATGAAAATGCCCCCGAGCGAAATGTTGAGCGTGTACTCGGCCAAAAAGTCTTCGAAGGTGTTGAAGCGGTACTGCACGAGTATCGACAGCGGCGCGCGCGGGTACTTTCGTCGGTCATCGCTGGGCTCGTCGGCGCTCATGGTTTTCGGTTTGACTTAACCGAACGGGCGGCGCCCGGCTCGAACTTCAGCTGTAAGTTCGGGCCCTACACACTGGGTTCGGCCGGCGGCATTTTGTGAAGGCCGGGCTGCAGTTCGCGGGCGGCGGCGCTACACTTTTGAACACCGTCATGCGCGTGATTCGACTTTCTCAACCCCGCCCCGAGTGCCTCGTCGTTGACGAGGGCCGCAACTGGCGGCGGGCGGCCGGCTGGCTGTTGGGCGCGGCTGCGTGGGTCGGCCTGGCGCTCCTGCTCGACCCCGAATCGGGCTTCTTCGCGGCGTGGTCGGTGGTGGGCCTGGGGCTGTTGCCGGTGTGCGGCGTGGCGGTGCGCCGTTCGCTGAGTTCGCGCACGCTGATGGTGGTTCGGTCGGGCGGCAAGCTGTTGCTCAATGGCGAGCCGCTCGAGTTGGCGCGGGTCGAGCTGCGCGTCACCCATTTGCCGCTGCTCAAGACGCCGACCGGGTTTTCGTTGTCGCTCTGGGTGATGTCGCTGGGCGGCCCCGAAGACGTGCCGCTCGGCCACTTTGAATCAATGCTCGACGCGTCTCGGGTGGCGGGCCACCTCGAAGAATTCTTGTCGAAGGCCAATTCGCGCCAGCCCGGCCACACGCCGTTGAGCTGAGCCCATGGCCTTCGCGATCAGCAGCGTGAACTTGGCCGGCCTGACCGAGGCCATGAAAGCCTAGAACGTGTTCGGCGCGGTGCTGGCCGGGGTGGCGACGCCGGCGGCGAGCGCGGCCTTGAACGACCCGCGGTCATCACGTTGGTTCGACGGCGCGATCGCGCTCGACGTGCTGACGACCATCGTTCGGGTCGCAGGCAAAGAAAAGCTGAGCGACCTGAACCTGCGCATGTCGCGCGACTCGCTCATCAACATTGCGCGGCCCTTGGTCAAAGTGGCGCTGGCCATTGGGGGCCATTCGCCGGCGACGCTGCTGAGCCGGCTCAACACTTTCGCGCAAATCGCCCAGCGCGGCGTGTCGATTGCGTGGGCGGCCGCGCCGTCGGGCGGGCGGCTGACGTTCACCTACGACTGCGACATGCCGGCCGACGTGGTGCAGTACGCGTGGAGCGGCGTGATTCGCTTCGGCGACGAATTGACCGGCAAGACGACCCGCGTCGACCGGTTCGAGGTGGTCGACGCGCGCCACTTCACGTTTCACCTCAGTTGGTGAACGGCGCGTTCAGAGCGGGCAAAACGGCGGGTGGGCCACGCACCGGGCGCGGCCGTCGACCACGTCGCACGACCCCGCGCGGCAATCGGCACCACTCGAACAGCCATCGGGCGGGTAGGCACAGTACAGGCCACGGGCGATGCTGCAGCACGAGTCTCGGTAGAGCACGCACCGCCCTCCGGCCGACGCCGTGCAGTCGGCGTCGACGTGGCACGCGCCGTCGACGCACACCCGAACCGGCGAAAAGATGCCTGGGCCGGCGCAGATCTTCGCGGCGCCGCAGTCGCCGTCGTTGGCACATTCATCGGTCATGCATCGGTTGAAAGGAACACGAGCGATCGGGCTGCACTCCCTGGGCGCGTCATCAAAAAAGCATGAACCGGCGTCACAGTCTGCGGGAGAACAGCACTCGTCGCCGCGGCCGGCTTCGCAGGTTTGAGCCGGAGGAACAGGGAACTGGCAAACCCGGTACCCGCCGTCGACCAGCGCGACACACGCGCCGTCGGGTGGGCAATCGACGTTCGAACGGCAGTCACCCGCCGAGAAGCCCCCGTCACCCTTCGTGACGCCTGAATCGAGCGCACCCGCGTCGGTGTGGCCAGCATCGATGGTGGTGCCCGCGTCAGTGGTGGTGCCACTGTCGAGGGGGCCGCCGCCGTCGGGCGGGTGGCCGCCGTCAATGGTGGTGCCGACGCCGGCGTCTTTCGCGAGACAGCCCGCGAAGCCCAAGGCGACGCCCAGAGCGAGCACAATGCAGGTAGAGCGTGTCATCAAAGTTCCCTCGGTGAGCGGCCGACCGGCAGCGCGCCCTGTTCGTTCGCGGTTGGTGAACGCGTAGTCCACTCTCTGCCTCAAATTATCATGTTCGCGTCGGTACGTGCTTCGCGAACATGTACCAAATTCTGTCGCTGGTGTGCCTGAGCGCGTTGGGGCGGCCGCCACCGTCGAGTTCGACGCAGGCACTCGCCCCGAAGTCGACGGAGGGGAGCCGCAGACGTCGATGTTGGCGGCTCACCTGCTGATGCCGGCGTTGCCGACGACGCTCGTTCGAAAACAGACGCGTGGCTCCCCGCGATGGCGGGGTGCGTCTTGAGGGTGGCCCAGTGGCGACTGACGGCGGCGCGACCACTGACGCTGGGGCCGCCAAAGACGGCGACGCTGCCGCCGGCTTCGTCTGCGGCCCCCGCGCGGGCGACACGGTGCTCGCCACGACAGACTCGAGCCGAACGTTCAAGAACCGAGCAGGCGCCGTTACGCCCCATTCGCTGTACCTGCCGCCGGGGTACGGCAGCGCCGGCAACACGCAGCGCCAGCGCTCCCCGGTCGTTTGCCACCTGCCGGGCAAAGGCCTGAATTCGACGCACGCCGGAGCGCAGGTGCAAAACGTTTCGGCCAACTGCGAAGACGCGCGCTGCACGCCCTCGCTGCACATTGCTCCAGTCATCATCATCTTTCCCGACGGGCATGCCGCCGAAGACGACGTGCACGACCTCATGGCCTTCGTCGATGCGACGTACCGAACGAAACCCGACCGAGTACCCACAGCGCTTCTGTGCGTGGGTTGGCGACGACGGGCCCCTCAACACCTGGGAGGCCGTCAACCAAGCCCACCGCGGCCACAGCGAGAGCTCCTTCAACACGGCGAACAGGAACGGCGTGCGGTTTCGGCAGGTGGTGACGTCGATGGTGCACCCCAACGCAGAATTTCGCGCGCCTCGCTCATCGACGCAGGCATCACGAACGTGACTGGAGAACCCGAGTACCACGACTATTCGTCGGTGGTGACAACACCCGCCCACGACCTCAAAAAAGCCTTAGACGCGAACGGTACCGACCGCTGGTCGTTTCTGGCCGGCTGTGGGTGGTGACCCGCTCGAAGCTCCACGCGCGACTTCACCGCCGAGCCGCAAATCGGAGTGGTGTGGAAAGGCTGCCGTAGGCTTGAGTGGTTCGACGTGCGCAACGGGTCAACGAGATTCAGCAGACACGCCGCGCGGTTTTCGCGACGCCTCACGAGGGGCGTCGTCGACGAGACCGCGAGGCCAGCACAAGCGCGACGACCCAGGGAGGAGACACTGCCACGCTGCCGCAACCACAGCGGCCGGCGACGCTGCCCATCTGTCCGCTCCCGGCATCGACGTTCGCTTCGGTTCCCGAATCGGCGAGATCAAGCGCGCCAGCATCAACCGACGGTGCTGCACCAGCGTCGAAGGGCGCGCCGCCGTCAGTCGGCCCGGCGTCGGAACCACCGCCGTCTCCGGGGCTCACCCCGCCGTCTCCGGGGCTCACCCCGCCGTCTCCGGGGCCCACCCCGCCGTCTCCGGGGCCCACCCCGCCGTCTCCGGGGCCCACCCCGCCGTCGGTCGCTTTCA
>JBGAIY010000391.1:0-7442 GCA_044225205.1 Myxococcaceae bacterium | reverse complement strand
AAGTCGGGCCCCGCCCACAGCCGCGCCGTTTCGACCAACACGTTTCGCTCGGCCTGCGAAAACCCCTTCGCGTCGAGTTCGCCGACCGCCGGTATGACGTTGAACCCCAACCGGTGGGGAAACACTTCGACTTCGGGCTCTTTGCCGTTCATCAACTCGGCGGCCTGCTTGGCGAGCCGGTCGACGCCCGCTTGACCGAACGTCGCCGCGCCGTACAGCGCCGTCACGTCGGCGAAGGCCAGGCCGAACTTCGCCCGCAGGGGCTCCAGGGCCGAAGCGAGGGCCTGCGTCACCGGGTGCGCCAAGGTGACGACGCGGCCGCTGAACGGGCGGTCGAGCACGTCGTCGTTCACGCCGGGCACCACGAGCGGCACCGAAGCGTCGAGCCGAAACGCTCCCGAACAGTCGACGACCCAGGCGCCGGCTTGCTGCGCTTGAGAAGCCAACAGCCGCGCGGCGCTCGGAGGCACCGCGAGAATGGCCACCTTCTGGCCACGAAACGCGTCGGGGCCCAGCGTCTCGACCGTCACCACGTCGTCGTTGAATTCAAATTCTTCGCCATTCGAGCGTTCGGTCGCGAGCAGGCGCACCGCGTCGGCGTCGTGTTCGTGCTCGGCCAACGCCGCGACGATTTGACGCCCGATCGCACCGGTGGCCCCGGCAACCGCAATTCGCATGTCTGACATGTCAGTCTTCTTTCAGCCGCGCGACCGGAGCGACTCCGGCCAGCGGTGGAAACTTCGGGTTCTCTTCGGCGCCCGACCCACGCACGTAGTGCGGCTCGAGCGCAAACACGTCTTCTTTTCGGTACGGAGGAAACCCGTTCACCCAGCCGGGCTCGCGCCGTGCCCGCGCCGCGCACAGCTTCGCGAGCATCACCGCCGAAGGCACCACCGGGGCCACCGCCAGTTGGGTCGCCGGTACGCCCAGCGACACCAACGCTTCTCGATAGTCGGCGAGCGCGGGCCCACACGCCACGACCGACGGCGCGGCCCGAAGCCGCTCCGCGCATTCTGCCACCGTCAGCGACCGCTCGGGCGCCAGCGCCTCGACCCCGTCGGCCGTGCGACGAAAATGGCCCAGGTAGAGTTCGCCCTTCTTCACGACCGCCAACGAAAAAACTTCGGCAGGTTCGGGCGCCTCGAGCGCCAGCGCCGCCAGCGACGAAACGCCGACCAAAGGCTTGTTGGCGGCGTAGGCGAGGCCCTTCAGCGTGGCCACCCCAATGCGAAGCCCAGTGAACGAGCCCGGGCCGAGACCCACGACGAAACCGTCGAGCTGCGCGAGCGCGACGTGGTGGCGCCCGAGCAACGCGTCAATGACGCCGGGCAACACTTCACTTTGCTTGCGCGGGGGCCCGACGAGCACGTGCTCGAGAACCTGGTCGCCCCGCAGCAGCGCCAACGACAGCGTCAGACACGAGGTGTCGAGTGCCAACTGCATCTTGGGCCATGTACCACGGCCCGTTGCCGAGACCTCTTGAATCGGCCGTCGTCGCTGACCCGGGTGGGCTCGGTGACCTCACTCGCCGACCTGCCTCGCCAACGGTTTCAAGCGCCTCGCCCTGGTATGGCACTCGCACCGGGTGTGACCAATGCCGCACGTTTCGGTCAGCGCAGCGCGGTGGGTCGTGGGCCTGTGGTTGGGGCTCATCGTCGTCATTGGTGGGTCGGTCACGGCCCTGCACTTCTTCACCCTGCCCCGCCAAGTGCCCACCGTGTGGAGCGACCCCGGCCGGTGGACGGCCGTTCACGGCCTCGCCTCGAAATGCCCGTGCTCGAACCGGGTCATCGACCACTTGTTGCTCCGGGGGCCCTACCCCGGCGTCACCGAGCGGGTCGCCCTGGTTGACGCGAAACCCGAACAATTCACCGCGCTGCTCGAACGCGGCTTTCAGGTCGACCGGGTGACGGCAACCGAACTCGAACAACGCTATGGGCTGACCGGCGCCCCGGTGCTGGTGATTCGCCGCCCCGACGCGTCGTTGGCGTACGTCGGCGGGCACGCCGCGACCCAGGCCGCCCGGCCGAACGACCGGCCCATTTTGGCGAGCGTCGTGGCTGGCCAAACCGTGGCGCCTTACCCGCTGTTCGGTTGCGCCGTCGGCCGCAGCCTGCAGCGAGACGTTGACCCTTTGAATTTGAAATACGGAGACTGGTGATGAATTGGCTTCGACGTGTCGGGCAAGCGGTCGTGTTGCCGAAAGAAATAACGGGGTTCGAGCGCACCTACCTGAGACGAATGAACACGATTGCGCTGTGGTTTTCGCCGCGCACGTGCCGGCCCTCGCCGTGGTCGGCGCCTTGAACGACACCGGCATCGTCAGCGCGGTCGTGCTGACGGCGGTGGGCCTCGCCGGCCCGTTCTTCGCGATGCGCGCGTTTTCGAACCCCCGCCACGTGTCGATCATTTTCGGGGTCACCGCCATGTACATGGGCGCGCTGCTGGTTCACTTCGGCCGCGGGTTGTGGACCATCGAAATGCACTTCTATTTCTTCGTGGCGCTCGCGTTGTTGGCCGTGTTCGCGAACCCGGCGGTCATCGTCGTGGCGGCGGCGACCGTCGCGGTACACCACCTGTTGTTCTGGTTCATCGCGCCGCAGAGCGTGTTCAACTACGACGCCCCGCTCACCTCGGTGCTGCTGCACGCGCTGTTCGTCGTGCTCGAGTCGGTGGCCGCGTGTTTCGTGGCCCGCAGTTTCTTCGACAACGTCATTGGGCTCGAGCGCATCGTCGCCGCTCGAACGCACCAGCTCGACGTGCGCAACCGAGAAATGGCGCTCGTCTTCGACCACGTCAACCAGGGGTTCTTGACGGTTCAAGCGAACGGCACCTTGCTCACCGAGCGCAGCAAAATGATCGACCGGTGCTTGGGCAGCCCCCAGCCGCAAGACCTCGCGGCCGACTTTTTCGACCGGGTCGACCCCGAATTCGGCACCTGGTTTCGCCTCGGCTGGGACGCCCTCATCGAAGACGTGCTGCCGCGCGAGGTCTCGCTGCACCAACTCCCGCATCGCTTTGCACGAACCGGAAGCACCTATGAAGTGCACTACCAACCCATCGACGACCAAGGCCGCTTGGCGCAAGTGCTGGTCATCATCACCGACGTCACCGAGCGCGTTCGCCGCGAAGCCATCGACTCGGCGCAAAAAGAACTCATCAACGTGTTCGAACGACTCATGCGCGACCGGGTCGGGTTCGCCGAATTCATGGCCGAGGGCAATTCGTTGGTGCGAAGGCTCGAAGCCCCGAGGCCGAGAGCGACGCGGTGCTGGCCAAGCGCTGCTCGAGGCAATTGCAGCGTTTTCGGGCTCACCTCGGTCGCGACGGCTTGCCACGAAGCCGAACAACGCCTCGAAGACGAGAGCGTCGCTCCTGGGCGGCCGACCCGGCATCGTCTCAGTTGGGCGTCGGCGTCTGAACGCATCATCACGTTTCTCGGGGGCGAACGGGTCGGCGTCATCGAACTTGAAGAAGCCGAAATTCAGTCGGCGGTCGAAGCCATTCGCGGCAACGTACACCCCACGAAGATTCTCGAACTCCTGGAGTCGTGGAAGCACGAGCCCATTTCAAAACGCTTTCACCGGTTGGGTGAACAGGCGCAGAGCCTCGCGACCCGCATGCACAAAGGGTCGGTCACGGTCGACATTTCGGCCGGCGCGAACCCTCGCCTGCCGCAGGCCACCTTTGCGCCCTTGTTCGCCTCGCTCGTGCACGTGGTACGCAACGCCGTCGACCACGGGTTCGAAAAGGCCGAGACGCGCCTGGCCCGTGGCAAGGGCGCGCCGAAGCTGACGCTCGCCGCCCACCTGCTGGCCGACGAGCTGGTCATTTCAATTGCCGACGACGGCGCCGGCATCGACTGGGCAAGTGTCTCCCAAGCGGCTCAGCGCAAGGGGCTGCCGACGGCCACCCGCGAAGACCTGACCGACGCCCTGTTCGCCGACGGGCTGTCGACCAAAGCCCACGCGACCGAAATCTCGGGCCGCGGCGTCGGCATGAGCGCGGTTCGGCAGGCCTGTTCGGCCTTGGGAGGCCGCATCGTCGTGCGGTCGAGCCCCGACGAGGGCACGACCGTCGAACTCCACCTGCCGCGCGCGACCCTGGTCGAACCCGCGCCGGTTCGGGCCGCGGCCTAAACCGCCCGCGCCTCGTGCCGGGCTTGTCGGTGGCCTGCCCCCGAAAATGCGCACCGTTCGGTCGCGAAACCACCTCGGGGGCCACTGAACTTGGTGCAAGCTGCGGGTCATGGCACCGTTGTCACTCACGCTCCGCCGCCCCGACGATTGGCACGTTCACTTGCGTGACGGGGCGCTCTTGAAGGCGGTGCTGCCCGCCACCGCGCGCCACTTCGCCCGGGCGATCGTCATGCCGAACCTGAAGCCCCCCGTGACCACGGTCGAGGCGGCCGTGGCCTACCGCGCTCGAATCGAGGCGGCGCTCTTGCCCACTCAACGCTTCACCCCGTTGATGACCGCGTATTTGACCGACACCACCTCGCCCGACGAGCTCGACCGCGGGTTTCGCGAGGGCGTCTTCGCCGCCGCCAAGCTCTACCCAGCGAACGCGACGACCAACTCGGCGGCGGGCGTGACCGACGTGAAACACCTGCGCCGGGTCTTCGAGCGCATGCAGGCCGTGGGCATGCCGTTGTTGATTCACGGAGAGGTCACCGACAAGACGGTCGACGTGTTCGACCGTGAAGCGGTTTTTCTCGAGCGCGTCTTGGCGCCACTGCTTCGCGACCACCCTGCGTTGAAGGTGGTGTTGGAGCACGTGACGACCGAAGAGGCCGTGCAGTTCGTGCTGAGCGCCCCCCCGACGGTCGCGGCCACCATCACGCCGCACCACTTGGTGATCAACCGGAGCGCGATCTTCGACGGTGGCATACGGCCGCACCTGTATTGTCTGCCGATCGCCAAACGCGAGAAGCACCGCTTGGCCCTGCGCGCGGCCGCCACGTCGGGTTCGGTGAAGTTCTTCTTGGGCACCGACTCGGCGCCCCACCCGGTCGGCGACAAAGAAACGGCGTGTGGCTGCGCGGGCATTTTCAATGCGCCGACCGCATTGGCCACCTACGCCCAGGTCTTCTTCGAAGAGGGAGCCCTGCCGCGGCTCGAAGCCTTCGCCAGTGAGCACGGGCCCCGGTTCTACGGGTTGCCGCCCAATGAAGAGCGCATCACCCTGACCCAGAGCCCCGAGAGCGTGCCCGACCGCTGGGCGGCCGACGGCACCCACCTCGTGCCGTTTCTGGGGGGCACGACCGTCGCCTGGCGGGTCGACGGCGCATGACGTGAAGTCTCGCCAAGCGCAGCCGAGTGGGTCAGGGCCGGCTCAAAACCGCTCGATTTGAAAGTCGTCGTCGGCGGGCGGGCTCGCGGGAGCCGCCGGCTTGGCGGGCGCGGGCGCCGGCACGGCGGGCTTCGCGGCGCTCGGGGCGCTGGGCGGCGGTACCGGGCGAGCGACGGCGGGGGCCGGGCCCGACGGCGGCCTCGCCACGCCGGCCACCGAGGGTGACGACGTCACCGGTGGCGGCTGGGCGCCTTGCGAGTTCATTTGCGCGACGTACGCCGCCGACCCGGGCGCCGCCCGCGCCTCGCCGGCCTTGTTGTCGAAGTCGTCCCACTTGGAGTCGGAGGTCGACGACACGCCCTGGTAGCGCAGCGCAAAGTCGTCGGGGTTCGACGCCTGCCGCAGTGCTTCTTGGTAGGTCACCATTTGCTGCCGCACCAGCATCATGAGCGACTGGTCGAACGTCTGCATCTGGTAGGCGACGTGCCCCTGGGCAATCGCGTCGGGTATTTCTTTCGTGCGGTCTTTGTCTTCGATGAGCTCTTTGATGCGCGCGGTCGTCTTCATGATTTCGACGGCCGCGACGCGCCCCTTGCCGTCGGCGCGCGGCACCAAGCGCTGCGACACCACGGCCCTCAGCACCGAAGCCAACTGAATGCGCACCTGCTTCTGCTGGTGCGGAGGAAACGCCGAGATGATGCGGTTGATGGTCTCGGCCGCGTCGAGCGTGTGCAGCGTCGACATGACCAAGTGACCCGTTTCGGCCGCGAGCATCGCCGTCTCAATCGTCTCGATGTCGCGCATTTCACCCACGAGAATCACGTCGGGGTCTTGCCGAAGCGCGCTCTTCACCGCCTGGCCGAACGACATGGTGTCGACCCCCACCTCGCGCTGATTCACGATCGACCGCTTGTCGCGAATCAAGAATTCGATCGGGTCTTCAATGGTGATGATGTGGTTCGTCTCGTTCGAGTTGATGTGGTCGATCATCGCCGCGAGCGTCGTCGACTTGCCCGAGCCCGTCGTACCGGTGACCAGAATCAACCCGCGCTCTTCGAGCGACACCTTCTCGAGTGCCGCCGGCAACGACAACTCTTTGATCGACATGATCTTGAACGGAATCACCCGCAGCACCGCGCCGATGGTGCCTCGCTGCTGAAACACGTTCACACGAAAGCGCCCGAGCCCCGGCACGCCGTACGCCAAGTCGACTTCGTTCGCCGTCTTGAACTTCTCTTTCTGAAACTCATTCATGATGCCGAACGCCATGCGGGCCACTTCTTCGGGCGGCAACCGCTTGCCGTCTTTGAGCGGCACCAATGAGCCGTCGACCCGAAACATGGGTGGCAGGCCGGCCTTCAAGTGAATGTCTGACGCCCCGCCACGCAGCGCGATTTGCGGAATCTCGTTCAGCTCCATTCAACCGACGTTAACCCAAAGTACCGGAGAGCTGATGTGCGCTTCGCTGGCGTCACCCGAATAATGCCCCGAACGCAGAAAAGCCGTGAACCCCTCGGAGGTTCACGGCTTCTCGAGCTGCCAACGGCCAGCGAATTAACGCTTCGAGAACTGGAAGCGCTTGCGGGCGCCGGGCTGACCCGACTTCTTGCGCTCGACCGCGCGAGCGTCACGGGTGAGAAAGCCCGCCTTTTTCAGCGGCGGCCGAAACGTCGGGTCGAGGCGGCAGAGCGCCCGCGACAGACCGTGGCGAATGGCGCCGGCCTGCCCCGACAACCCACCACCACGCACATTGACCGTCATGTCGACCTTGCCGGCCTGCTCGAGCACCTGCAGGGGCTGGTTGATGATCATGATCGACGTCTCGCGACCGAAGTACTCGTTGAGCGGGCGGCCATTGACCATCATCGCTCCGGTACCGGCCTTCACCCAAACGCGAGCGGTCGCCTCTTTGCGGCGGCCCGTTGCGTAAAACCCATCAGTTCCTGACTTCGCCATGGCTTTGTCGTTTCTCGTTCAGAAGAAGAAAAGGAATTAGGCCTTCAACGCCTTCGCGGTCGGCTTCTGCGCGGCGTGCGGGTGCTTGTCGCCCGCATACACCTGCAACTTGGTCATCATTTGGCGGCCGAGCGCGTTGCGCGGCAGCATCTTGCGAACCGCGTTCAGCACGATCTGCTCGGGGTGGGTCGCTT
>JBGAIY010000390.1:0-7307 GCA_044225205.1 Myxococcaceae bacterium | reverse complement strand
GAGTGGACCCACTGGTTCGACGCCGCCCGAGCCGACTTGCTGAGGCGCTCGGGTCGCACGGCCGAAGCCGCCGCGGCCTATGAGCGCGCCCTGGGCCGAGTGCGCAACGCGACCGAACGGCGCTACCTCGAGCGGCGAATCACCGAAATGAGAGCACATTCATGAGCCAGCGAACGGTGTCGAAGTTCTTGGTGCTTCTCGTCGTCGTGGGGGGCGCGAGCGGCTGCACCAAAGAGAAGCCGAAGGTCTTCGCCCCTCAGCCGCCCGTCACCCGCGAAGACGGCCTGACGTGGCAGGTGCTGGCGGCGGGAGACGGCGACGTCGCCAAGCGCGGCGACAAAATCACCATTCACTTCGTGGGCACGCTCGAAGACGGCGGCGTCTTTGACAGCACCCGGGCCCGCCGGCAGGCGTTTTCGTTCTGGGTGGGCGAAGGCCAAATCGTCGAAGGCCTCGACGACGCGCTGCTGGGCATGCGCGAGGGCGAAGTGCGGAGGGTCACCGTGCCCGCGAAGCTGGGCTACGGCGGTGTCGAGAAGCCCAACATCCCCGCGAATTCGGTCTTGAATTTCGAAGTCGAGCTGGTCGACGTGCGGTGAGCGCAACCGGCGCCCCGGTCACCCCACCCAGGGCCGCGGTGCGGTCACACCCCGGCCGGCGTTGACAAGCCGTCTTCGGTGGAGCCGAAACACGGCCCTTTCTTCTCGACGGCCCCGCGCTCGCTCTGCAAAACCTGCCGCATGCGAGCGGAGTGTTTGTCGAACCAGCAGCTCGAGGCGTTCGTCAACAACGACCTCGACGCCGCCCAGCGCGGGGCCATGATCGCGCACATCGGTGACTGCGAAAACTGCTCGGCGCTCGTGGCCCTGGTCTTGAGCACCCCCGCCACCAAACCGTCGCCTGCTTCGCTGCGCAAAGGTGACCTGCTCGGTCGCTGGGCCATTGTCGAGCGGCTGGGCTCGGGAGCCATGGGCACGGTGTACAAAGCCTTCGACCCGGTGCTCGACCGGCACGTCGCGATCAAGGTGTTGCACGGCCACCTCGACGAAGTGCAACGCCGCTTGCTCCGCGAAGCACGTCTGTTGGCGAAGCTGTCACACGCGAACGTGGTGCAGATTCACGAAGTCGTCGCCGACGCCTTCTTGGTCATGGAACTGGTCGAAGGCGAAACGCTCGAAGCCTTCTTCGCCCACCGACCGCCGCGGTCGTCGGTGCTCGCGCGGTGTCTCGAGGCGGGTCGAGGCCTCGCCGCCGCGCACGCCCAGAACGTGCTGCACGGAGACTTCAAGCCGTCGAACGTGCTCGTCGGGCACGATCACCGGGTCAGAGTCGCCGACTTCGGTTTGAGTCGCTCGCTGCAAGAACAAGAAGGTTCGACCCGTTCGGGCACCATTGCGTACATGGCGCCCGAGCGAATTCGCGGAGACGCGGTCGACGCCAGGGCCGATCAATTCAGCTTCTGCGTCGTGCTGTTTGAAGGGCTCTGTGGTGAGCGGCCCTACGCTCTTTCGAGCGTCGACGACGCGCTCGCTGCGGCCGAGGCGGGGCCCGAAGCGAACCTGGCTCGAAGTCGATTGCCCAAGGCGCTTCGTGCCGTGCTGGCCCGTGGTCTCGCGCCCAAACCCGAACACCGGTTCGAGAGCATGGAGGCGCTGATCTCGGCGCTCGAACGTGCCACCCGCGAACGGCGGTGGCCGGGTCTCGTCGCTGGCGTCGCGCTCGCTGGTCTGGCGGCGACCGTCACCGCCGTCGCTGCGAACTCGAACCCGTGTTCGGGCTTCGAGCAACGCCTCGCCGGAGTCTGGGACCAACCGACGCGGGCGCACATCGAGCAAGTGTTTCAGAACACCCGCGCGCCTTACGCCCGCGAAACGTTCGAGGCCCTCGCCGAACAGCTCGACGGCTACACCCGAGCGTGGGTCGCAGAACAAGTCGAGGCCTGCCGCGCAACGAGGGTGCGAAATGAGCAGCCTGAGCACGCGCTGAATCTTCGCAACAGCTGCTTGAGCCGCCAGATGCAGCGGCTCTCGTCTTTGACCGACGTCTTGAAGAAGGCCGACCAAACGATCGTCGACAACGCCGTGGGTGCGACCCGCGCACTCGAGCGCCCGAGTGTGTGCGCGAACGTCGCGGCGCTCGAAGGCATTGCCCACGCGCCGACGGCGCCTTCGCAACAAGCCATGTTGCGCGCGCTCGACGAACGTTTGGCCACGGCACAAACCCAGTACGACCTGGGCCACGTCAGCGAAGCCAAGGCCATTCTGGAGGCCATTGACCGCGACGGGGTCGCCGCTTCTTTGAACCACCGCCCGTTCTTGGCGCGCCTGGCCCTGCTCAAAGGCGCCGTGTTGGGCTTGACCGCCGCAGACCGCACCGTCGCGAAGACCGAGTTCACCAACGCCATGATTTGGGCCGACGCGTCGCGTGACGACCGCCTCGTCGCTCGGGCGCGGCTCGAATTGGCGCACAACGCGAGCGGCGAACAGCTCGCCGAAACGGGCTTGTGGCTTCGCCAAGCGGCGGCCACCATTGAACGCTTGGGCGGTGACCTCGCGCTCGAGCAAGAATGGTCGACCGCCCAGAGCTTGCTGCTCGCGGCCCAGCGTGACACCGCGGGTGCGCAACGCGAAGGCGAACGGGCGCTGGCCTTGGCCGCCCAGCTCGCCGGCCCCGATTCGCTCGAAGTGGCCGAGAGCTTGATGGACCTGAGCGCGCTGCTCGCCGAGGTCGGGCAGTTCGACCGGGCCATTTCGTACGCGTCGCGAGGGGTGGCCCTCACCGAGAAGCGCCTCGGCCCCGTGCACCCGCGCACCGCTCGCGCCCACAATTCAATGGCCTACGCTTACCTGTTGGCTGATCGAAACGAAGAGGGCCTCGCCGAAACCCTCGCTGCCTACAAAGGCTATGCAGCGGCCGTCACGCCGAACCACCCTCGCATGATCACGACGATGGTCGGGCTCGCGACGGCCTACCAAAAGCTGGGCAAGCTCGACGAAGCGTCGCATTGGTACCTCGAGGCCCTGCCTCTCGCCGAACAAGACGGGCCTTGCAGCACACGCATTGTCGGCATTTTGGGCGGGCTGGGGCCGTTGGTTCGAAAAAGGGGGCAGCTGCAACAGGCCATTGCGTATCTCGAACGGGCGCTGGCGTGTCTCGACGGCCCGGCCAACGCGGTGAGCTACATGCTGCCAGGGCTCGCCGTGAATTTGGGCAACGCTTACTTCGAAGACAACCGCCCGACGCAGGCGTTGGCGCTCTACGAGCGCGCCGTTTCAAGCCGCGAGAAAGCGGCGGGGCCTCAACACCCGAAACTCGCGAGCCCGCTCGTCGGCATGAGCGCATGCTGGCTTCGACTCAAGCAGCCGACGAAGAGCATCGCGCTTGCGGAGCGGGCGCTCGCGCTTCAAGAGCAGGCGAAGGTGGCTGACGAAGAAATCGCGCCGACGCGGTTCGTGTTGGCCCAGGCCCTCGCCGATTCAGGAGGCGACCTTCGCCGCGCGCGCCAGCTCGCTCGAAGTGCCGAGACCGCGTTTCGAGCAGCGGGGTCGGGTCAGGCGAAGACTTTGGCCGAAGTCGTCGCCTGGCGCGCGAAGTGGGATCGCGGGTCTGCGACGGCTCCCGTTCGGTGAAGCCGCCGACACTGGGCTCGTGTGGTTGCCGCGCTTACTGACTCAACTGGTGTCGTTGCTCAGACACCACTTTGCCGTCGCTGCCTTCGACGCGCACGACGATGCTCGCGAGCAGCCGGCGAGCCTCGTTGAGTGAATCGCGCATGACCCACTCGCTCAAGTGGCTTTTGCGTATGACCAAGAACGGGTCTTGCGGGGTGGTGACGAATTCGACGCCTGGCCTCATTTCCCACGAGAAGCGCACGGTGGGCTGAAGGCCGGTTCGCAACGCTTACAGGCGGCCCAGCCCCACGAAGTGAGTCAGCGTGAGCCGGGTCACCTGGGGGCCCACCATTCGCCGCAGCGTCGCCGGGTCGACCTGCTCAATCGCTCCCGCTTCGCAGGCGATTCGCTGCGCCTCGAGCGCGGGCAGCAAGGGCAGGGCGTTGGGCAACACCAGCGCCGCCGAGCGCAGGCTGCTGAGCCCGAGGCCTTTGAGCGTGGGGCGGGCCCGCGGCACCCAATTCACGAACGACTCAGGCGGCAGCCCCCACGCCTCGACGACGTGCGGCAGCTCGGGCAAGGGCGCTCCCGGAGCGAAGCCCTCGAAGGTGACGTGCTCGACCAGTCGCCACGCCCAGTGGAACGGGTCGTGGGGCCCGTTGTGGGTGCACGTCTTCAAGAAACCGCGTTCGAAGCCCGCCGAGTGCAGGCGAACCCCCGGAGGCACCCAGCGGGTCGCGTTCGTTCGCAACTCGGCTTCTCGCCACTTCGCGAGCCCTCGTGGTGGCTTGCCGCGCGCGGTGACTTGTATCGAAATGAATTCACCGAGGGGCTCTGCGCGCTCGGTCAGCGCGTCGGCCAGCACCAGCCTCGGGCCGTCATTCGTCGGCTCGGCTTGCACCGCCTCCCACAGCGGCGCCACGTCGGTTTCGGTCAACAGCTGTTCAATCGCCCCCGCCGCTCGAGGCGGCACGACAGGTGGCCCACCGCCGAACACCATGGTTCGGCCCGTCGGTGCAGCGCCGTTCGCGCTCGCAGGCGGGGTGCCGAACATGCGCACCACGTCGCCGCGGGCTTCTCGTTCGGCTCGTTCTTGTTTGGGGTCGGTCGAGAGTTTCGCATCGAACACCGTGCCGCACCGCGAACACTGAAACGGCAAGGGTCTGTTCGGCAGCGGGTGGTGCAGGCCGACCAGAAATTCGACCTCACACGTCGGGCACCGCACGCGGTGGTCGATGAGCTCGGTCACCACCGACACTTCGCCGCACGGGCACCGGTAGGGCGAGCCCGCGACGAAGGGGTCGCGCTCCGTTGGCTGCCGAAGACACCGCGGGCAATAGAAGCGCTTCATGCGACGTCGATGTTCAGTCGCACGCGGCCTTCGCTCGACGCGGCCCAGTCGGCCAGGCGTCGTACCACGCGCGCTCGAGGCGCGACCAAGCCCCGCTCACGGGCATTTCACGTCGACTTGCCAAACGTGCCCCGACTTTTCGAAGACGTACAGCCGCGTGCCCAAGGTCAACAGCCGCCCACCGGTGAACCCGACGTCGCCCGGCAAGTCGGCGACGCTCTGCCAGCCGGTGTCGGCCCAGTGGTACAGGGCGCTGTCGGTGAGCACGAAAGGCGTGCCGCACACCGACGTCGCGGCGATGGCGGCGGTCGGCGTCGGCGGGGTCAGCGCCACGATGGCGGTGAGCCCCACCACCGTGCCGTCGGTCATGACGGCGCGCGGGTGTTCTTGGTCGAACCACACGTGCAAGGCGTCGCTCGGCAAGGTGATTTTGTTCGTCTGCCAGCGGGTGGGGGTCGTCGACGTGAGGGCCGAAATGGTGCCTCCGGCCACCGCCAGGCCAACCGGGGTGCCCCCGTCGCCGGGGGCGTGCAGGGCGAAGTCACTCACCGCGAACCCCGGAGCGGGGATGAGGGTCGGCGTCAGTTCGACCGCCTCTCGCTCGGCGATTTTGAGCTGCGCCATGTCGATGGTGTCGTCGTGGCTCAGCGCGAGCAGCGTGCCGCCGTCGCCCAACGCGACGCCCCGGGCGAGCACGGGAGCGCGTGGCTCGTTCCAGTCGACCCGGGGAAACGCGACGGCCCAGTCGGCCCCCAGCACCACGCCGTTGCGCGTCACCACGAACGTGCCGAAACCCGTGGCGAAGTTGTCGAGCGGGTCGGCCATGGTTCGCGCGCGCAAGAAGCCGAGCGACGGCGTCAGCACGAATGAACCCGACGACCGGCACGCCACCACATTTGCGCCCGCCCGAATGAGCGCGTCGGGCGGCTCGGCCAAGGTCACGTCGATGACCGACCCCGTCGGTTCGATTCGCACCACCGCCCCGGTGCTGCGAGCGCGGCCCCACAGCGTCGTGCCTTCGCTGCTGACCGAAATCGGGTTGTAAATGGTCTCGACCGAGGTGCCCGAAACCCCTTGCACCAGGGCTTGTTGCGCGCCGTTTTCGCACAGCCGCACGGGCGTCATGCCCGTGCCCGATTCTTCGAGGTGCCAGCCCACCAATTGTCGAACGATGTTGTTGGTGTGCGGGCACGACGGCGCGGTGTTGACCGTGGTCTCGCACACGTCGCGCCAAGACAGGCCGCCGTCGTTCGAGCGCCAGGCAATGTATTGCGCGCCGGTCTTCGTGTTCGCGCCGATGCGCAGTTCGGCCGGCGCGTCGGGGTCGAGCACCGTGCTGCCGCCAGACTCGGTCGACTCGGTGAGCCCTTGCGCCGTCGCCCGGTACAGCTTCGCTTCGCAACCCGCCGTGCGCGGCGCCCAGGCCAGGTCGCTGACCGGCAGGGCGAACATCAGCCCGGCGTCGCGAGTGCCCGCGACGTAAGTGGCGGCGCCGCTCTCTTTTTCGGCGACGACCGCGCCCTGCAACGGGTCTTCTGGGGCCGCGGCGAGGTTGGCTCCGCGCAACACATGCACGTCGGTGAATCGACCCGGCACCAGCCCCGCGTCGATGACACCGTTTTCGCGCGACAGTGAGACGAGACCCTGTTCGGTCGCGACCCACAGGGTGTGCGTGAAGCCTCCCGACGGGGTGACGCGCGTGCTGAGCGCCCTCGGCCGGTCGGTGGCGGTGGGCGACATGCCCACGACGTACTGGGTTACGACCCCGTCGGGCCCGACGAAGTCTTCGACGCTGACCCACTGCGCCGGCGTACCGTCGAAGAAGACGTCGCTGCCAACGGCCACGTAGCCGTCAGAAAAGACGCTCGTTTGCGGTTGAGAAGTGTGCAGGTCGCCCTCGGCCGTCACCAAGGGGCTGATGAATTCGGCCGGTGACGTCGTGCCGGCGGTCGAGACCTCGCCTTCGACGCTCCGGTCGACACAGGCCCCGTTGGGCGAGCACCGCCAGCCGCCTCCGCATTCGAAGTCGTTGCGGCACGCCATGGGCAACCCCACCTCGGGGTCGATGCACACCCCCACGGTCGCGTTGCACCGCCACCCGCCCACGCATTCTGAGCTGCCGCCGTCTTCGGCGCTGCCGCACTTGTAGGGCCGCGGCGTGTTGCCGCTGAAGCGGGCCGAGCACGCGCTCGCCAACACCAAGAAGAGGAGCACGCCCGAGCGGCCGCGAATCGACGCGCTCATTCGAACGACCCCGCGAGCGCGAAACCGGTGCCGGTGGGCAGAAGCGCCAACCGACCGTTGGCGATGTCGGGGGTGCTGAAATACCAGACGGCTCCAGCGGC